>NZ_JMLG01000002.1:0-370542 GCF_000686645.1 Desulfofundulus thermocisternus DSM 10259
CAGACAACCGGGGTTGGGGCATGAGAGTGGTTGGGGAAAGGGAAAATCTTTGCCCAGGCGGGCGTATTCTTCCGGCGGTACAGGCGTGTAAAATATCTGCTGCATGGCGGTCACTTCCAGCAAATATTCTACCTGTTCCACAGCCGGAAGAAAAGGGGTCAGTCACTGGTTGTCATATTCTGGTGAATAGACGGACTGACTGACCTGAAATACCAGCACAATTTGCGAAGCAGTTGCAGATTATTCTGGTATCGGAAATAGTTGCAGATTGTTCAATCTGCGAAAATGGGCAGGGGTTGGGCTAAATCAAAGTGAGAATTGACAGTAATGCCAGCAGTAGTAATACTAGCAATGTTTGGTAATAACACTTTAGGCCAGGCAAATGTTGCTGATGAGGCTGCAATCAAGTCAACAATAACTAAGTATTTTGCTTCCAAGTACGAATCACTTTCAACATTAACTGAGGTTTCAATTGACAACTTCTTTTTTAGAGAGGACCCGGTTTCAGCCAGGAGTGCACAATTTGAGAAAGATGTACGTCGCATATTAGTAGAGTGGAGAAAATTAAGAGATCTTCCCATAGAGAAATTCAGCCTCAAACCAAATTTTGAGGAAATAAAAATATCTGGAAACAACGCGAAAGTCCGTGTTTTTGATACATGTACTTACCAATATAAAAACCTCCCATTTGAAACAACAGAAAGCACGCTTCATGAAATTACATTAAGAAAAGTTGGCTCATCCTGGAAAATTATTAATGATTTTTATGAAGATTCAATAACACAACTTATCAGGCTTAACAAAGAACAAGGTAAGTCCATTGAAGAGTTATTTTCTATGCTACCGCGATTCAGCAGGAACATAGATACTCTAAAAAATATGAGCTCAAGCACGTTTAGTCTAGAGAAAGAGGATTCGGTTATTCCGCTGGGAACAGGGTGGTACGATCGTACTAGCGCTGCACAACATGCTGATAGATATGCCACCAAAGATACTAGTGACGACGGTTATGGATATGATCCAAACTATATAGACTTCTCCACACAGGGCGGTGACTGCACAAACTATGCTTCACAAAATATCAGAGCAGGTGGAGCAACTTTAAATGACACAACAGGACCCTACACTTGGTATTACCGGAACGCCGGTGGATCAACTGCTGATGATACTTGGTCAGCTTCATGGTGCAATGTCGACCCACTAAAAGAATATATAGTAAACAATACCACTAACGGAACACCGTCTGGCTATATAACAAGCGATATTACCCGCTTAGGTGTTGGAGATATTATTCAGTATAATTTGGATTCAGATAGCGCTTTTGAACATACCGGTTTTATTGCATACTGCTATAAGGATGGTCTCGTATGGTTTTACTTGATAAAAGTGCTAATAAAGATTCTGTATGGCGCAATAAAACCGTAAAAATCCAAGAACCCATAAAAATATATGACGCCACTGACTCATTGTACAGCTACTTGTTTAAATGGTCAGGGCCTTCCGGTTGTTCTCCAACGTCAGCAGCAAATATTATGAAGTACTGGGCTGATCATGGTTTCCCAGAACTAGTCAGAGGATTATCCGATGAACAGTTGTTGTATCAATTGAGGACTGCTATGGGCACTAGAAGTGATGGATCGACACCAGTGAATAATATTTCTCCAGGAATGAGAAATTTTGCTCGAAATCGTGGTGTTAGCAGCGCAGATGCATGGTATCTCAATCCACCCACATGGAATGCGTATAAATCAGGAATTACAAATAATGGGCCAAATGTTATAAGTTTTGTTGGTCAAACTTATTATAGAGATCATTCTGTCACGGGTGTTGGATGGGTTGAATTTTATTATAACGGATCCTGTGAGGGTCATCAGTATATGGAGGTTCACGATCTAACAAAATAATTAGTCTTTACTGAGAGGCTAGGGTGACCTATTGAAAATTAATGCGTTACTTTTTTCTAAGTTATATGGCCTCCCAGTAAAGATTATTTTTTAGGGTTAATTTAATTAATTTTATGCACATGCGGGGAGTGGTTTAAAATGAATAGATATATTTTATTGTTATTATTGATGTTTATTCCTATAATGACTTTTCCCACTATGGTCATTGGGTACAGTCCCGCTAATATAAAAATATACATAAATGAAAAGAAAATAACCTTTGACGAGGATCCTATCGTTGTAAATGGAAGAATTTTGGTGCCGTTGCGAAAAATTGCTGAAATATTTTTTGCATCTATAGATTGGAAGGATCCGCAGGTATTAGTTAAAAAGGGAGATGTGGAAGTAATTTTGACTATAGGCTCTTCTAAAGCATTTATAAATCGTAAAATTGTTTTTTTCGAACAGCCACCAGTTATTGTAAACGGGCGAACTAGGTTTCGCTTCGTTTTATTACTGAAGCGTTAGGAGCAAAAGTCGTATGGGATAGCCGTATGAGAATTGTTAAAATTTCATCTGAAGGATTGGAACTACCGGGTAATGAAAATCTTTATAAAAATAATGTACCACTAATTGGTCCTGTAAGAGGGCCTGATTTTGAAGAAGCGAAAGCATATGTGTTAAGTCATAAACTCTTAAAAGATATTGAAAATATGCAATACACACCAATTCGTTTTTCCGAATTTTTGGATACTTATACAATGATTGCAGGAAAAGATGAGTTTGACCGTAATAAGGCTTTATGGTTGAAAAAAGATAAATATACTGGTCAAGTAGTCGAAGTTGATTCGGTCATGATCGATGAAGGTATTGATGAAGAGAGAGTATATTTTATATTGGAGCAAAAAGGCATTATAAGGGAAATGGTTCAAAAAATATACCTTGCTCCCTATAATGAAGGTAATGTTTGTTGGTATGTTGTTGCTAGGACAAATGACAAAGAATATTATTATTGCTTGGATTTTAAAACAGGGGTTATTGTTATTGAGAATATCAATACGATTTAAAAATATTTTGCTGTAGCGTGGGACGTCACGGACCTCCCCGTCCCGGCGGATCTCCTCGTTTATACCATAGCCGAAGGAAGGCCCTGGTCGATCAGAAAAACCGGTTTCACGAGGTATTTGTGCGCGAGACTGTGTGGGTGTACTGCGCGGATGACTGCCACTAGGTTTTGCTATGAACACTATTACGCAGCATCTTTTAGGTACAGTCGCTAAACCACCCAATAGCCCAACCTCTGGCAAATAACAGAAACTACCAGACTGTTGGGAACAGCTTGCATTTGGATTGTCCAATTACAGGTAACGGTCTCTTCCTGTGGATTGTGGATAAAACGCCCGCCGTGTGCTAAAGCCCCTAAAGGCATCAATTAAACAGTAAAACCTGTAAACAACTTAACGTAAAAGATGGCCTCACGGCGGGCTGCACCTGCATCCCGGCTTTATTCCGGACAGGTGCTGCCCCTCCGCGGGCCATTCACTTATACAGCCCCCGGTTCAGGATGTACGCCTCCACCGGCTCGGGCAAAAGATACTTGATGGGGCGCCCTTCCCGCACCCGGGCCCTGATTTCCGTGGAGGAAATGGCCAGGGCCGGCACCTCCATGGGGATAATGCGCTTCACGTGCTCCGGGTTTATCCCCGCCAGCCGGCGTTTTAAATTTCCCAGGGGATAGCCGGGCCTGGTAGCGGCAACAAACCAGCACATTTCCAGCAGTTCGTTTACGTTTTTCCAGCTCAAAATTTCCAGCACCGCATCCGCACCGGTAATAAAAAAAATTTCCGCCCCCGGGTACAAACCCCGCATTTCCCGCACCGTATCAATGGTATAGGAATAACCGGGCCGATCCACTTCAATGGTGGAAGTGTCAAAGTAAGGGTTGCTGGCCACGGCCAGTTCCGTCATAATCCAGCGGTGGTGCGCATCGGTGATTTTCCGGCCCGTCTTATGGGGGGGACGGCCGGCGGGGATGAAAATAACTTTTTCCAGTTGAAAGGCATGACGGGCTCCCTCGGCAGCCACCAGGTGCCCGTAGTGAATGGGGTCGAAGGTACCGCCCATAATACCCAATCTTTTCCATATCCGCGTCATAAGCCAAAACCTCAGCAACATTTTAATGGCCGGGGCGACAAAAAGCAACCCCTTGTTGACACAATTGGCGGGTGCGTATAGAATTAAAAAGTGTTATTAAGTATGTAATAATTCACATTTTTCAACGGAGTTACCCAGCATTTGCCGCTTTTCAGGAAATATCAAACCAGAGGCAGCACCAAATATATTCACAACTGGAGGGTAGAAAAGATAGTGCTCGATCACCAATTAAGGGTTTTTGTAACCGTCGCGGAAAAGAAAAATTTCTCCCGGGCTGCTGAGGCGCTCAACCTCACCCAGCCAGCCATCAGCCAGCACATCCACTCCCTGGAGGAACACTACCGGGTGCGGCTTTTCGACCGTTCAAATAAAAAGGTGGAACTGACCCAGGCCGGCGCCATCCTTTACTCGTATGCGAAAAAAATTTTAAACCTGCACCAGGAAGCCGAGCGGGCGGTAACCGATCTCATGGAACTGGTTACGGGTAAAATCGCGGTGGCGGCCAGCATGACCATCGGCGAGTACGTGCTCCCCCGGCTGCTGGGTGCTTTCGCCCGGAAGTACCCCGATGTGGAGCTGGCCATGACCATTGGCAACACGGCCATGGTTTTTGAGCAGACCCTGGAGGGGAGCATTGATATTGGCCTGGTGGAAGGACCGGTGGAGCACGCCCACCTGCAGGTGGAGCCCTTCTTAATCGATGAGATGGTGCTCATCGTCTCCCCGGAGCACCCGCTGGCCAGCAAATCCCAGGTCACGGGAGAGGATCTGGAACCCTGCACCGTCATCCTGCGGGAGGAGGGTTCCGGCACCCGTATAGCCGCGGAAAACGCCCTGCGCCAGCTGGAGGTCACGCCGGCCAGGACAATTGTCATGGGCAGTACCCAGGCCATCAAGCAGGCCGTGGAAGCGGGGCTGGGTATCTCTTTCCTTTCCAAGTGGACTATCCGCAAGGAGCTGGCCCTGGGCACCATCAAGCCGGTACGGCTGAAGGACATGAACATAACCAGGGAATTCAAGATCATCCGCAACCGCACCAAATTTCATTCCCGGGCCTGCGACGAATTCGCCCGCTTCATCACCGCGGAAGAAACCATCGCCACCCTGCAGGCCAGGGCCTGACCGCCAGAATTCAAAGGGACAGGCCTTTTATCAAAGCCTGTCCCTTTTATGTGCCCCGGTTTTACAGCAGGAGCGACCTGGAGTGAGCGTTGCCGGGCCAGGCCCGGGCGACGGGATGAGGCGGAGCCGCGGACAGGATGTCCAGAGATATCAACTCCGGATCTGGCCTTCCCCGAAAACAATGTACTTGTATGTGGTGAGCTCCTTTAACCCCATGGGACCGCGGGCATGGAGTTTCTGGGTGGAAATGCCGATCTCGGCACCAAAGCCGTACTGGTAACCGTCGGTAAAGCGGGTGGAAGCATTGACGTACACCGCTGCCGCATCAACTTCCCGCAGGAACCGGCGGGCCCGGGCATAATCCCGGGTGACGATGGCCTCGGAATGCCTGGTGCCGTACCGGTAAATGTGCTCCATGGCCTCTTCCATGGACTCCACCACCCGCACGGCCAGGATCAGGTCCAGGTACTCCGTGGCCCAATCCTCCTCCGTGGCCGGTACCACCCAGGGCACCAGCTCACGGGTCTTTGCGCATCCCCGCACTTCCACTCCAGCCGCTTTTAAATCCTCCAGAAGTCCCGGCAGCAATTCTTCAGCCACCTGCCGGTGCACCAGGAGCGTTTCCATGGCGTTGCATACCCCGGGACGCTGGCATTTGGCGTTGATGACGATGGAACGGGCCATTTCCAGGTCCGCACCTTCGTCCACATAAACGTGGCAGTTGCCCACGCCCGTTTCAATTACCGGCACGGTGGCGTTCTCCACCACCGTCCTGATCAACCCCGCCCCACCCCGGGGGATGAGTACATCCAGCAGGCCGTTCAACTTGAGCATCACATTCACTGCCGCCCGGTCGGTATGCTCAATGAGCTCGATGGCGCCGGCGGGAATACCCGCACCTTCGGCAGCAGCGGCAATAACGGCCACGATGGCGCGGTTGGAGTTGATGGCCTCGGACCCGCCCCGCAGCACCACAGCGTTGCCCGCCTTCAAGCACAGGCCGGCGGCATCCACAGTAACGTTGGGCCGGGCCTCGTAAATCATCCCCACCACTCCCAGGGGAACCCGCATCCGTCCCACCTGCAGGCCGTTGGGCCGCAACCACATGGATTCCACTTCCCCCACCGGATCGGGCAGGGAAGCCACGGCCCGCAAACCTTCAGCCATATCCGCGATCCGCTCGGGAGTCAGCAGCAGGCGGTCAATCAGGGCCCGGGAAAGCCCCTTCTCCCGTCCCGCCCGCACATCAATTTCGTTGGCCTCCAGGATGCGTTCCTGGTTCCTCACCAGGCTGTCGGCCATGGCCAGAAGGGCGCGGTCCTTAACCTCCGTGGAAAGATAGGCCAGGTGCCGGGCTGCCTCCCTGGCCCGGCGGGCTTTTTCCTTTACCTCCCGTTCAATTTGTTCCATCAACCTTCACCCCCAGTATCCCTGCCGCTATGGCATGCATTATATATCCAGCACCAGGTTATTGCGGTGGACCACTTCGTCATAGTCCTTGTGGCCCAGAACCCTGGCAATTTCCCTGGTCTGCAGGCCCTTAATGCGTTCCACTTCCGCGGAGGAATAGTTGACAATGCCGCGGGCTATTTCTTTACCCGTCGGGTCACAGATGCTCACGGTATTGCCCATTTCAAAGGAACCCTCCACCCGGGTGATCCCCGAAGGCAGGAGGCTCTTACCGTTTTCCTTGAGCGCCCGCGCTGCTCCTTCATCCACGTAAATGCGGCCCTGCACGGTGGAACTGTAGGCAATCCAGCATTTTTTCTTTTCCAGACGGCTGCAGGGCCAGAATATCGTACCCAGGGGTTCGCCGGCCACCAACCGCCTGACCACATCTTTTTCGGAAGAACTGGCCAGCACGGTAACAATACCCGCATGCATGGCAATGCGCGCCGCCTGCAGCTTGGTTACAATGCCCCCGGTACCCACCGGAGACCCCGCCCCCCCGGTAAGGGCCTCCAGTTCCGGCGTGATCTCGTGCACTTCCGCGATCAATCTGGCCCCGCTGTCCTTGCGGGGGTCGGCATCGTAAAGGCCCTCTATATCCGAAAGAAGTATCAGCAATTCGGCATCCACCAGGGTGGCCACCAGGGCTGCCAGGTTATCGTTATCCCCCAGCTTAATTTCCTCCACCGCCACCGTATCGTTTTCATTGATCACGGGGATAACCCCCTGGCGCAAAAGGGCATACATGGTGTTGCGGGCATTTAAAAAGCGCTTGCGGTCGCTGAAATCCTCCCGGGTAAGGAGAATCTGACCCACGGGAACGCCGTATTCGCCAAAAAATTTATCATAAAGGTGCATGAGCATGCCCTGTCCCACCGCCGCAGCGGCCTGTTTTTCCGGGAGGGTCCTGGGGCGGCGGGTGTAGCCCAGCCGGTGCAGCCCCATCCCGATGGCCCCCGAAGTAACCAGGAGCACTTCCCTGCCCTGGTTATGTATATCGGCCAGCTGGCGCGCCAGCTGTTCCATCTGCGAAAGGTTGGGCCGGCCGGTAGGGTGGATTATGGAGCTGGAACCTACCTTAACCACAATGCGCCTGATGTGACGAAAGTCCCTTTCCCCGGCCATGAACATCACCACCGGCAACAGTATACCATAAACTGCAGGCCGGTGCCAAAATACTCTTATTTATGGCGCTTATTTTCTCAGGATACTGTGAAACCAAATTTCGCCATAATGCGTCTAAAATATTGGGTCCATATATTTAGACAGGGGAGGTGAATACGCTGGTACGGGCACGGGAAAAACCTCCGTCCCGGTTATCCAGGCAGGATTAACCCAACAAAATTGATAAGAGGTGTTTTTCATGAAACGATTGTTCTCCGGGCTCCTGATGGCCCTGCTGTTCTCCGGGCTGTTTTTCCTTTCCTTCACCAACCCGGCTGCTGCCAGCACGGGCGTAATTACCCTGAAGCTGTCCTCCAGCCAGGCGACGGTTGACGGGGCAGTTTATGATCTCCCGGCAGCACCGGTGGTTAAGGATGGTGTAACGCTTGTGCCCCTGCGTTTCCTGGTGGAAACCCTGGGCATGGAAGTGTCCTGGGACAGCCGGTCCCGGGAGATAACCATAAGCGCGCAGGAAGGCCGGGTACAGCTCAATCCGGGGAGCAAAACGGCAGTGGTTAAAGGAGAGGTGCAGCAGCTGCCCTGTGCACCGGTAATCAGCAACGGCACCACCCTGGTACCCCTGCGTTTCGTTGCTGAAACTCTCAAGTACCAGGTGTACTATGACGCTTTCAACCGGGAAATCAGGCTGGCACCACCCCTCCCACCACCTCCACCGCCCCCACCAAACCGGCCCCCGGTAGCCCGCTTTGAAGTTGAAAAAACCACTGTGGCCCAGGGGGAGACGGTAATTTACCGGGATGAAAGCTATGACCCTGATGGGGACGAGCTGGTGGAAGTAAAGTGGACGGGCAAGCAGCGGGCCTTCTTTAAACCCGGGGAATATACCGTCACCCTGCAGGTCAGGGACAGCCGCGGGGCGTGGAGTGAAATAGCCAGCAAAACCATCACCGTTACCCGGGAAGTGGTTATGGACGAGATTACCTACAACCTGCACAACCCCATCCCGGGAGAACCCCTGGACCTGTCGGGTATTGAAGTGCTGCAGCTGCCGGTGGTGGATCCCGCCACCACCATGAACCGGGAAATGCTGGTAGTCAGCAACAGCCCGGAAATATTCACCCGGGAAGGCATCCTCTATACTGATACCGTGCAGGGAGACACCAGGCTTTACTACCATCACATCAACGGCAGCACCGTCAGCCAGCGCGTCTACCTCCTGGCCACCAACCAGGGCCTGGAAACAGCCGCGGTCACCATTAAAAGGCAGGCCCTTGCCGGCCCCGGGGACCCCATGGCTGCGGGCCGGGCGGCCACCTACCGTTACCTGGCGGCGGATACGGGGCAGGTCCGGACCATATATATCAAACCGGGGGAAACCCGTATTTTAATTGAAGACAGCAGGCCCATTGCCCCGGGCCTGTGCGTGCACGGCATCCTCGACCTTAACACCGACCGGGAGGTGCAATTAACGATACTGGCCCTGGAAAAAGGGGATCCGGTAACCGTATACCGCAACCTGCCCGTCCTGCCTCCCGACGGCATACATATCCGGGGCACGTTCCCCCGGGCCAACCGGTTCCTCTCCGTACACCTTTATGAAAACAAGCCGGCCCGGCTGATCATTGCCGACGGGGATGGTGACTCCTTCCTCTACGGCAGGGACGGGACTACCAACCTGGTGGGGTACAACAAGGGCAATTACGGCGTGTCCTACGAAATAACCATTGAGTCGAAGTACCGCATGGGCGTGTTCTTTTCACCCCGGGGCGGGCCCTTTGCCGGGGCGGCCACCTGGGAAGGTCAGCCCTTCTACCTGCCCAACCGGGGTATGCTGAACCCGCCCAACCAGGGAGCCCTGGTGGGCATCGTCGAACCCGGCCAGCGGAAAACCCTGCGCTTTATGCCCCCGGCGGCGTCCTACCTGCCGATTAACCTGATCTTCGTACCCTTTTAGCCACCACCGCCTGCCCGGGCCGGGCGGGACCGGCTCCCCCACTCCCTGTGCGCTACCCATAAATTTTGAGGCCTCCCCTTTGCCGGGGGAGGCTTTCTTTACTCCATGTAGGTAAACTCAAATCTCCCGATACGTACCGTATCTCCTTCCCGGATGCCCGCCTCCTTTAAAGCTTCTTCCAGGCCCATCCGGGAAATAATCCGCTGCAGCCTTTCCACCGCCTCTTCATTCTCCAGGTCGGTCATGGCCACGTGGCGCTCGATCTCCCGCCCTTCCACCACAAACACCCCATCCCGGCGGGACACGGTAAACCGGGGTTCCTCCACCCTGGTTACGCGCACCCTTTCCTCAACCGCCGGCTCCGGGGCCGGAAGCTGATCCAGCAAGTCAGCCAGGCGGTAAATCAGGGGAGCGATGCCCTCCCCGTTCAGAGCGCTGATAGGAAAGATTTCATACCTGTCACCCAGGGCCCCGCGCAGTCGCTCCAGGTTCTCCGCAGCCCCGGGCAAGTCCATTTTATTGGCCGCCACCAACATGGGGCGCGCCGCCAGGTCCGGGTCGTACAGGGCCAGCTCCCGGTTGACGATCTCAAAATCCTGCAGGGGGTCCCGCCCCTCGCTCCCGGCAATATCCAGGACGTGCACCAGAAGGCGGGTTCGCTGTGTATGACGCAGGAAGTGGTGGCCCAGCCCGGCACCGGCGTGGGCTCCTTCAATGAGGCCGGGTATATCGGCCATGACAAAACTGCGTCCCTCACCTACCCGCACCACGCCCAGGTTGGGCACCAGGGTGGTGAAGGGATAACTGGCGATTTTGGGGCGGGCAGCCGAAACACGGGCGATCAGGGTGGATTTGCCGGCGTTGGGGAAGCCCACCAGCCCCACATCGGCCAGCAGCTTGAGCTCAAGCTCCAGCCAGCGTTCCTCTCCCGGCTCGCCTTTTTCGGCCAGGCGGGGAGCCCTGTTCACCGCAGTGGCGAAACGGGCGTTCCCCCGGCCTCCCCGTCCCCCCCGGGCCACCACCGCTTCCTGCCCCGGGTACACCAGATCGGCAATCACCTCGCCGGTGGCAGCATCCCGCACCACAGTACCCGGCGGAACCCTGAGGATCAGGTCTTCCCCCTGCCTGCCGTGCATGTTTTTTCCCATGCCATGCTGGCCCCGCTCAGCTTTATAATGACGCTGGTAGCGGAAATCCACCAGCGTGCGCAGGCCCGGATCCACCTTCAGAATTACATTTCCACCCCGGCCCCCGTCACCGCCCGCGGGCCCTCCTTCGGGCACATATTTCTCCCGGCGAAAAGCCACACACCCGTTTCCGCCGTCGCCTCCCCGGACGTATATTTTCGCTGTATCATAAAACATACCGCTCACCCTGCATAACTTAATATACCCTTTCCCAACCCGTATAAATGCTTACGGCTCCCGGCGGGGGAAGAAAAGTAAAACCTCAAAAAATTTCCCGTTATCACGCCATATTTCGCCCATCTCCACCCGGCCGTCCTGACCGGACAGAATATCCTTAAGAGGCTGCAGCTCTTCCTCTACCCCCGGAAAACCGCCGGACGGGAAGACCAGCTGGCAGGTATAGCATTCCCCCGACTCCTGCAGGATAATTTCCAGCCTCCGCATCCTGACCTCGGGCGGTGACAGGAAGGATAAAACCCGCTGGAAGGCTGTTTCCAGTGCCCTGCCCACCCGGGCTCCGGAAACAGCACAGCCGCCCAAGTGGCACCGGATATCGTAATCCACCTCAACCTGCAAGCGGTTGCCCCGGGCGAGGGCTGCCAGAAAGGCTGCCGTGGCTTCGGGCATCTGCAAGTGAATCACCCTGCCCAGGCGCTCCAGCTCCCGGGCCACTCCCAGGAGATACTCCCGCGCTTGTTCCCCTTTATTCATCTGGATAAAACCGGAAATTACCTGCAGGTGATTAAGAAAATCGTGCCTCTGCAGGCGGATAAATTCCAGCAAGGACTGCAGTTCCATAAAATAACTTCCTCCAGCCATCAAATTCTAGAGATTAACATTTTCTATACAGAACAGGCAATCCCTGCCGTTCATTGAAAATAGCTAAAAAATAAGGCCAGCCCTGGAGCTGGCCCGGATAGCCGTTTTTTTTAAGCCTGTGCCGCCACCGGTATCACGCTGACCTGCTTTTTATCGCGCCCCTTGCGCTGGAAGGAAACCACGCCGTCCACCAGGGCAAACAGGGTATCGTCGCCGCCCTTGCCCACATTACGCCCCGGGTGAATACGGGTTCCCCGCTGCCGGACCAGGATGCTTCCGGCGGTGACAAACTGGCCGTCCTGGCGCTTTACGCCAAGAAACTTGGGATTGGAATCCCGGCCGTTCCGTGAGCTGCCTACACCTTTTTTATGCGCCATAAAACTCACCTCCTGCTGTAGGACGGTACGGGCAAATTCACCTCAAGCTTCGATTTTTTCCACCACAACTTCGGTAAAAGGCTGCCTGTGGCCTTTTTTGCGGCGGTAATTCTTCTTGGGCTTGTACTTGAAAACAATAATCTTGGGACCCCGGCCGTGGCGCAGGGCCTTTAAAACCACCCTGGCTCCTTCTACCACCGGGTTGCCCACGCGGAGCTCCCCATCCTTTTCCACGGCCAGCACCCGGTCGATTTCCACCACTTCACCGGGCTCCACCGCCAGTTTTTCCACCAGCAGCTTATCACCTTCACGTACCCGGTACTGTTTACCGCCTGTAGCAATGATGGCGTACAAGATTTAAACCTCCCCTTTTCAGGTCTCGCCGAAAGCAGGTAGGGCGCCGGCCCTTTTACCAAAACCCCTTTCGTGCGGTTGCGGCAGCGCGAAAACTGCCTACGGTATAACATTTTAACATAACGGGTGGTTTTGTCAAGCAATACGGGAATTTACGTAAATGTTCAGTAACCCGGCTATGGTGCCGTGTTGTCCACGCTCGCTCCAGCGCTCCGCAAGTCGCTCGCTTTGGACAACAAGGCACAGCGCCGATGGTAGCGGTTGTATTGAACAATTACGGAATTACTTCACCAGGCGGGCCCGGGCATAGGTGCGGTAGACCTTGCTTACTTCCACGGGCACCGTTTCGCCCACCAGGGAACCGGCCCCTTCGATATCCAGGATGAAACCGTCAATGCGGGCAATGCCGTCGTTGGTATTGGAGATATGGGGTTCCTCCACCTTGACCTCCAGCACCTGCCCCGGCTTTACCGGGAGGGTGCAGGCAATATCTTCTTCCTTGTTGTAAAGCGGCCGGATGCTTACCGATTCGATATGCTGCCCCTGGGAACCGCGGATGTAGAGGTTCTTACCCGTTTTCTGCTCCAGTTCCCGCAGGTTGACACCGCCACTGCCGATCAGCCGGGCAGCCACCAGGGGGTGCGCCTCCACCAGAATGGTGTCGGCACTGGTCCGACGGGCCAGCTCAATAATGCGGTTTTTAAAATGAATGCCCACCGTTTCTTCCGAAAGCACCTTGCCCCGCCCGTCGCAGTACGGGCAGGGGCGCTGCAACACCTCGGAAAGGCTGGGGCGGACCTTCTTCCTGGTCATCTCCACCAGCCCCAGCTGGGTAATCCCCAGGATATTGGTTTTTGTCTTATCTTTTTTGATTTCTTCTTCCAGAACTTTTAAAACCTGCCGCCGGTGACCTTCCTGCTGCATGTCGATAAAGTCGATAATGATAATGCCGCCTATATTGCGCAGGCGCAGCTGGCGGGCGATTTCCACCGCCGCATCCAGGTTGGTCCTCAGCACCGTATCTTCCAGGTTGGTGCTGCCCACGTACTTGCCCGTATTAACATCAATCACGGTAAGGGCCTCGGCCTGGTCGATGACCAGGTAGCCGCCGCACTTGAGCCAGACCTTGCGTTTGAGCGCCCGCTCAATTTCCTGTTCAATGCCGTAATCCTGAAAGATGTTTTCCCTTTCCTCCAGGAACACCTTGTATTTCAGCTTTGGCGAAGTGATATCCAGCAGCTCCATGATTTTTTCATACTCGGAGCGGGAGTCCACCGTCAGGCGGTCCACATCCTCGGTAAAAACATCCCGCAGGATGCGCTGGATCAGCTCCAGATCCCGGTGAATGAGGTTGGGCACCGGCCCCCGGCTGGCCCGCTGGAGGATCTTGTGCCAGAGCCGGGTCAGCATATGCACGTCCTGGGCAATATCCTCCTCGCCCACCCCTTCGGCCACCGTGCGGACGATTAATCCCATACCCTCGGGTTTGAAACGGGCAGCCAGCTCCTTTAACCTTTCCCGCTCCCGCTCCTGCTCAATGCGGCGGGAAATGCCGATGTAATCCATGGTGGGCATCAGGACCACGTATCGTCCGGGAAGGGTGACGTGCGTGGTCACCCGCGGCCCCTTGGTACCTATGGGTTCCTTAACAATCTGGACGATTACTTCCTGGCCCTTTTTCAGGACGTCCGCAATGCTGGCCCCCAGCCCGTGGTGAAAACCATTACCCCCCCGGGACGGCAGAGCATCCTCCACGTACAAAAAGGCGTTCCTGTCCAGGCCAATGTCCACAAAGGCCGCCTGCATGCCGGGCAAAACGTTTTCCACCCGGCCGCGAAAGATATTGCCTACCAGGCGCTGCCGGGACGAACGCTCAATGTACATTTCCACCAGCACCCGGTCTTCCAGCACCGCTACCCGGGTTTCTTCTTCGCCCACGTTAATGACAATTTCTTTATACAAAACCAAAACCTTCTTTCAAATTAACCTCCACAGTACAAGCCTGTTCTGCTTACCCCCGGCTGCTCGTCCGCAACCGGAAGCCCGAACCGTTCCGCCAGCACCTGTACCACCTCTTCGGGGCGCACGGTTGCGCGGCTGCCCACGGCAAGGCACATCTCCAGCGTGACCCGATCCCCTTCCACCCGGCCGGACAGGGCGTGGATACCCGGGCGGATATCCAGAGTCTTTTCCTTTTTATCCCCGGAACGACGGGTAATGATGATCTCAGGTAAGGCCAGCAGGCCGTCAATGATTTTCCGCAGGTCCTCCGGGGTGATTGCCCGTACCAGGCGCAGGTCCACCCGGTAGGTAGCTTTCTCCAGGGTGGCCATTAACGCCGGCGCATCCTCGGGAATGGACCAGACCCGGGTAACCTCAAGGCCCCCGGGAAGCTGCTCGTTCAGGCGTCCTTTGATCTCGTCCTCCGGGAGCGCAGTAACCAGCTCCAGGTCCAGGTATTCCCTTTCGCCCTTCACTCCCACCGGCAGGGGCGCCCCCAGGCTGAAACGGGGATGGGGGTTGAACCCCCGGGAAAAGGCCAGGGGCAGGCCGGCCCGGCGCATGGCCCGCTCCAGGGTGCGCACCAGGTCCAGGTGGGAGATGAAGCGGGCCATCCCTTCCTTGCGAAACTCAATCCGGTAACGGGGCAAAATGGCTACCTCCTCCACAGCTTTCCTTATCCGGATGCATTCTCTTTAACCCGCTCCAGCAATTCCGGTTCAATTTCCAGGGTGGGGCAGAGCCCGCACCCCGGACACACGCCGGTGCGGCAGTCGGGGGTTGCTTTCCCCTCCATGGCCCTTTTATGCTCCAGAACCAGGTATTTCCTGCTCACGCCGGCATCAATATGATCCCAGGGCAGGAGATCATCGTATGCATAGCGCCGGTAGGCATACCGGGCCGGGTTTATGCCGGCCAGGCGGAATGCTTCCTGCCACTTCTCAAAATCAAAGCATTCGGACCAGCCGTCAAAACGGCAGCCCAGCCGCCAGGCCTCCTCCAGCACCCGGCCCAGGCGGCGGTCCCCCCGGGCCAGGACTGCCTCCAGAAAGCTGGCTTCCACCTCGTGCCAGTGAAAGACCAGCCCTTTACCCCTTAACAGGCCGCGCAGGGTCCTCTGCCGGCGGCGCAGTTCCTCCATCTCCACCTGCGGCTCCCACTGGAAGGGGGTGTGGGACTTGGGGACAAAGGAGGAGGTACTGACGGTAACCCTGAGCCTGTTCCCGGGCACACCCATTTCCTTTCCCCGGGCCAGTACCTGCCGGGCCAGGCCGGCAATGCCGTGCAGGTCCTCTTCCCTCTCCGTGGGCAGGCCGATCATGAAGTAAAGCTTGATGGCCGTCCAGCCGGCGGCAAAGGCAGCCGATACGGCCTCCATCAGGTTTTCTTCCGTCACACCCTTGTTGATCACATCCCGCAGGCGCTGGGTGCCCGCCTCGGGGGCAAAAGTAAGGCTGGCCCGGCGTACCCGCTGTACTTCCCGGGCCAGGGCCACCGAAAAGGCATCCACCCGCAGGGAGGGCAGGGATACGCTCACACCCATGCCCTCCAGCCGGTCAAGCAGTGAACGTACCATTTCCTGAATCCGGGAATAATCGGCGGTACTCAGGGAAACCAGGGAAATTTCATCGTACCCCGTGTGCCTGATAATTTCATCGGCCTGCTGCAGCAGGGTGGCCGGGCTTTTCTCGCGCACCGGCCGGTAAATCACCCCGGCCTGGCAGAAACGGCAACCCCGGGTACACCCCCTCTGCACCTCCAGCATACCCCGGTCGTGAACCACACCCAGGGAAGGCACCAGGGGCTTTACCGGAAAAGGAGCCCGGTCGAAATTACGGACGACCCGCTTGACCACCCTCGCCGGCACACCGCTGGCCACGGGCTCTATGGCGGAAATAGTCCCATCGGCATGATATTCCACCCGGTACAGGGAGGGGACATAAACACCGGCAATGGCTGCCGCCCGGTGCAAGAAGCGCTGGCGGTCCAACCGGTGACCGCCCAGTTCCAGGTAGAGATCCAGCAACTCGTGAATAACTTCTTCCCCCTCGCCAATTACAAACAGGTCGATAAAATCGGCCAGGGGTTCGGGGTTAAAGGCACAGGGCCCCCCGGCAATCACCAGAGGGTGCCCGGGGCCCCTTTGCTCGCTGCGCAGGGGAATACCTGCCAGATCCAGCATATTCAAAATATTGGTGAATGTCATCTCGTACTGGAGGGTGAAGGCCAGGATATCGAAGTCCTTCACCGGCCGGTGGGACTCCAGGGTAAACAGGGGCAGCCCCCGGCGCCGCATCTCTCCCTCCATATCCACCCAGGGAGCGAAGGTGCGCTCCAGGAGCGCATCCTCCCGGCTGTTCACCACATGATAAAGGATCTGCAGGCCCAGGTGGGACATGCCCACCTCGTAAACATCGGGAAAAGCAAAAGCCACCTTAACATCAGTTTTATCCCAGTCCTTGCGGACAACATTCCACTCACCGCCCACGTAACGGGCCGGTTTCTGTACCCGGTGCAAGACCTGTTCCAGTTCAAACATAAGCTCCTCCTGCATCGTATTATTGCCCGGGAAGGCATTACTTAAAATTATTTTACCTGCATATCCAGAAGATGTAAACCCGATTAAAGCGGGTTTAAAGGCAACCGCCCCACGGGCAGGTCCAGCCCGTGGGTTAACAGGCCGTCGACTATCTGGGCCTCCGTAAGAAAGCCCTTGTACCGCCACTGGCGGTCAATAACCAGTACCAGGTGGAATTTCTGCAGCAGAAAAGGCCTGACAATTTTACCCAGAGGCACGTCCTCCAGGGCAACCAGGGGCTGTACCGGAAGCACACCGGCCCTGATTATTTCTTCCTTCTTACCGGCCAGCTGGCCCACGAACAGGTAGGGAGCCATGCTCCGCTCCCGGGTGGCGGCAAAAAACAAAAACAGCCCCGTCAGTAAAATATCCAGACCCGTTAACCCCAGCAATAAGCCAAGGGAACCCAGCACCACCACAATCCCGGCAATAATCTGCCCCAGGGTGGCTGCCCGGTAAGTGGCTTCCTTTACGCTCATCTGGCCGGCCAGGCTGGCACGGTAGACCCGGCCGCCGTCAAGGGGCAGGGCGGGCAGGAGATTGAAGGCGGCAATGAGCAGGTTGCACTGGAGAAAAAAGGGCCCCAGTTCTTCATGCCATAAACCGTAGTTCCGGCCGGCCAGGCCCAGAAGAAGCATTACCACGTTGCATAACGGCCCTGCCGCAGCCACATAAACCTCTTTAGCAGGATCCAGTACCAGTTCGCTGCCCATGTGGGTAACTCCTCCAAAGGGCAGCAATTCCACTTCTTTTACCGGCACCCCCAGATAACGGGCGCAGGCCACATGGGCCAGCTCATGAAGCAGCACCACCGCAAAAGCCACCAGCCCCTTGCCCAGGATACCGGCCACAAAGAACAGCCCCAGCAGGGCCAGAAAAAAGGTATTCAGGTATAATTCCACCCCCATGAACCGCCCCAGGCGCACCTGAAACCACCTCAAAA
This sequence comes from Desulfofundulus thermocisternus DSM 10259, assembly GCF_000686645.1. Lineage (NCBI taxonomy): Bacteria > Bacillati > Bacillota > Clostridia > Eubacteriales > Peptococcaceae > Desulfofundulus > Desulfofundulus thermocisternus. The sequence continues at coordinate 17,947 of NZ_JMLG01000002.1, forward strand.
CTGCAGCTTGATCAGGGGATCGATCAGCCTTCCCTTTTCACGCACCTCAAAGTGCAGGCCGCCCCCGGCCACATCACCCTTATCCCCCACTTCGCCCAGCTTCTGTCCCCCGGCCACCTGCTGGCCAGGGGTCACAGCAATACCGGCCAGCCCGGCGTAAAGGGTATAATCCCCGTTCCCGTGATCGAGGAGCAGGTAGCGTCCCAGGGAAGGGTCCTCGCCCACCCTGGCCACCTGACCTTCCCGGACGGCTTTCACGGGCGTACCCACCGGCGCTGCAATATCAATACCGGGGTGAAAGCGCTCCAGGCCATCCAGGGGATCCTCCATCCAGCCGAAGCCGCGCACCACCTTGCCCGAAACGGGAACCTGGAAGCTTTCCCCACCGGTGGGGCTCAGGGTCTGGCGGGCGCCCCAGGAAGTATCCCCGGGGAAAGGCTGGTCCACGTTGACCATTTGCAGGGCCAGCTGGACCACTTTCTGGATTACGGGCTGGTAGTTCCATTCGGTGGTTAAGAGGTAACGCAGGCTTTCCCGAACCTGCTCCCCGCCCGGTGAGGGGAGTTCCCGGGCCAGGAGCAAAATAGCAAAAATGACCACAGCCACCATACACCGCCAGAACCAGCTGTTATTCCTGCTCCGCCTGGAAGGCGTATGGCGGTATGGCCAGTCTTCCGCGCGCGGGAATTCAGAAAAGGAGTAGCTCCTCTTACGCCTGTTCCAGAGCAAGGTTCATCCCCCCCCGTTTAAAATATACTGGGCAGGGGGGACAAATATGACAAGCTCCATTCCAAATCTAATTGGCTACGGCATCATCCCGCTCCACCCGGCGGTGGAGGACAAAATTCACCGTATCCCGGAGAAACAACACGGTAATTTCCTCCCGGGGCTCGTAATCGGGAGCTTCGACCCGCACCCGGTAGGTACCGGCATCAATACCTTCAAAGGCATAACTGCCGTCGGCGGCAGTGGTGGTTTCGTACAGCACCTTATCCTGCTCCATGTCCAGCACCAGCACCTTTGCCCCGGCTACAGGCTGCCCGGTGGCAAAAGCCGTCACCTTTTTACCTGCCCGTATTTTCCCCCGCAAGCCCACCCCCAAAACAGGAAATTGAAAATAAAAATAAACCGGAGCATTTTGCTGCTACCCCGGTAAAAGCCTTCCCTAACATTTAAAACAGGATTTTCCTGCGCCGCATATAAACGTTGAGCAAAAGCCCGAGAGCCGCCAGATTCATCACCATGTTGCTGCCGCCGTAGCTGAACAGAGGCAGGGGGATACCGGTAACGGGCATGATTCCAATGGTCATACCGATATTGACAAAGATGTGAAAGGCAAACATGCAGACCACTCCCCCGGCCAGAAGCGTCCCCTGCAGGTCCCTGGCCTGGGAGGCTATCTTCAAACCCCGGTATAGAAAGACCAGGTACAGGGCCAGGAGCGCCCCTGCCCCCAGAAATCCGAACTCCTCGCCCACCACCGAGAAAATAAAGTCGGTATGTCGGATGGGCAGGAAGGTAAGGTGACTCTGGGTACCACCCAGCAGGCCCTTGCCCAGGAACCCCCCGGAACCAACGGCAATGAGGGACTGCCATATATGGTATCCGGCGCCCAGCAAATCGCTCTGGGGATCCAGGAAAACGGTCAGCCTGGTCATCTGGTATTCCTTGAGGGTGTAACGGTGAAAAGATTCGTGCCGGCGGTGAACCTCCCGGTAATCCTTTTCCACCTGCTGATATTTTTTCTCCAGCTCTCCCCTGTCCTTTTCGCTAACGGCCACCTTTTTCTGCTGTTCCAGGGCCAGTAGCTGTTTCTCCAGGTTAACATCAGCTTTATGCAGATACGTATGCAGAGCAAATAAACCAATCATTAAGATCAGGCCGGTACCAATCAGGGCCAGGAGTAAACGCGGCCTGGCTCCGGCCAGGTAGAGCATGCCGAACATGACGGCCACAAAAACCATGGAAGTGCCCAGGTCAGGCTGCATTAAAATCAAAAGGGTGGGCACCCCCACGTACGCAAAACAGGGCAGCAGGTCCCGGAAGCGGTCCAGGCGGCCTTCCCGGGCGGAGAGGAAACTGGCCAGGGTGATGATCATGATGAGCTTGGCAAACTCGGAAGGCTGAAAGGTAAAGGGGCCGATACTAATCCAGCGCTGGGCTCCCAGGGCCTCCCGGCCCAAAAAGATTACCGCCACCAGCATGATCAGGTTAAATACATAAAGCGCCCGGGCGTGCTTGCAGATATCCTCATAAGGTATATACATGATTAAGGCCATCAAGAGCAACCCGACCAGAATCCAGATAACCTGTCTTGTAACATAGGTATAGTCCAGGTGCAGGAGCTTGACCATAAAAAAAAGATCTTTTAACCGGCTGAATGATTCATCGGTAAATTCCAGGGTGGCACTGCCAATGGTTATCAGGCTGAAGCAGATCAGCGCGGCGGCAGAAAGGAGGAGGGTGTGATCAAGGCTGCGGACAAAACGCTTGCTGACCAAGAAAATCACCGCTTTCGGTCAGGTCTTAAAAAATACAATTTTAATTATATACCAACCCGGAGGGACAAAAAAGCCCCGGGGTAATACCAAATTACCACAGGGTCAGGTGATAATTATCCTTCAAATACCCGACGCCAGGTGCCTGGAAACGCGTTTCATACCTTTAACCGGGATACTGGCCACCAGGGCCACCTGGGTTTCATTGCTGTCCAGGTTGATTTCCAGGGCCTCTTCATCAATATCCATATACTTTTCAATAACTTTAATCAGATCCGTCTTCAAAGTTTGCAATAACTGGGGTGATACACTGGCCCGGTCGTGCACCAGCACCAGGCGCAACCTCTCCTTGGCCACGTTTTTACTCCCACCGGTTTCCCGCCCGAAAAAGCGGTTTAAAAAATCCAGCAAGGCCAACCCCCCTCACCTGCAAAAACTAGGATAAACCCATCATGCGCCGCAAAAAGCGGGACATCAAGCCGCCTTCCTCGAGCTTCATCATTGGTACCTGCTCACCTTTGATGCGCCGAACAATATTGCGGTAAGCCTGACCCGAACGCGAGCGTTCATCCTGAACCACGGGTTCCCCCCGGTTGGTGCTGATCACCACCGCCTCATCTTCCGGCACCACTCCCAGTAAATCGATGGCCAGGATGTCGATAATATCTTCTATGCTCATCATATCCCCGTGCCGCACCATGCGCGGGCGAATACGGTTGATAATCAGCTTGGGATCCCGCAGTTCGGACGCCTCCAGCAGGCCGATAATCCGGTCCGCATCCCTTACAGCGGCCACCTCGGGGGTGGTTACCACGATGGCCTTGTCCGCCCCGGCAATGGCGTTGCGAAAGCCCTGCTCAATCCCTGCCGGGCAGTCAATAATTACATAGTCAAACTCCTGCCTGAGTTCTTCACACAGGGCCTTCATCTGGTCCGGGCTGACTGCCGTTTTGTCTTTGGTCTGGGCGGCAGGTAAAAGGAACAGCCCCTCAAACCGCTTGTCCTTGATTAAGGCCTGCCGCAGGCGGCAGTGCCCGCCGGTGACATCTGTTATATCGTAAACTATCCTGTTTTCCAGCCCCAGAACCACATCCAGGTTGCGCAGCCCGATATCGGCATCTACCAGAGCTACCCGGTGACCGTGGGCAGCCAGACCCGCACCCAGGTTGGCCGTGGTGGTGGTCTTGCCAACCCCACCCTTTCCGGAAGTAACTACAATGACCTCACCCATTTCCAGGCCTCCCCTTTAAAATTTCCTGTCATTCATCCCTGGCGTTCCCCGTTATAAATTTCAATGGTTACCACACCGTTTTTTATCCTGGCTATTTCAGGCTGTTCGGGTTTCAAATCCTGCCCATCCGGGGGGCGTGTGATATGACCCGCAATACGCAGCTGGGTGGGTTCCAGGCGGAAGGCCAGTACCATGGCCTTTTCATTTCCACCGGCACCGGCATGAACAACCCCCCTTACTGCACCCATGACAATAATGTTACCCGTGGCCACCACCTCGGCCCCCGGGTTTACATCGCCAATGATGACCACGTTGCCGTCGTAATGGATCTTTTGACCGGAACGCAAGGTGCGCTGAATTAGAACAGTATTATCATCTACCATTTCCCCCGTGCAAGACAGCCGCTCCCTGCCCACGGTAAATACCCCCCAGTGGTGCTTTAAATTCTACAGCTGGCAACCAAATCCTGCTAAAAATTATAGTTTTATTGTCCTTCCCCTTCCCCGGGCGCCTCCGGAGCACCCCCGGAAGGAGAGGGGGAATTGCCGTTGGCCGGGGGCTGGTTGCCCGCACCTGGCGGGGCAACCGTCTCCTCTTCATTGGGAGGCGAGCCGGCAGCCGGGGTACCCCCTCCGGAATCGGCGGGGGGTGTAACACCTGCAGGCTGCCCGGAAGAGCTCCCCCGTCCCGCTCCGCCGGAGGGGGCCTGCGGCGCCGCTGCTGCACGCCCGGGCCGGTTATTCCCGGAGCTGGCAGCCGGGCGTTCGGGTGCCGGCGCAGCCTGCTGTGTCCCGGCTGCTTTCTCCTTGGAGAGCCCGGCAGTGGGAGGTGCTTTTTTCAAACTGAAGTAAGCATCCAGGATCTCCCGGGCCACAGAGCCGGCAGCACTGCTGCCGTGGCCACCGTATTCCACCACCACGGCCAGGGCTACTTCCGGCTTTTCATAGGGAGCGAAGGCCACAAAGAGGGCGTGGTTATCGTGGCCATGGACCTCGGCGGTCCCGGTTTTGGCGGCAACACTGTATTCCGCCCCCGCAAACACACCGGCTGCAGTCCCATCCGGGGGCAGAGCTACCTCGCGCATGCCCCGGCGTATAATCTCCAGCGTCTTGCTGGATACGTCGACCCGGCGGATTACCCGGGGTGAAAACCGGGCCACTGTCTGGCCGTCGGGGGCGACCACTTCTTTTACCAGGTAAGGTTTGTAAAGGGTACCCCCGTTGGCAATGGCGGCTATATAATTGGCCAGCTGAAGAGGGGTATAGTAGTTATTACCCTGGCCGATGGACATATCCAGCGTGTCGTATTCCCGCCACGTCAATTCCCATTCGATCTTGCTGTACTGCTCCTGCAGAGGTGCCAGCCGGCGGTTCATTTCCCGCTCCAGGGCCGCCCTCTCCCCTTCACCGGCACCGGCCAGGCGCTTTTCATACTCTTTGCGGATCTCGTCCATCTGTCGCTGGACATTGTCCAGCAGGGGTTTCCACAGCTTGTATTTTTGTTCCGGTCCCGGAATGCGGCCGGCGTGTTCCCCGGGGAGTTCCACCCCCGTCTTTTGCCCCAGGCCGAATTCCCGGGCATAGCGGGCAATGGGTTCGGGGCCGAGCATTGCTCCCACGGTCCAAAAAAACGTATCGCAGGACACCTTCAGGGCCCTTACCACATCCACCCGCCCGTGACCCCCGGGCTTCCAGTCCATCTTATACTTATATCTCCCGGTGTCATAAATGGAGAACCGGGAAGTTATCTTACCCATTTCCAGCGCGGCAGCAGCCACCACCATTTTAAAGGTGGAACCCGGCGGGTAGAGGGCCAGGGCCCGGTTGAGCAGTGACTGATCCCGGGAAATTTTGGCCCAGGCCTCGTTCCACTCTTGAGGAGAAAGATCCCGGGTAAAAATGGTGGGATCATAGGTGGGATGGCTGGCCAGGGCCAGGATCTCCCCCGTCCGGACGTCCAGCACCACCGCCGCTCCGGCCCTGGCCTGGCTGTAACCCTCTTTCTGCACCCGGGCTATACCCCGGGCCAGGGCATCCTGGACCGCCCGCTGCAGGCGGGCGTCAACAGTCAGCACCAGGTTGTCCCCCGGGACGGGCTCTTTTACGCCCAGGTCCCTTACCGGCTGCCCCTGAGCATCCACTTCCACCTGGCGGGCACCCCGCCGGCCCCTGAGGTAGGATTCAAAGGATTTTTCCAGACCGTCCTTACCCCAGGAGTCACCCAATGTATAACCCTTATCCTTGTTTTCCTCCAGCTCTTTTTGATCCATTATCCCCACGTAACCCAGGGTGGGCACCAGGAGGTCCCCATAGGGATAATGCCGTACCGGCCGCACGTCTATGAGCACTCCCGGAAGCTCCAGGCGCTGCTCCTCAATCCGGCTTACCGTTTCACTGGATACTTTATCGGCCACGGGTACAGGTTCATATAGACGTAATTTCTGCTCCTTAAGTTTTTTATGGATTTCCTGTTCAATTTCTTCCGCCGTCTTGCCCTGGAATGATTTTTCACCCACCAGAATACGGGCCAGCCGGGCAATTACCCGATCGGTATCCTCAACCCCCAGGTAAGCAAAAGAAATGGTGTAAACCGGCTGGTTGCCCACAATGCGCACGCCGTTGCGGTCGAAAATTTCCCCCCGGGGAGCAGCGATGGGGATCAGGCGCAGGTGATTCTGCTGGGCCATCATCTTGTACTTGTCCGCCTCCACCAGCTGCAGGTAAGCCAGGCGGAGGAAAAGAAGGGCAAAAGCAGCAATCACAAGGCCCAGCAGAACCTGCAACTTTTTCTCCACTTTCCTGCTGGTAATAATCCCGTCCGTTGCCATAACCTTCCCCCTGCCCTGCCTATCGTTCACCCTTTTCCTTTCCCCATGAAAGGTACAGGACGTTATCATGGTCATCCTTAAACTATAGCCGGGACACCCTGAACCATCCCCTCAGGTACAAGCGGTAAAACCGGCGGTAAATTAACGCGGACAGCAAGGCATTGTATGCGGCTGCAGGCAGGATAACTCCCATCAAGGCCACACCGGGGGAGATCACGACCTGCAGGTAAAACAGCAGGAGGTAATAAATTAATTGGCCTGCGACGGTGGCCAGGAAAGTAAGTACCATCATCACCAGGCGGCTTTCCTTGTACAGGCGGGTCTCAAACCAGCCCACCAGGTAACCGGCTGCCGCCATGGAAATGGCATTCAGGCCCCAGTAGTGGCCCGAAACCAGATCTTCCAGGAGGCCGGCCACAAACCCCCAGAAGGTCCCCTCCCGCTGTCCCTTCCAGAAGGCATAAAAAACCACCAGTATAAAAACCAGGTCCGGTACCACACCCCGGATGCGGATCAAATCCACCACCGTTACCTGCAATAAAAGGGCCAGCAATAAAAAGCCGGGCAGGAACACCATACCTGGCAAGAAAAAAACCCCCTCTGGCATCCGTTAAATACTGTCATCATACGGGCAGGCGGCGGTTACAGGGCCGGAGAACGGACTCCGGTAACCACCAGCACTTCCTCCAGGCGGTTGAAGTCCACAAAAGGCCGGACAACCGCTTCAAAAAAAAGGCCGGTGGGGTCTCTTTTCACGCTTACTATCTCGCCAACGGGTATACCCTTGATGAAAATGCTCCTGGAAGTGCCGGAAGTGACCACCACCTGCCCGGCTTTCACGGGCATATCATTGGGGATGTGGATCATGCGCAGGTTGCCGGCCCCCCCGGCGATTCCCTCCACCATCCCCGGCGTGCGGCTGTCCTGCACCAGGGCGCTTACCGCACTGCGGGGGTCGGTAATCAATAAAACGGTGGCCGTCTGGCTGGTGGTGGAAATCACCCGCCCCACGAGACCCCGGGGAGTTATTACCGTCATGTTTGTTTTGATGCCCTGGGCCCGGCCCTTATTAATGGTTATGGTACTGAACCAGCTTCCCGGATCCCGGCCTATAACCGCCGCCGCAGCCAGTTCCAGATGGGAACTGGCTGCCGGACCGCTCTGAAAATCCAGCAGCCTTTTCAACCTCTCATTTTCCAGCTGATACTCCCTGGCCTGCTGCAGTTCGCTCTCCAGCAGGTCCACCCGTTCCGAAAGCTCCTGAGCCCGTTGCGAGGCCCTGACCAGGGAAAAGGGAAAGGTGAACACATCCCTGGCCAGCCGGCCTGCCCTGGTAACCGCCTGTTCCACCGTGCCAAAAGCATCCACCAGGGTGTTCCCCAGGGGTGGCACCTCCACCCGGCCGTGAGCAGTAATCCGCATCACATAAAGGGCCACAACCAGCAGGATAACCAGGAAAAATAGCCTCTTGCCCGAAGTCAACGGGGATCAACACCCATCTTCTCACGATAATTTGCGCGGGTTGATGAGCACCCGGCGCAGCACGTCAATATTCTCCAGCACCCGGCCGGTACCATAAGCCACGCACAACAGCGGCTCGTCGGCCACGTGGATGGGCATGGATGTTTCCTCACTCACCAGGCGGTCCAGGCCCCGCAGCAACGATCCTCCCCCGGCCATGACGATGCCCCGGTCCATGATATCGGCAGCCAGTTCCGGCGGGGTCTGCTCCAGGGTGCCTTTAATGGCTTCCAGGATGGCCGATACCGGCTCGGAAAGGGCCTTGTAAACTTCTTCGGAGGTTATGCGCACCGTTTTGGGCAGGCCGGTCACCAGATCCCTCCCCCGGACGTCATAGGTCTGAACCTCTCCGGTGGGGTAGGCGGTCCCAATCTCGATCTTGATTTCTTCCGCCGTGCGTTCCCCGATCAAAAGGTTATAAGCCTTCTTTACGTGCTGGATGATGGCATCATCCATTTCATCGCCAGCAATGCGGATGGAGCGGCTGGTGACAATTCCCCCCAGGGAGATTACCGCCACCTCCGTGGTACCCCCGCCGATGTCCACGATCATATTGCCTGTGGGCTCGTGCACGGGCAGGCCGGCGCCAATGGCTGCCGCCATAGGCTCCTCAATGAGATAGGCCTCCCGGGCACCGGCCTGCAGGGCAGCTTCCCGCACCGCCCGCTCTTCCACCGGCGTTACCCCGGAGGGAACCGAGACCACCACCCGGGGGCGGACAAGAAAAGTGCGGTTGCGCAGGGCCTTGTTGATAAAATACTTGATCATGCTCTGGGTAACGTCGAAATCGGCAATTACCCCATCCTTCATGGGGCGGATGGCCACGATATTTCCAGGAGTACGGCCAATCATCTGCTTGGCCTCTTCCCCCACGGCCAGAACCTGGCCGCTGTCCCGCTCTATGGCCACCACCGAGGGTTCTCTTAAAACAATACCTTTACCTTTTACATAAACCAGGGAGTTGGCGGTGCCCAGATCTATACCCATATCCCTGGAGAACAACCCGAGCCGCATGTTTTCTCCCCTTTCTCACTGGTTCATCTAAATCAGGCCTTCAGCCTTGAAACTGACGTACTTATTATCTCCGATAATCAGGTGATCCAGAACCTCAATGCCAATAATACGCCCGGCCTCCCAGAGGCGCCTGGTTACATCCAGATCTTCCTGGCTGGGGGTCGGGTCGCCGCTGGGGTGATTGTGCAGCAGGATGACCGCCGCCGCGTTACGGCGGATGGCATTCTTGAACAATTCCCGGGGATGCACCGTGGAGGAATTGAGGGTACCAATAGATACGATCTCCCGGGCAATGACCTCGTTTTTGGTATTGAGCAACAGGGCCCGGAAATGCTCCCTGTCCAGGCGGCGCATTTCCTCCATAACCAGACGGGCGGCATCCTCGGGACTCCTGATCACCGGCCGCGCCTCACTGCCCGCCCGGGCAATGCGCAGGCCCAGCTCCAGGGCAGCCTTGAGCATGGCCGCTTTGGCCGGCCCGACCCCGCGGACGCTGCTCAATTCTTCCACGGATGCATCCACCAGCCCCCGCAGGCCGCCAAAATGTCCCAGGAGCGCCGCTGCCAGTTCCAGGGCACTGGCCGTGGGCGTACCCGTACGCAGGAGGACGGCCAGAAGTTCCAGGTCCGACAGCACCCCGGCCCCATCCCGCAGGATGCGCTCGCGGGGGCGCAAATCCACAGGCATGTCCTTGATGGTAATACGGTACACCTGGGAATCCAAAGCTCCTTCCCGCCTTCACAAACATATTTAACCGGGAATACTCCGACGGGTTTTCATTTCTCGAGGAAACACTTCAGGGGGTCCACCCCGAACTCCCTGAGCACCCGGGCCAGGCGGGCCAGGGGAAGCCCCACCACATTAAAATAGCAACCCTTGATTCCGGCAATAAAAATTGCCCCCAGCCCCTGGGCAGCATAGGCCCCCGCCTTATCCAGGGGTTCACCGGTGGCCACATATCTGGCTATTTCTTCCTCCTCCAGCGTCCGAAACCTGACCCTGGTACACTCATGGGTAACCACCAGGCGCCCGGAAGGTTTCTCCATCACCGCCAGGCCGGTATAAACCTCGTGTTCATTACCCGACAGCAGGCTGAGCATAAAAACGGCTTCCCGGGGACCGGCGGGCTTGCCGAGAATCCTGTCCTGGAAGACCACCACAGTATCCGCCGCCAGTACCAGCCCCCGGGAAATGGCGGGCGCCACAGCCCGGGCCTTTTTTTCGGCCAGCGCCTCTACCAGTTTCCGGGGAGGCAGGCCGCCATGCTCCTCTTCTTCTACATCGGGCGGAACCACAGTGAATGGCAGGCCCAGCTGTTCCAGCAGCATTTTCCGGCGCGGCGAAGAAGAGGCCAGGTAGATGGGTAACAATGCCAAACCTCCACTTTAAAGTTTACGGTACAAAAGGAATCCCAGAAGCAATCCCAGAGCCGTAAGGGGACCTAAAGTAAGGGTAAAACCAAGGGTAAGCCGGGCAAAATGGAGATCAAGGGTAGCCGGGGCAAGACCTATAGAGGTAAAGGGTTTCAGCGCGGGCAACAGGGGAACGAGTACCACGCCCAGCGCATCACCCACCAGTGCTCCAATCAGCATCAGCAACAGCAGCAACCAGAAGCTTTTCTGAGGCCTGTACACGTTAGCCACGGTTATCACCCGGCGTCAGGTAGTAAAATGAGCGCTATCTGTACTAGTTTATCATTTTGCTCCCCTGCTGACAAGCTGCAACCAGGAATTTTACCCGGGGCACCTGTAAACCTAGCTTACTTTCCCGGTAAGAACCGCTGCCACAAAGGCCGCGTAAAAAATTCCGCCGTAGACCATTGTAAGCCTGGCGTCCAGGTAACCCCGCCACAGGAGCAACAGGTAGGTCAGCAGTCCTGAGGCCAGGGCCAGCAGGGCGCTAAAGATAGCCGTTTCCGTCAGCACCCACGGCGTCAGCACAATACCGATGGCCGGAATGACGGAACTCTGGAAAACCATTGCCCCCGTGATATTCCCCAGAGCCATGGTATCCTTGCGCTGGGCAAGCCAGATGACGCTGTTGAATTTCTCGGGCATCTCCGTGGCCAGGGGAGCCACCAGGAGGGAGAAGACAAGGGCGGGCACTCCCAGCAGGGCCGAAAGATCCGCCACGCCATCCACAAAAACCCTGGCCCCGCCCACGATGCCCAGAAAACCCAGCAGCACCTGAACAATAACCAGTCCCAGGGGGGGATTGCCGGCCTTCCTGTACAGGTAGAGCGGGTCACCTTCACTTTCTTCCACATCCAGGGTATGGCCCTTGCTCATGGTTTCATAGACAAAGTAAATGTAGGCCGCCACCAGCCCTGTTGCCACCACCAGTTTCCACGGGCGGGGGAAAAAAGCGGCGCCAATGGCCAGTGTATAAACTACCAGGAAGAAGAGCAGGTCCCGCCGGATGACAACGGCATCGGGCTCCAGACGGGGGTAATTAGCAGCCCGCTGGCGGCGGAAAGCCAGCACGGCCCCCCCGCTGATGAATAAGGCCAGGGTCCCCAGCATAAAGGGCGCGCCCAGGATGGCCCCGATGCCTATTTCTTCCCCCGCTTCACCATGCCCCAAAAGGAGGGCGATCAGGGGAATAACCGTTTCCGGCATGGCCGTGCCCACCGCGGCCAGGATGCTTCCCACCGCCCCCTCGGTAAGCTGAAGTTTTCTTCCCAGCCATTCCACACCATTGGTAAAAACGCCGGCACTGATCAGAATAATCCCCAGGCTGATTAATAAAAGGGCTGCATCCAGGCCCATAACACGCTCCCCTTTTATGTAAAAAGGCCCACCGCCTGCAAAACGACGGGCCTTTCTATACTGAAATTAATTATAGTCCCCCCGCCGGGCAAAAGTCCAGCCCCCTCGCCCGGAGCCCGAATAGGATTCCAGCACCCCCATCCCACGCAAACGCCGTTCCGGCCCCGCTTCTGGCACGGCTCCCGACAGGGCCGGGCCACACAACCGGATCACCGTTCCCGGTACCCAATCCCGCCCGGGCCATCAGCTCAGCACCTTCTGAATCATGGAGGTAACGGGAGTGAAAACGATCTCCACCACCCTGGCCGGGTTGGGCAGCGGTATATTGAGGGCCAGGCCATAACTGTAAAACATGGCCACTACCATGAGCACGCTGTACGCAACCAGCTCCCGCCACATTTTCTGCTTCACCAGGGGTGGCACCTGCAGGACGATGATGGCGATAAAAAGCAGGCTCAGCAATGCAATCTCCATTGCAGATTACCCTCCTTTGATATGTTCACCGGGGACGCAGGGGCTTATTGATCAGGCCGATGCGCCGGATTACCGCCTTCACTTCCACCGTAACGGGCATGGTGGCGAAAACATCCTCCCATTCTCCTTCTACCTGCCTCCACACCCGGGGATACTTGCGGTGCACCGCTTCACCAAAGCCGAGGGCATCGGCCCGGTATTCCTCCTGCAGCCTGGTTACGCAGGCCATGACCTCCTGCTTGATTACCCCGGCCAGCTGTTTTTCCAGCCGGGAAATGACCTGGGGATTCCTTAAATCAATCTCCAGGTTTTCCGATTCGGTAAGGTTCACGCGGGTGTTGATCTCCACCCTCATGCCCGGCTGCCCGCCGGCCAGAAACGGTTCCAGCTTCACTCCCCCGCGGCCGGCACGCAAAATTTCCACGGCCAGTTTCTGTTCACCCCGGGAACCGGGAAGGGAAAAGGTGATTTGCCCGCCCCGCACTTCCCCCCGCACCCACAACAATCCCCGGGTTTCCCGTTCGTTAAGCCAGCCCACCAGCCTGTCCCGGCGAAAGACGGCCGTCCCGGTAAGTTTGATGTTATGAAAGGGCGCAGGTCCTGCCCCCCCGGGATGCAGGGACATGCGGCTGAAAGCCTCGTTGGGTACTGCTTCCAAAATGGCCGTATAGGGCTCCTCGCCTGAACTCTCCAGCATCTCGGTAAATTCCCCCAGGCGAGTGGGGGCGAAACGGGCGGAAAGTTCCTGGTTGTTGATTACCCCCACGATATTCTGGGCCGGGGTGGTTTCCAGGTGGACGGGAACCTCCATGATATCCCTGGGATCCCCCCTGGCCACCAGGATCCAGGTATTCCGCCGGAACTCGCGGTTGCGCTCAAAGAAATCCATCACTTCCGCAACCCCCCTTTCCCGGGCCAGTTTTTCAGAAATAAGGATCACCTGGTTATGAGCGAAAAAAAGCTCCCGGGGGCTTTCCATGGACATCCGGCGGATGGCCTCAAAAACCGTCCTACCCTCCGTAGTCAGGTCGAGGTAGCGCTTACGTCCGCCACCTCCACCACCACCGCCCATACCTGTGATTCCACCTCCGCCGGCAACGGCCGTGGGAACCAGGGTCTGCACTACCACACGTATCTTGCCCCCGGGGGCGGCATCCACGGCCGTGAGCAAAACAATGCCCAGCTCTTCCACCTCCCGGTGGTCCCAGCAGCCAGAGACGATAGTTACCAGCATCAGCAATAACGTCAGAGAAACCAGGCGAAACCTGTTCATTGTTGTCACTACCCTTTAAGCCGCAAGTACAAAATGCCGGACCTGCCGCTTACCCCTGCCCGCCTCTTTTATCCGGCGGGGCAGGTTTGAGGCCCTCTTCCTGGCGGAGGGGATCTCCCTTGGCCAGCTCCGATGGGCGTTTATCCATGGCCCACAGGGGAACCCGCATCAGCAGATCTTTCAAATCGCTGGTGTGCAGGGGAGCCAGGGGGGCCAGGTAAGGAATGCCAAAAGAACGCAGGGAAGCCATATGTACCAGGATGGCCAGAAGCCCCATCATTACCCCGAAAATACCCAGGGTAGCCGCCAGGACCATCATGGGGAAACGCAGCAGGCGCATGGTAATGGCCATGCTGAAAACCGGGGCCACAAAAGAACTGATCCCGGTCAGGGCCACAATGATAACCATGAGGCTGGAGACAATCCCGGCGGAAACGGCCGCCTGGCCAATTACCAGGGCCCCCACAATGCTCACCGCCTGGCCCACGTTCCGGGGCAGGCGGATGCCGGCCTCCCTCAAGGCCTCAAAGGTAAACTCCATTAAGAAGGCCTCCACAAAAGCCGGGAAGGGCACCCCCTCCCGGGACGCCGCTATGCTGATCAGCAGCCGGGTGGGGATCATCTCCTGGTGAAAGGTGGTTAAGGATATATACAGGGAAGGTAAGATCAGTGAAGCCACAAAAGCAATGTAGCGCAGCCAGCGCACGGCTGTGGCCAGGAAAAAACGCTCGTAATAATCCTCGGAAGACTGTAAAAAAACGATAAATTCCGCCGGTACCACCAGCACAAAGGGCGTACCGTCAGTGACAATGGCCACCCGCCCCTCCAGAAGCATGCTCACCACCCGGTCGGGGCGTTCCGTGCGGAACACCTGGGGGAAGGGCGAGTACGGGTGGTCCTCGATCAATTCCTCAATATTGCCGCTTTCAAGAATGCCGTCCACCCTGATCCGGGAAAGGCGGTCCTTGACTTCCCGCACCAGGGTGGGAGCAGCCAGGCCCCTAATATAAATGACTTCCACGCAGGTGCGGGTGCGCTCCCCCAGCGTGATCCGTTCCAGCACCAGGTTGGGAGTGCGCAGGCGGCGGCGGATGAGGGAGGTGTTGGTGCGCAGCAGTTCGGTAAACCCCTCCCGGGGCCCCCGCACCAGGTTCTCACTTGTGGGCTCCTCGATGCTCCGCACCGGCCACCCGGGGGCGGTAGCAAGGAGAGCCTTTGTCTCCCCCTCGATCAGCACGGCCGCGTCGCCGTAAAGGATCCCGTCCAGCACTTCAAATACCGTTGCGGCTTCCCTTACCGAACTGGTATTGACCATGAAATTGCGGACCAGGGTAAATATATTTCCGGCGTTCTTCCCTCCCAGGCCGGCCATGCGGGACTCCAGGGTCAGGCCCTTGAGCAGGGTATCATTAACCGTACCCTTGTCCGTCAGGCCGTCAATAAACACCACGGCTCCGGGAACACCCCCGTCAACACCAAGCTGAAGCTCGCGGATAACCAAATCGCTGCTGTGCCCCAGGATTTGCTTAATAAGGGCCAGGTTGTCCTTTAACCGGGAACTCAGGGGCACCTTTTTCAATTCCCCGGCCTCGTAGCTTTGCTCCCATTGAACGTGGCTTTCCTTGAGGGATTGGGGGCTTTTTTTGCCCTTCGGCAAAATCCGGGCAAAATTTTTTAAAATGCGGACCAAAGGAACACCTCCCGGAAACGGGGCGAATGGTGAATTACCCCTTCGAGATGGTATTATGAGTTGGCCGGGGAGGTTTTATCCAGAGACACCAGAATTAAAAAAGCACCGGATAAACCGGTGCTACAGCCTGTAGACAAACTCTTTATGTGCCCTGGTTTTAATGGAGGAGCGACCTGGAGTGAGCGCTGCCGGGCCAGGCCGAAGCGACGGGATGAGGCGGGGCCGCGGACAGGATGTCCGCGGAGGCCACCTGAACACAGGACGTGTGAATGTGGCCGGTACCCGCCGAAGACCGGAGCTGAGGCCTTGAGGCCCGGCCAGCGAAACGACCGGGAGCGACGACTTAAACCAGGGCACATTCCGGAAACACTTTGCCTAAAGGTTGAGCTACAATCTCCCGCTCTCGTGAACACCATGGCCGATCCCCTTCTCCAGGAGCACCTCCCGGGCCTCGGCCACCATATACAGCGAGCCGGTGATGCACACCAGCTCATCCGGCCGGGCTAAAGATAAGGCCTTTTCCACGGCCCCGGGAACGGACTCGATGGTATAAACTTCGGGTACATACCTGCGGGCCTCTTCAGCCAGGCGCTGCCAGTCACCGGCCCGGGGGCTGTTGGGACGGGTTACCACCACCGCCCGGGCCCGGGGAGCCAGCTCGGCCACCACCCTGCCCCGTTCCTTATCTCCCAGCATCCCGATGACCAGCACCACCTGCCTGCCGGGAAAGTAGTCGTCCCACGCCCTGGCCAGGCTGCGGGCGCCGTCGTGGTTGTGGGCACCATCCAGGAGCACCAGGGGGCGGTGCTGGAGAATTTCCAGCCGTGCCGGCCAGTGAACCCCGGCCAGGCCCCGGTACAGGGCTTCCTCCGGGATGGGAAAACCCTGTTCCGCCAGCAGATCCAGCACTGCCACCGCCCCGGCGGCGTTAGCCAGCTGGTGCCTGCCCAGCAGGGGGATGAAGAGATGGCCATAGGTGCGGCGCAGGCCCCGGACCGCCAGGTACTGCCCGCCCTGCCCGGCCTCCCCTCCGCCCGCCTCCCATAAAACAGTGCGGCAGGGGAAAGCCGGATCAAAACCGGGGCCGGCCATATCCTCCCCTTTTTCACCCACCAGCACCATGGGAGCACCTTTCTCCCGGCAAAATCCGGCCATCACCTCCAGGGCTTCCCCCCGGCAGGCCGTTACCAGGGGAACGCCGGGCTTGATGATCCCGGCTTTAACCGTGGCAATTTCCCGGATGGTCCGGCCCAGGTAATCCATATGGTCCATGGCCACGTTGGTGATAACTGTGACCAGGGGCCCGGCCACCACATTGGTGGAATCAATGGCTCCCCCCAGCCCCACCTCGAGAACTAAAAAATCCACCTGCTCCTCGTCAAAATATTTGAAGGCCATGGCGGTGCTGACCTCAAATTCGGTGGGATGCTCATAACCCTGCGCCACCATGGCATCCAGGTGGGGTTTTAACTGGCCAATCAATAGAGCCACCCGTTCGGGAGAAATCTGCACGCCGTCAATCTGGTAACGTTCCGTATAGGAATGCAGGTGGGGAGAGGTAAAGGTACCCGTGCGGTAACCGGCAGCGGTAAGCACCGAGGCCACCATGGCCACCGTGGAACCTTTACCGTTGGTCCCCCCCACGTGAACCACCCGCAGCCTGTCCTGGGGGTTACCCAGCCGGCGCAGTAGCTCCCTGATCCGGCCCAGGCCGAAATTCATCCCGAACTTGGTCAGGTTCTGCAAGTAGGTCAAAGCTTCCTCATAATTCACCGCTGTCACCTCGTAATGCAGGTCAGCCCGGGACCATGGCTTTACTGCCTACACCTTTTCCAGCAGGGCCAGCCGTTCCCGGATGGCCGACGCCTTCCCGGCCAGCTCCCTGCCCCTGGAACGTTCTTTTTCCACCACTTCTGCCGGCGCCCTGTTCAGGAAACCGGCGTTACCCAGCTTGCCCTCCACCTTCCGGAGTTCTTTTTCCACTGCCGCCAGCTCTTTCTTCAGGCGGGCCAGCTCCCGGTCAATGTCAATGAGCCCGGCTAAAGGCATGTAAATCTCCACCCCCCGGGCCACCCCATGGGCAGCCTGCGGGGGAACCCTGTCCAGTTCGGATTTTACCTGCACCCGGCAGCGGGCCAGCCCCTGGATGTAAGCGGAATGGCGCTGGAGCAAATCTCCCACGGGATCCCCGGCTGTCACCAGAATAACGTCTGCTGTCTTGCCCGGGGGAACGTTCATTTCGCTCCTGAGGTGCCGGATAGCCCGGATGATCTCCATAAGAACAGCCATTTCGGCCTCGGCTTCTTCATCCCTCAATTCGGGCTGGAACGCCGGCCAGGGAGCATACATGATGGTTTCCCCCCGGTGCGGAAGGCGCTGCCAGATTTCTTCGGTGATGAAGGGCATGAAGGGATGGAGCAGCTCCATGGTCCCCCGCAGCACCCGGGACAGCACGTCCTGGGCGCAGGCCCGGTCAACGGGATCCTGGCCGCGGTAAAGACGGGGTTTCACCAGCTCAATATACCAGTCACAAAACTCATTCCAGACGAACTCGTAAAGAACCCGGGCTGCTTCCCCGAGCTCGTAAGATTCCAGGAACCCGGTTACATCCCGCACGCAGGACTGGTAGCGGCTCAGGATCCAGCGGTCGGCCAGGGTATGGGCCTCCCTTCCCGGGGCCGAAGCAGGATCGTAATCCTGCAGGTTCATCAGGGCAAAGCGGGAAGCGTTCCAGATCTTGTTGGCAAAATTCCTGGCCCCGTCCAGGCGCTCGAAGTGAAAGCGCAGGTCATTGCCGGGCGTGTTGCCGGTAACCAGCATAAAGCGCAGGCTATCCGCCCCGTGACTTTCAATAACATCAATGGGGTCCACCCCGTTACCCAGGGACTTGCTCATCTTGCGCCCCAGGGCGTCCAGAACCAGGCCGTGGATGAACACCTCCCGGAAGGGTACATCCCGCATGAAATGAAGGCCGCTCACAATCATCCGGGCCACCCAGAAGAAGATAATATCCCGGCCTGTCACCAGCACGGAAGTGGGGTAGTAATAGTCCAGTTCCGGCGTTTTTTCCGGCCAGCCCAGGGTGGAAAAGGGCCACAGGGCCGAAGAAAACCAGGTATCCAGCACGTCGGGATCCTGTTCTAAGTGCGTGCTGCCGCAGCGGGTGCACTTCCCGGGAGGTTCTTTGGACGCAATTACCTCCTCACAGTCCTGGCAGTACCACACCGGGATACGGTGCCCCCACCACAGCTGCCGGGAAATGCACCAGTCCCTGATGTTTTCCATCCAGTTCAGATATATTTTTGTAAACCGCTCCGGAATGAAACGAATGCGTCCTTCCCTGACCGCCCGGATGGCCGGTTCCGCCAGCGGTTTCATGCGCACAAACCACTGCCGGGACAGCATGGGCTCGATAACCGTGTTGCAGCGGTAGCAGTGCCCCACGGCGTGGCTGTGATCCTCCACTTTAACCAGGTAACCCTGCTCTTGCAAATCCCTGATGATCTTCTTGCGGCATTCCCAGCGGTCCAGGCCCCGGTAAGGGCCAGCTTCCTCATTCATCACCGCGTCCTTGTTGATCACCTGCACCCGGGGCAGGTTGTGCCGCCGTCCCACTTCAAAGTCGTTGGGATCGTGAGCGGGCGTGATCTTCACCGCCCCGGTACCAAAGGAGGGATCCACATACTCATCGGCAATGACGGGCATTTCCCGGCCCACGAGGGGCAGGATCAGGGTTCTGCCCACCAGGTGGCGGTAGCGTTCATCGTCCGGGTGAACGGCTACGGCCACGTCCCCCAGCATGGTTTCCGGCCGGGTGGTGGCTATGATGATGGCATCACGGCCGTCGCTGGTGGGGTATTTGATGTAGTAAAGCTGTCCGGGCTTGTCCAGGTGCTCCACTTCAATATCGGATATGGTGGTCTGGCAGCGGGGACACCAGTTGACGATGTAATAATCCCGGTAAATGAGGCCCTCCTCATACAGGCGCAGGAAAACCTCCTTCACCGCTTCCGAACACCCGGCATCCATGGTAAAGCGCTCCCGGTCCCAGTCGCAGGAGGCACCCAGCCGGCGCAGCTGGTGGGTTATGCGCCCCCCATACTGTTCCTTCCAGGCCCAGACCCGTTCCAGGAACTTCTCCCGGCCCAGGTCATACTTGCTCCTGCCCTCTTTCGCCAGATGTTCTTCCACCCTGGCCTGGGTGGCAATGCCCGCGTGGTCAGTACCGGGAAGCCACAGGGTATTGTAACCCTGCATGCGGCGCCAGCGGATCAGGATGTCCTGCAGGGTATTGTCCAGGGCATGCCCCATGTGCAGCTGCCCGGTGACATTGGGCGGGGGCATGACAATGGAAAAGGGTTTACGGGCATCAACTTCCGTATGGAAAAACTTGTTTTCCTCCCAGAAGCGGTACCACCTTTCTTCCACCGCCCCGGGGTCGTAAGTGGTAGGCATATCAAACCGGGTCATCTTGCCTCTCCTTATCTCTATAATCTGTGAACATTATAATGTGCTCCCCATTCTTTTAGCAACATCCAGGTTAATTTCTGGCATTAAATGCTAACCGTTAAATAGAATTAAAAGGAAAAACGATTTTGGAAAATATGGGGGTGTTGAGAGTGGGCAGGCCCAGGTTATTACTGCTGCTCCTGTTGGTTCTGAGCCTGGCCCTGGCAGCAGGGGTTGTTCTGGTGCAAAAGCTCGGCCAGCCGCAACCTGAAACCAAGGTTATCCGGCTGGTGGAAGGCCCTCCCTCGGTATATCACCTGCCCCATTACCTTGCCCTGGCCCTGGGCTTTTATAAAGAGCAGGGGCTGGAAGTGAGGTTGGAAAGCATGTCCACGGAACAAACACTGCTACCCGCCCTGGCCCGGGAACGGGCCGATGTGGCCCTGGTGGGCCTGGAACAGGCCATTTACAGCCGGCTGGAAGGTTCTCCGGGCGACCTGGTGGCCTTTGCCGCCGTAACCCAGCGGGACAGCCATTTCCTCCTGGCCCGCCAGGCAAAAGAACCTTTTACCTGGACCTCGCTGAAGGATAAGACCGTCATTGCCGGCTGGCCCGAAAGCAGGGAAACGGTACTCCTGGAAGGGCTCTTAAGGGAAAATGGCCTTGCTCCCTACCGGGAGGTGACCCTTTACACCAATATCCCGGCTTCTTTACGCATAGGAGCTTTTTCTGCGGGTTCCGGCGATTTCATCCTCCTGCCCGAACCCCAAGCCTCAATGGTGGAAAATGGCGGTTCGGGCCGGGTGGTGGCCTCCCTGGGGAAGGAAACGGGCCCCCTGCCGGCAGCAGTTTACGTGGCCAGAGCGGGTTTTATCCGCAACAACCCCGTCACCCTGCAGCGCTTTACCAACGCCCTGTATAAGGCCCAGCTCTGGCTGGCCCATCAGAACAGCCAGGAGGCTGCCCGGGTGGTCAAACCGTACTTCAAAGATGTAGATGAAAGTGTTCTTCTCCAGGCCATCGAGCGTTACCGCAAACAGGATACCTGGACGGCCAGCCCGGTCATCGCTCCGGAAAGATTCAACTACCTCCTCGACCTGCTGGATCAGGCCCGGGAAATACCCCGGAAGATCCCTCCGGAGCAAATGGTGAACAACCGGTTTGCCCGGACAGCCCTGGAAATGGTGGAATATGTACCCGAAAAGGAAAAGCCACGCTGGCTGGAACGTTTAAAGCTCAATTTACCCACCTTTCAATGATGCGCCAGAGCTCTTCCCGCCCCTCGCGGGTACGGGCGGAAAATTTAATTAAAAGGTCGTCCCCGCTTAAACCGAGAACCTGCCGGATTACCTGAAGCTGGCGCAGTCCCTGGCTCCGGGAAAGTTTATCTGCCTTGGTGGCCACCACCACTGCAGGCAGGCCGTGATATTTCAGCCACTGGTAAAGCTGCACGTCCTGGGCGGTGGGAGGGTGGCGCACGTCCACGAGCTGGAGCACACCCCTTAACTCCGGGCGGTGAGTGAGGTAACCCTCGATCAGGGGCCCCCAGCCGGCCCGCATCTTTTCCGGCACCCGGGCAAAGCCGTACCCCGGCAGGTCCACCAGGTAAAACCTGTTGTTAATCAGGTAGAAATTCAGGGTACGGGTCCTGCCCGGGGTATTGCTGGTGCGGGCCAGGTTATGGCGGTTGACCAGGCAGTTTAAAAGGGAAGACTTCCCTACATTGGAGCGCCCGGCCAGGGCAATTTCAGGCCTTCCCCCGGCCGGGCATTGTTTTAAATCGGCTACACTTTTAACAAATTGAGCAGAAACGATGTTCATGGATTGCGGAGGGATCCTCCTTAACCGGTATTACAGGCTGGTAGGAAACTTCTTCCACTTCCCCCGGGGAAGGGCCCAGTTCGGCGGTTTCCGGCGCCTCTTCCTTGTCCAGGAGAGCAACCTGCAGAACCTCATCCATATGCTCCACCTGAATGAACTGCATCCTGTTCCTGACGTTGGCCGGTATTTCATCCAGCTCCTTGCGGTTATCCCGGGGCAGAATTACCGTGGTGATCCCCGCCCGGTGCGCAGCCAGTACCTTTTCCTTGATGCCGCCCACAGGCAGCACGCGCCCCCGCAGGGTAATTTCCCCGGTCATGGCCACATCATGACGCACCTTGCGCCCCGTAAAGGCCGAAGCCAGGGCACAGGCCATGGTAATACCGGCCGAAGGCCCGTCCTTGGGAATGGCCCCCTCCGGAACATGGATGTGAATATCGCGCTTATCAAATATCTCCTCGTCGATACCCAGCTGGCTGGCCCGGCTCCGCACATAGCTGTAGCTGGCTTGAGCCGATTCCTTCATCACTTCACCCAGTTTACCCGTTAAGGTAAGGCGGCCGGTGCCCCGGTAAATGGTAACCTCGATGGCCAGGGTGTCTCCCCCGACCTCGGTCCAGGCCAGGCCGGTGGCCACACCCACCTGGTCCTCCTGTTCGGCCACCCCGTACCGGTACTTGGGTGTTCCCAGGTAGTGCTCCAGGTTCTGCACGGTGATGCGAACCTTAGTTGCTTCCTCCGTAACAATCTGCCGGGCAGCCTTGCGGCAAAGGGCGGCTATCTGCCGCTCCAGGTTGCGGACCCCGCTTTCCCGGGTATATTCCCGGATCACCCGGCGCAGAGCTTTTTCTGAAATGCTGAACATTTCCGGGGTCAGCCCGTGCTCCTTCAGCTGCTTGGGTATGAGGTGTCTTAAAGCAATCTGCACCTTTTCCTCTTCTGTATAACCGGAAATCTGGATCACTTCCATCCGGTCCAGAAGAGGCCGCGGAATGTTGTGCTGGACATTGGCTGTGGTGATGAACAGGACGTTGGAAAGGTCAAAAGGCACCTCAATGTAGTGGTCGCTGAAACTGTTATTCTGCTCCGGGTCCAGCACTTCCAGCAGGGCTGCCGAAGGGTCACCCCGGAAGTCCATGCTCATCTTATCAATTTCATCCAGCAAGAACACCGGATTTTTAGAACCGGCATTCCTCATCCCCTGAATTATCCTGCCCGGTAACGCCCCCACATATGTGCGGCGGTGGCCGCGGATTTCCGCTTCATCCCGCACGCCGCCCAGGGAAATACGCACAAACTTGCGTTCCAGGGCCCGGGCAATGGAACGGCCAAGGGAGGTTTTACCAACTCCGGGCGGTCCCACAAAGCACAGGATAGGCCCCTTCAATTTCTTGGATAGCTTGCGGATGGCCAGGTATTCCAGAATCCGCTCCTTGACCTCGGTAAGACCGTAGTGGTCTTCATCCAGGATGGCTTCCGCAGCCTTGATATCCAGCCGGTCTCTGGTACTCTTGCTCCAGGGCAGGGCCAGCAACCAGTCCAGGTAATTGCGAATAACTGCCGATTCCGCCGCCATGGGTGGCATTTTTTCCAGGCGCTCCACTTCTTTTAAGGCCTTTTCTTCCACTTCTTTGGGCAACCTGGCCTCGGCAATTTTCTCCCGGTATTCCTCACCTTCCGCCACCCGCTCGTCTTTCTCACCCAGTTCCCGCTGGATGGCTTTCATCTGCTCCCGCAGGTAATATTCTTTCTGGGTTTTTTCCATCTGCTTGCGGACGCGGATATTAATCTTGCGCTCGAGCTCCACAATCTCCAGCTCCCTGGCCACCAGGGCGCACAGGCCTTCCAGCCGCTTGACGATATCCACGGCCTCCAGCACCTGCTGTTTTTCTTCAATGCGCAGGGGTAGATGGGAGGCAACAATATCGGCCAGCCGCCCCGGCTCCTCCAGGTTGACCACCGAAACCACTGTCTCCGGCGGGATGCGCTTGGAGAGTTTTACATACTGCTCGAACTGATGCACCAGGTTGCGCATCAGAGCCTCAATTTCAGGAGTTTTAACAAAGTTTTCGCTGTACTGCTCCACTTCCACCTTGAAGTAAGGTTCGTGGGCCAGGTAACGCCTGATAAAGCCGCGAGCAAGACCTTCCACCAGCACCCGGATGGTGCCTCCGGGCAGCTTGAGAAGCTGCTTTACTTCCGCCACGCTACCAATACGGTATATATCATCAACGCCAGGATCGTCAGTCTGAGCTTCTTTCTGGGTAGCCAGGAAAATAATGCGATCATTCATCATGGCCTGCTCAATGGCCTGCACTGACTTTTCCCTACCCACGTCGAGGTGGATGACCATGTAGGGAAAAACCAGAATCCCCCTTAGCGGCAGCAATGGTAAGACTTTTACTACCGGCTCCATAGCTGCACCTCCTCTTCTATACAGGTTCTGCGTTCCGGCCAGATACATCACTATTTTAACATACACCCGGCATTACTGCCATAGCAATAAGTGGTGCTTGAAAAGAAGAACCCGGCGCATAAGCACCGGGTCAGCCTGTTAACAAAGTATTCTGGAATGTGCCCTGGTTTTAGTCGTCGCTCCCGGTCGTTTCGCTGGCCGGGCCGAAAGGCCCCGGCTCCGGTCTTCGGCGGGTACCGGCCACATTCACACATCCAGTGTTCAGGTGGCCTCCGCGGACATCCTGTCCGCGGCACGTAGCCTGGCCCGGCAGCGCTCACTCCAGGTCGCTCCTCCTATAAAACCAGGGCACATAAGGAGTTTGTCAACAGCCTTCAGCTTCCGGGACAATGGTTTGCCGGGAAACCGGAGGAGGAGGCCACCCCCGCCGCCACCAGCACTTCCCGCGGCGCCGGCAGGACACCTTTAGGGGAGGTCCCGGGTTGCTCCACCAGGGCCGCCTTGAGCACCTCTTCCAGCCTGTCCACCGGAACCACTTCCACATCCTCAAGGTCCCGGAAAAGCTCCTGATAATTTTCCCGGGGGATGAAAACCTTCCTGGCCCCCGCCTGGCGGGCAGCCTCCACCTTGGGCACAATCCCCCCTACAGGCAGCACAAGGCCGCGTATGGAAACCTCGCCGGTCATGGCCACCCGGTTATCCACCGGGATACCGGTAATGGCCGAGTATACCGCCGTGGCCACCGCCACCCCGGCCGAAGGCCCGTCCACGGGAATGCCGCCGGGAAAATTCACGTGGATATCGTAGTCCCGGGGATCCACACCGGTGGTGCGGCGTAAGACGGTGAGCACGTTTTCCACCGCCCCGCGGGCCATACTTTTACGGCGTATGGTCCGTCCCCGGCCGTTTACCTCTTCCTCATCCACCACCCCGGTCACTATTACCCTGCCCTGGCCCCGGGGGGCAGGCAGGGCGTTGGCTTCAATCTCCAGAAGCGTCCCCATGTTGGGGCCGTAAACGGCCAGGCCATTGACCAGGCCCACCTGGGGCTGGGAAGCCACTTTTTTTTCGGGCCGGGGACTGTACTGGCCGCTGTGAACCACCCATTCCACATCGGCCGCCCTGATCTGCTGGCGCCCCTCGGTGAGGGCAATGCCGGCGGCTATCTGCACAATGTTGACCGCCTCTCTACCATTGGTGGCGAATTTTTTGATCACCGCCAGCCCCCGCTCGTCCAGGGGAAAACCAACCTTGCGGGCGGCGTTGGCGGCAATAATTTCTATTTCATGCGGCAGCAGGGGGCGGAAAAAGATCTCCAGGCAGCGGGAGCGCAGTGCCGGAGGAATTTCCTCCGGGGTGCGGGTGGTAGCCCCCACCAGGCGGAAGTCCGCGGGCAGGCCGTTCTGAAAGATATCATGGATGTGACCGGGAATATTGGGATCCTCGGAATTATAATAGGCGCTCTCCAGAAGAACCCTGCGGTCCTCCATTACCTTGAGCAGCTTGTTCATCTGAATGGGGTGAAGTTCACCTATTTCATCGATAAAAAGTATCCCCCCGTGGGCTCTGGTCACTGCACCCGGCTTGGGCTGGGGTATGCCCGCCATGCCCATGGGCCCGGCCCCCTGATAAATGGGATCATGTACCGAACCAATCAGGGGATCGGCGATTCCCCGCTCATCAAAGCGGGCGGTGGTGGCGTCCACCTCCACAAACCTGGCATTTTCTTTAAAAGGAGAGTGGGGATTTTTTTTGGCCTCCTCCAGCACCAGCCTGGCCGCCGCAGTTTTGCCCACCCCGGGCGGGCCGTAAATAATGACGTGCTGGGGATTGGGTCCACACAGGGCCGCCCGCAGGGAACGCAAACCTTCTTCCTGGCCGATAATTTCTTCAAATTTGCTGGGCCGGGTTTTTTCTGCCAGCGGCTCGGTAAGGGAAATGGACCGCAGCCGCTGCAGTTTCTCTATTTCTTTGCGGGACTCCCTTTCCACGGCCGTCCGGTTGCCCTGCTGGGCTTTCAACAGGTTCCAGAAGTAAAGACCGATGATTACTCCGAAGAAAACCTGGACAAAGGTAATAAAACTGCCCAATCCCCCGGGAAACTCTGCCACGTTCATGCCTCCTTGCCTTGTTTTCTGGCAGGATCTATTATTGCCCTTTTTATGCATCTAAAAACACCATTTCCAGCAGCCTGTCTTTTTTTACAGATAAATGAGCCCCGGTTAAAACACAATTTTCTCTGCAATAACAAAAGCGCACGTGCCGTAACGTGCGCTTCCCAGGTTTGCTCTATACTCCGGTTCAGGCCGTTTCCTCTTTCTTTTTCTTGCGATCCATCGCCACCACGAGGGGTTTTTCCTTTTTCAGAATGGTTTCTTTGGTAATGATTACCCTGGCAATATCTTCCCGGGAGGGAATCTCGTACATCACATCCAGCATGATGTCCTCCAGGATGGCCCGCAATCCCCGGGCACCGGTGTTGCGCTTGAGGGCCTCCTGGGCCACCGTGCGCAGGGCGTCGGGGTGGAACTCCAGGCTAACCCCGTCGAGCTCAAAGAGCTTCTCATACTGTTTGACCAGGGCATTCTTGGGCTCGGTCAGGATACGGATGAGCGCCTCTTCATCCAGGGCATCAAGGGTGACGATTATGGGCAGGCGGCCGACAAACTCGGGGATAAGACCGTATTTAAGCAGGTCTTCCGGCAGGATATGTCTCAATATTTCCCCTATCTTCTGATCCCGCCTGCTCTGGATCTCGGCACCAAACCCCAGGCCCTTTTTCCCAATGCGGTTCTGGATAATTTTCTCGATGCCGTCAAAGGCACCGCCGCAGATAAACAGGATATTGGTGGTATCCAGCTGGATGAACTCCTGATGAGGATGCTTGCGTCCTCCCTGGGGCGGCACGCTGGCCACAGTACCCTCCAGGATTTTTAAAAGGGCCTGCTGCACGCCCTCACCGGATACGTCCCGGGTTATGGACGGGTTCTCCGACTTGCGGGCGATCTTATCGATTTCGTCAATGTAAACGATGCCTTTTTCCGCCTTTTCCACATCATAGTCGGCTGCCTGGATTAGCTTTAACAGGATGTTTTCCACGTCCTCCCCCACATAACCGGCTTCGGTTAAGGACGTGGCATCGGCAATGGCAAAGGGAACATTGAGCAACCGCGCCAGGGTCTGGGCCAGCAGCGTTTTACCGCAGCCCGTGGGCCCCAGCATGATGATGTTGCTCTTCTGCAGTTCCACATCATCTATCTTACCACCCAGGTTTATCCGCTTGTAGTGGTTGTAAACTGCCACGGCCAGGGTTTTCTTGGCCTGTTCCTGGCCGATGACATACTGATCCAGGATTTCCTTTATTTCCTTGGGCTTCGGGATATCACCCATATCAAGCCCGAGGTCCTCGTTCAGTTCTTCTTCAATAATTTCGTTGCAAAGCTCAATGCACTCATCGCAAATATACACTCCGGGACCGGCCACCAGTTTCTTGACCTGGTCCTGGAGCTTACCGCAAAAGGAGCACTTGAGCTGACCTTTGTCGTTAAACATAGTAAAACACCTCTTTTATTTTGACTTGCGGTAGGTCAACACCTCATCGATGATACCATATTCTTTTGCCTCTTGAGCGGACATAAAGAAGTCGCGATCGGTATCCCGGGCAATTTTTTCCCTGGGCTGGCCTGTATGTTTGGCCAGCAGTTCATTCAAAATATCCTTTATGCGCAGGATCTCCCGGGCATGAATCTCAATTTCCGTCGCCTGACCCTGCACCCCGCCCAGGGGCTGGTGCAGCATGATCCGGGCGTAAGGCAGGGCGTAGCGCTTGCCTTTAGCGCCGGCAGCCAGCAAAAACGAACCCATGCTGGCAGCCTGACCCAGGCAGATGGTGGAAACATCCGGCTTGATATATTGCATGGTATCATAAATGGCCAACCCGGCAGTAACAATACCGCCGGGGGAGTTAATATAAAAGTGGATATCCTTTTCCGGATCTTCAGCCTCCAGGAAAAGCATCTGCGCAATTACCAGATTGGCCACATGATCATCTATAGGTCCACCAATAAAAATAATCCGGTCCTTTAAAAGACGGGAGTAAATATCATAGGCCCTCTCCCCACGGTTGGTTTGCTCCACAACAATTGGCACTAAAGTGTTCATCACAGGCACCTCCTGCGTAAAGGATGGATATTCATGATAGCAGTCATAAACGGGAATTTACTGTAAACTATTCCTTCGCCTCTGTCGCCGGGTTTTCTTCCGGGGCGACGATCCTGGCGTGGTCCACCAGGAACTGGATTACCTTTTCCCGCACCAGTCCCGTTATGACCGCATCCAGCTGACCCTGGCCCTCCACCACTTTACGCACTACCGCGGGATCCTGTTGCATTTCTTTAGCCATCCGCTCAATTTCGGCCTGTATCTCCTCTTCGCTGACGGTGATATTTTCAGCTTTGGCGATGGCATCCAGCACCAGCATGGTCTTCAGGCTATCCCGGGCATCCGGGCGGAGGCGTTCTTCCAAATCCTCCACGCTGCTGTTGGAATATTTCAAGTAGCTTTCCAGGGTTAAGCCCTGATACATCAGGCGGCGCTCCAGGCTCTCCATCATTTCTGCCAGGCGGTTCTTAATCATTTCCTCGGGAATATCAACCCGGGCATTTTCTACCGCTTTTTTCACGACAGCCTGACGAATTTCGGACTTTGCCCTGGCTTCAGCAGCTTGTTTTAATTTATTCTCCAGATCCGCCCTTAATTCCTCCAGGGTATCAAACTCACTGACATCCTTGGCAAACTCGTCATCCAGCGGGGCCAGCTCTTTGCGCTTGATGGCCTTGACGGTAACAGTAAAGACCGCTTCCTTACCCGAAAGCTCCGGCTTGGGATAGTCTTCGGGGAAGCGCACCTTAATGTCTCTGGTTTCATTGATGGTCATACCAATCAGCTGTTCCTCAAAACCGGGAAGCAACCCGGCATTACCCACTTCCAGGGTATAATCGGTAGCCTGCCCGCCTTCAAAGGTTTCACCGTCCACCCGGCCCTCGAAGTCAACGGTAACAAAGTCTCCCTGCTCAACCGTGCCCTCATCGAGGCTTACCAGCTTGGCGTGACGGTTTTGCAGGCGCTCCAGTTCCTTTTGCACATCCTCAGGCGTTACCTCGGTGCTGGGCTGGCTTACCTCCAGACCTTTATACTCGCCCAGCTCTACTTCCGGCTTAACCACCACTCTGGCCTTAAAAACTACCGGCTTGCCTTCTTCCACCTGAACCAGTTCCAGCTGGGGCTGGGCCACCGGCTCAATACCCGTATCCTGCACCGCCTTAAAATAGGCTTCCGGAATTAGCATTTCCACTGCCTCATCCACCAGTGCCTGCTTGCCGATATGCCGCTCCAGGATAATCCGGGGAGCTTTACCAGGCCGGAAACCGGGCACGTTAACCTTTTTGACCAGCTTCCGGTAGGCTCTATCCATTGCCTGGGAAAATTGATCGGCTTCTACCTCTACTTCCAGTAAAACAGTATTTTTTTCTATTCTTTCCGCGTTAGCTTTCATCTATGCTCCCCCTTATAACGCTTTTTAAATAACCAGATCTGGCCTCTTTTGCCATAATAGTCCGCACGGTATTATAGTGTATCCAGATTTTAAGGTAAATACTTAATTCTACGGCCCCAGGATATTTCCTCCAGAAAAAAGGTTTATTATCCACCGTTCCTTAAAATTTTTATAGCAAATATTTTTCCCTGCAAGCCTCTGCTGGCCCGATTTATGCAAGCTATAACTAGTAAGCTATTTTACCTGATGCCAGGCAAAACTGCAATATGAAATTCCGTTAAAATTAAAACACCGGATATCCCTACAGCTGGCAGGGCTTATGGCTCCCGGAGCGTTTCTAAAAAGTAGCAATACCTCTTTCTTAAATTATATAAGAAAGAAGACGCGATTTCCAATGTGTAGAATTTTGAATATTCATTTTAGAAAGTATTGCATTTTAGTCTTGTATACAATATACTGTTTGTTGAATACAATAAGCAAAAACTGGTTCTCCCAATATACTAAAGCCGGATCAATTTTTTAGCAGGGATTTATAAAAAATAAAAATTAAGGAGGGTTAGCAAATGATCGACTGGACCAGTGCCCTTGTCGTAGCCATCAGCGGTATTGTTTCGGTATTTCTGGCCCTGGGCATACTAAGCGCGGCAGTAAGCTTTTGCGGCTGGCTTTTTGCAACCAGCGCCAGGAAAAAAGTTGCTGCCCAGCAATCCCAGCAGGGACCAGTCCAGGGAAAAACAGCCACCATTCATTAGGAAAGGAGGTGCTCTAAATGGCTACCCCGGTCAACTCACCCATGGTGGGCAAGCTGGTTTCTATCGATGTTAATGTGGGGGATCAGGTAAAGGAAAACGATCCCGTGGCCACCATTGAAGCCATGAAAATGTACGTCAAAATTTATGCCCCGGCCAGCGGTACGGTCAGGGAAATTAAAGCCAACCCGGGCGATGTAGTCAACCCGGATACGGTTATCCTGGTTCTGGAGTAGGGGAGGGGGAATGGCCATGCTGGAGCAGTTGACCCAGGTCATCAACAGCACAGGGTTTCTCAGCTTAACCCCGGGCAATTTAATCATGTGGATCATTGCCTTTATCCTCATGTACCTGGCCATAAAAAAAGGGGTCGAGCCCCTTTTGCTGGTACCGATCAGTTTTGGCATTTTCGCCGCCAATTTCCCCCTCACCGGGTTAATGGAACAGGGGGGGCTGTTCTATATGTTCTTTCATAACGGGATTCAGAACGAATTAATCCCGCCCCTGATCTTCCTCGGCCTGGGAGCCATGACCGACTTCGGTCCGGTAATTGCCAACCCCAAGACTTTACTGCTGGGTGCAGCCGCCCAGCTGGGAGTTTACGCAGCCTTTTTCACCGCCCTGTTGTTTGGTTTCAGCATTGCCGAAGCGGCTGTTATAGGCATTATCGGCGGTGCGGACGGTCCCACCACCATCTTCCTTTCGGCCAACCTGGCTCCGCATCTGATGGGAGCGGTTTCCGTAGCCGCTTATTCCTACATGGCCCTGGTACCCCTGATTATCCCCCCGGTGGCCAGGCTGCTGACCACCCCTAAAGAAAGGGCCATGGTTATGAAGCAAATGCGCCCGGTGAGCAAGGGAGAAAAAATCCTCTTTCCCCTGCTGGCCAGCCTGGTGATTATCCTGCTGGTGCCCAAATCGGCACCCCTGATCGCCATGTTCATGCTGGGCAACCTGTTCATGGAATCGGGTGTGGTCCAGCGCCTCACCGACGTTTCGCGCAATGAGCTGATGAATATTGTGACCATCATTCTGGGCCTGGGCGTGGGTGCCACCATGTCCGCGGAAAATTTCCTCAAGCCCCAGACCATTTACATCTTCATTCTCGGCATTGTGGCCTTTGCCTTTGCGTCTGCGGGCGGCATCCTGATCGCCAAGATCATGAACTTGTTTACGACGAACAAGGTCAACCCGTTGATCGGTGCGGCAGGAGTATCCGCAGTTCCTATGGCCGCCCGGGTGGTGCACCAGCTGGGCGCAGAAGCCAACCCGCAGAACTACCTGCTCATGCACGCCATGGGGCCAAACGTGGCCGGCGTAATCGGCACGGCCGTGGCCGCCGGAGCCTTCCTCACGGCCATCCATTAAAACAAAACCCCTTTGGCGCACCGGGGAACCCCACAGAGTTCCCCGGATTTTTGTTTTACTAAAGGCTGCTCATTTAGCTTAAGAAGCAGGGGCATGCTGGTGGCGCAGCAACCGCCTGCCCAGGAAAAGTAAAATCAGCAGGGCCAGACCGCCGCCCAGGGCAAACCCGGCCGGGGCGCCCCAAAAGCTGGCCACAGTACCGCTCAAGAAATTACCTACCGGTGCCAGCCCGATGAAAACCAGGGAATATACGCTCATCACCCGGCCCCGCAGGTGATCGGAAACGTTAATCTGGATGGTGGTATTGGCGGAAGCGCTGAAAATACTTACCGTAAAGCCGGCAAAGCAGAGCAACACTAAAGCCGGATAATGATAGCGGACCAGGGCCAGCAGGAGCTCACATACGGATAAGCCGGCAGCGGCAGCCAGGAGCAACCTGGCCCGGGGACCGCGATTGCTGAGGTAGGCCAGGGTAAGGGCGCCGGCAAAGGCCCCCAGCCCCGTGGCAGACATGAGAAAGCCGAAGCCCTGTGCCTCCCAGTGCAGCACGTCCCGGGCAAAAACAGGCACCAGCACGTTAAAGTTGAAGGTTAAGGTGCTCATAGCGCCTACCATGGCCAGGACAATGAACACCACCGGGCTGGAACGGATATAAACAAGCCCTTCCCGCACCTCCTCCCACAGGTTTTTCTGCTCTTCCCGGGCAACCTTTTCCTCATTTAAACGGATCAATAGAAGGCCGGCCAGCACAAATAAGAAGCTGGCCGCATTGGCCAGGAAACAGGCGGCAATACCCACCGTATTGATAACCAGGCCGGCCACAGCCGGGCCAATGATGCGCGCCCCGTTGAACACGGAAGAGTTGAGGGCAATGGCATTCATCAGATCCTCCCGGCCCACCAGCTCGATCACAAAGGCCTGCCTTGCCGGCATATCCAGGGAATTCATGGTTCCCAGCAGGAACGCCAGCACGGCCACATGCCAGTACTGGACCACGTGAAAAAGGGTGAGCAAACCCAGGGCAAAGGCAATGAGCATGGACATGCCCTGGGTAAACAACAAAAGCGGGCGCCTGGGCAGGCGGTCGGCCACAGCGCCGGTAAACAGGGCGAAGAGGAGAAGCGGGATGAACTGCAGGGCTCCCACCAGCCCCAGCAAAAACGGGGAACCGGTCAGCTCCAGCACCAGCCAGGATTGGGCCATGTTCTGCATCCACGTACCCACCAGGGAAACACACTGACCCATCCAGAACAACCGGAAATTTCTGTGACGAAGTGAGGACAACATGGTTTTGATACCAGGATCTTTTTTTCTTTCCCCGCGACTCATCCGGGCAAACACCTTTTCCAGTTTATTTTTAGATTTAGTTATACATTCAGGCTCCGGGGTCCAATTCCCTGCCGGCAGCCCTATCCCCGCCGGAAGAAAAGGGAACTTTTGACACGGCCTTTACGTCATAACCTGTGAACGACCCGGCAAAAAAAGATAAGGAGGAGGAGAAATGCAAAGGTGGATTGCCCTGTTCATTTGTGCTGTCTTTATCCTGGCTGCCGGCATAACCCTGTATGGCAGCACGCTGTCACCTCTACCGGCCCGGGCCGCGGAAATTAAAAGTTTTGCCTCTTACGGAGAACTGGTGAATTACATCCACCAGAACACTAACCTGGCCCGTGAAATCGACCGGCTCCTGACCGGTGGGGAACGTGCCGTCCCGGCATTGACCTATGGTGTCCCCCGGGACATGATGCGGGCTATGATAGAGCAGGAAAGTGTAAAGGAATCCGGTAAAGAGCCGTCGGCAGCGGACTTTTCCCGCACCAACGTTCAGGTAACCGGGGTGGATGAGGCAGACGCGGTGAAAAGTGACGGCCGTTACCTGTACCTCCTCTCCGGTAGCAAGGTGGTTATTGTCCGGGCCTACCCGGCCGGGGAAGCGAAAATAATCTCCACCATCTCCTGCGAGGGCCAGCCGCTGGAGATTTTAATCAATAATAGCAGGGTGGTGGTGTTTGGCTACCAGGCCGGGCAACCGGGGATCTTTATCCGGGTCTACAATGTGGAAAACAAAAATAAACCCGTACTGGAAAGTAACATTACCTGCCGGGCAGATTACGTCACTTCCCGTATGATTGGGGATTATGTTTATGCAATCCTGAATATGCCTGTTTATTCCGGCGCGGATCCCGCCGGCGGGGTGGAACTTCCTGCCATCAACATTAACGGACGGGCCGAAGTCATTCCCCCCTCAAAGATTTACTATTTTCCCCACCCGGATTATGCCTATTGCTATACCACCATCCTGACCATAAATCTGCAGGACAACAAAACAACCAGCAAAACATTCCTCACCGGTATTTCGCAAAATATTTATGCCTCTTCAGAAAATATCTATCTTACCGGTTTTAAAACCCCGGATTATATAACCTTCACCAACCGCCTCCTGGATGATGTGACCCGGCTGGTACCGCCCGGGGTGGGGAAAAAACTGGCCGACCTTAAGAAGGTGGAGGACCCGGCCCGGCAATTACAGCAACTGGATGTGCTGCTCGATAATTATCTCCAGACACTGGATGAGCAGAGAGCAAATGCTTTGAGAACGAAGCTATTCGCCCTGCACCAGAAATGGGAGGAAGATCTGGCCCGCGAAAGGGATAAGACGGTTATCCACAAGCTGGCCGTCAACCAGGACCGGGTTGATTACCTCTGCCGGGGTGAAGTGCCCGGCCACGTCCTGAACCAGTTTT
This sequence comes from Desulfofundulus thermocisternus DSM 10259, assembly GCF_000686645.1. NCBI lineage: Bacteria > Bacillati > Bacillota > Clostridia > Eubacteriales > Peptococcaceae > Desulfofundulus > Desulfofundulus thermocisternus. Next base: position 52,344 of record NZ_JMLG01000002.1, read on the forward strand.
CCATGGACGAACACCGGGGAATGTTCAGAATAGCCACCACCAGCACCGGCACTTCCATCTTCAGCGGGCAGGTGATACCAAGAAACAACATCTATGTGCTGGATAAAAACCTGCGCCCCGTCGGGAAGTTAGAGGGGCTGGCTCCCACCGAAAGAATCTACGCCGCCCGGTTTATGGGTGACCGGGCCTACCTGGTTACCTTCCGGAATATAGATCCGCTTTTTGTGGTGGACTTAAAGAACCCGCGGCAGCCCGTACTGGCCGGCGAATTAAAAATACCCGGCTACTCCACCTACCTGCACCCGTATGATGAAAATTATCTGATTGGCATCGGCAGGGAGGTCAAGGCAGGGGATGGAACGGTTGAGCAGCCGAGACCCCTTATCTTCTCACCCCCCACCCCCCGGGAAGAAGGGTTGAAAATTTCACTTTTTGACGTGAGCAATCCGGCCAGCCCCAGGGAAAAGGCCAGCTATGTCATCAGCGGCCAGGACGCCGATTCACCGGCACTTTATGATCACAGGGCCGTACTCTTCGATCGTTCCAGGAACTTGCTGGTCATTCCCGTATCCTTTTCTCCTCCTGTCCGTATTTTAACTTCCGCGGGAGAACAAGCACCTCCGGCCAGATTCTGGTACGGGGCATACGTTTTCAACATCTCCCCGGAGGGCGGGACAAAGCTGAAGGGGAAAGTAGCCCACGGCAGCGGCAGTTACCGGGAAGGGGAAGAAGCCACACCCGTTAAAAGGGCGTTGTATATCGAGGATGTGCTTTATACCATCTCGGACCATCTGGTCAAAATGAACGATCTCAGCAGCCTGAAGGAACTGAAGCAACTCCGCCTGAAATAATCATTATATTTCCAGAAAAGCGGGCCACCCGCAAGGGTGGCCATGTGACTTCTTAAAGCAAATAGAGCCTGTCCCCCGCATCCCCCAGCCCGGGTACTATATAGCCGAGGTCGTTCAGTTCCGGATCTATGGCCGCCGTTACAATGCGGACCCCGGGGAATTTCAGACAGACCTGCGTTATCCCGGCTTCCACGGCAAACCCGCAAACCAGCACCACCTTGCCGGGTGAGTATCCCCGCAACTGCAGCAGTTCCAGGACTTTCACGCTGCTGTTTCCCGTGGCCAGCATCGGATCCAGGATAAAAACGTGATCGTATTCCGTCGCGTTTAAAGGCACTGAACTCAAATATACTTCCGCTTCCAGGGTATCGTGGTTTCTGGCAACCCCCACGTGGGCCACCCTGGCCCGGGGCAGAAACTCCAGAAAGCAGTCCAGAAAACCGAGACCCGCCCGCAGCACGGGCACCAGCAGGCATCTGGAGGAATCCACCTCTTCAACCCGGGCCTCCACCCCGAGAGGTGTTACCACGGTGGTTTCCCTGGTGGACAGGTGGCGGGTCGCCTCAACGGCCAGAATCAACCCCAGTTCCCTTAAAGCCCTGCGAAACAGCTCGGTGTTAGTTTCCCGGTCCCGCAGGGTCCTCAGCCGGTCACTTACCAGGGGATGCTTTACCAGAATCACAGAACTCACCTTATAACCTCCCGAACAGATCATTTTCATACACAGGCAGGCATTATACCTATACGATAAAAAAGGCAAAAACCTTTCTGTTAATTCCCCATGCTGCAAATGATGCACCCGACCCTTACCTCTTGACCCAAAACTTCCTGGATGTTAAATTCATACCGTACCCATACCAAGAAAAGGAGAGTCCGGCATGGTGGAAGAACAGAGGGAATACCTGGAGCCAGTTTTTATCCGGGCCAGAAACTTACCCGAAGCCTGGTACCTGCTCTTAAAAAAATTGTTTGAAATTGATGCCTACACCTATTTCCCCGAATGGGGCGGTGGCGCCGATGAACATGGACGCTGCGACAACAGCCGGCGGGAATTTGATTTCATAACCTGCCAGATCACCCACCCCTGGGAGCGGCCCCTTTGCGATATCCTGCCACCCGGGCTGGGAATTCCGGCTCCGCCCACCACCATGGACAAGATTGAGGAATATTTTGCCACCTACATCCTCAATCCATACAGGTCGGAGGGCGAATCTTACACTTACGGGGAACGGATCTGCCAGCAGGTGGAAGATCTGATCCGTTTTTATCGTACTTATGGCTTTGATCATGTCAAGGGGTGTATTGAAGTCGCTTCCCCGTCCGATCTGGCCAGGGGGAAGTCCCTGCCCTGCCTCCGGTTAATCGATACCAAAATTCGCCTGGACAGGAAGGCCGGCGTCTACCGGATGCACTTTTATGTTTACTTCCGGGCCTGGGATCTCTGGGGCGGTTTCCCGGTTAACATGGGAGGACTGCAGTTGTTCAAGGAATGGCTGATAGAGCAGATAGGACCTCACCCCAGAACAGGCATACCCCTGGAAGATGGGGAAATGATCGTCATGTCCAAGAGCCTCAACGTGCGCGGCCACATGGAACCCTTCGCCCGCGCCAGGGTCGGCCTGTAAAACAAAAACTCAGCAGGTGGAGATGTCTTTGCCGGCTTCTTCGATGTATCCCTAGATTTCCTAGTAAGCCCACGATTACCCGCGAGGGAAATATAATTGAAAGGGGGGAACGATCCATGTCCGAGCAACTGCTGAAAGAGATCCTCGGTGAATTAAAGGCCTTGAATCAATGTGTCGGCAATATGGACCAACGCATCGGCAACGTGGAGCAGCGCATCGGCGGCCTCGAACAAGGCCAGGAGGAGCTCGCCGGGCGCATGGAACGAATGGAAGCCCTTATCGAAAACGAAATCATCGATAAGATCCGCGCCCTCTTCGATGCCCGCGCAGTTCACATGGATTATTTCGTCAGCATCAGGAACTCCGTGGCCAGAATCGAAGAGAGAGTCGAGCACCTTGCACGAAGACAAGTAGAAACTTTTATCAAGCTGGAAGAGCACGACCGGGAAATCAGGCTCCTGCGCCTGGAAATGTCCGGTCATTGATCCTTTGCTTATTGCGAGACTTAAATGACAGAAACTTAAATGACAAATAAAAGACCGCCGCAGGGTTTAACCTGAAGACGGTCTTTTTTCTGGCGTCCCAGGAGGGATTCGAACCCCCGACCTACGGATTAGAAGTCCGTTGCTCTATCCAGCTGAGCTACTGGGACATGAGCGGGAGCTGCTTACCTGCAGCTCCTTTTTGATTCCCGGTGCTTATATTATACAATACTAAGTTTTGGACAGCAACAACCTGTGCAAAGCATTTTACATCTCCTGTACCTGCGGCTGGATCAGGGGGTCGAGCCCGGCCTTCTGCATCAGGCGGCAGAAAAGGCAGGTGCCGGCCGTCGTCGGCTGGCCACAGAGGGAGCACTCTTTTAATTCCACGGGAGTATCGGTGAAATTCCTGCGCCCCCTATCCCAGAAACCAAAGAGGAATCTTTGCTTGGTACCGGGCATTTTTTCTTCCAGGGAGTTGATTAATTCTTTATAGGCCAGAGATGTTGCTCCCCTGGCCAGCGGACAGTCATCGGCGAGATAATCAATCCCCTTCAACCGGCAGTACGTTTCCGTTTCCAGCTCTCCCAGGCGAACCAGCGGCTTAACCCTTGCCGGGAGGCGGGCATGGGTTGAAGGCAGGTGAGGGTACTGGCGGGCCAGATATCCCTCCTGCCAGCCAAATAAATTGCCCAGCAGGGCCGCCGTTTCGTCATCCAGGTTATGCCCCGTAGCCACCACCCGGTAGCCCTTCTGCTGGACCACCAGGTTCATCAGGTACCTTTTTACCGTTCCGCATACGGAGCAGCTCACCCGGCGGGTACGCCGCACAATTTCCCTCATATTGGTGCCGTACATATCTTCCAGCGAAAGGATATACAGCCTGGCTCCCCGGCTGGCAGCAAAATTCTCGCAAATCCGCCGGGAACCCGTGGAATATTCTCCTATACCCAGGTCAACGTGCAACCCGTCGGCATTATATCCCAGGGATAACAGGGCATCCCACAGGGCCATGCTGTCCTTGCCACCGGAAACGGCAACCAGTATTCTCTCATCACTGGAAAACATATTGTATTTCTTAATGGCCCTGGCTACCTGTCTCAAAAAGTATTCTATAAAATGCTCTTTACAAAAGGCCGTATTATTCGATTTGAGATCAATTGCCGGCTCCCCTTTGCATTTTATACAACGTCGCATGGTCAACCACCCTCTTTCTTTCACTGATAATGAAAGGGGAGGGACGCGGAGTACCGGCCTGACCGCTTTTCTACATGTTTCCCCAACACCCTGAAAACCTCATCATATCAATAATTGGAGCGGGTGATGGGAATCGAACCCACGTACCCGGCTTGGAAGGCCGGTGCTCTACCATTGAGCTACACCCGCTCGCACGAGAAAATTATTTTTAGTTGCCGGCAGCAAGTATATTATAGCGAAAACACTCCGTGAAGTCAAAACAATTATCTGGGAAAGGATTAAAAACTTTTCGGTATTTGATAGGATTTTCCCCCTCCAAATTACTGCAGGACAGGCATATTACAAGACGGGCCTGCATAATTGACAGGTCTGCTAGACAGGAGCCTGCTTTTTGCGGCCCTTATTTAAATAAACATCTTCTTCTAGTTTAACTGTTTTTATGGCTTCGTATATTAAAACCGGCTGGCCATTTTCCACCCGCAACCTGACCTCCCCCCACCCAAGCTGCCGGATGAACTTTATCAACTGCACTTCCCGGTTGGTAAAACTTTGCATGGTACCGCCCTCTTTTACCATCTTTCTTACCCCCCCTGGAGGTTTTCTCCGGCACCCACCAAATTAAATCCCATTAACTGGACCCTGCAATAAAAATTGGGGTCTTGTACTATAATTCACAAAAACAATACCACAGCACCCCTGCACTGTCAACCAATTCAGCCTGTCTTACTATTTACACTTTTTCATAAAAGACGGCTATAAAAACAACAGGCCGGCCTCCCTTACCAAACCACGGGCAGACCAGCCTATCGTTGTTCGATTCAGCTGACCGTTAACATTTATTCAATTTATTACATTAAGCTTACTTTGCTTTTAAGTATATCAAATCAGCACCATAACGTCAACCATAAACGGAAAGAGCTTTATTAATTGTCTCTTTAAGATTATTTAACTGGAAGGGCTTGGTTACATAACCACTGGCGCCCCGTTGCAGGGCTTCCAGTGCGGTGGGCAAGCTGCTTAACGCGGTCATAATGATTACCGGCAGCTTTTCATCCTTCTTCCGGATGTGCTCCAGGACCTCCAGACCGCTCATCCCCGGCATCTTGATATCCAGAAGCACTAAATCTACTTCCTCTTTGGCCAGTAAATTCAACCCTTCCGAACCGCTATAAGCTGTGATCACCTCATGCCCTTCATCCTCCAAAGCCTTGCGTAACGCCCAGCACATTCCTTTCTCGTCGTCAATAACCAGAACCCGGGCCATGGATTAACCCTCCTTTTCTCCGTTACTTTTCACCGGCAGGCAAACGGTAAACGCCGTACCCTGGCCGGGACGGCTATCCACCCTGATCGTCCCCCCGTGGATGCGGACAATTTCCTGGCTGATGGCCAGGCCCAGACCGCTACCCTTTGCTTTACGGCTGAAAAAGGGCTGGAAAATATGATCCAGATCCTCGGGAGGAATACCCTCACCCGTATCTTTGAACACTGCGCAAACACCATCATAAGAAGTAAAGGTTTCTATATCCAGGCGGCCACCACCGGGCATGGCCTGCACGGCATTAACGATCAGGTTCAAAAACACCTGCTGCAGTTTATCACCGTTACCTTTAACCGGCGGCAATCCCTCAGCCAGGGATAAATTTAATTCCACGCCGTTCTGGAGGAAATACGTTTTGCTGCTGGCGGTAACTTCCGTTATTAAATCGTTGAGATTCAGCTCCCTCATACCGCTGCCCGGCCGGCCAAAGTTGAGCAATTCACCAACGAGCCCGTGCAACCGGGAAATTTGTTCTTCAATGATGGACAGTGGCTCTTTCATCTCCTCATTTTTTGCCAGGGATGGTTTTATCACCTCCACCGTGGACTGCATAATCCCGATGGGAGCGCGCAACTCGTGGGCAATATCGGCAACCAGGCGGCCCAGGGCTGCCAGGTGTTCGGAACGGCGCAGGTGTTCAACCAGCTGCTCCTTTTCCTCCAGGCTCGCCGCCATGTGATTGATGGTGCGGCCAATTTCACCCAGTTCCCCGGGCATTTCCGGGACCCTGGCCGCCAGGTTTTTCTCCAGTTCCCGAACCCCTTTTTTCAACCGGTCCACTCCCCGTATCAGGGACAAAAGGCTGGCCAGGGTAGCCACTACGGCAAAACTGAAAATCCCCAATGTGGCATAACGAAGCAACAAACGCGCCCGGGCACTCCGGGCAAAGAGGGGGTGCAGCCGCTCCTCAACCCAAACCACAGCCACCACTTTTCCCTGAACACGCACCGGCACCAGGTACTCAAGAAACTGGTCATCCCAGGTCTGGCCGATCCTGGTAATCGGCTGGCCCCCGGCCAGCACGGCCTTAATGCCTTCCTCAGCCTCCCTAAAAATGCGTTCTACCCGCTCTTCAGGCGTTTCCGGTTGGCGGGGCCGGTATTCGTGGAGAAACCCCTGCACCCAAATGCGTTCCTGGCCAGTGATATATAAACCGCAACGGATCCCCGGGTGGCTCCTGACAAGGGGAGCAGTCAGGCGGTTAAACTCATCCACCACACAACCGGTTAAATCTATCCGGGGATTGTCTCTACTTTTTTCCAGAACACAGGCCTCCAATTGTTCGCCCAGGTGATCACCAAGCGCACCCAGCCTGTGTTGCATGTCCTTGATCAACTGGTCATCCGTCCGGGAAGCAAAAAGAATGTCGTAGATCATCACCAGCACAGGAACAATCAACAATACGGCCACAATACTAATTACCTGCAGTCTGAAACTCCGGGGCCGGAAATTTACCATCCTGGCACCCCTCCCGACCTATTTATGGCTTGTGAAATAGTTCGCTATCTCCATACACATTCCTCCTCCCGTTCTGAAATATCGCCACTGAGGAGAGGGCTACATTCAAGGGGGAAGCAGGGGAGAGGGGTATCTCCAGGAAAACAAATGGCCGGTAACCCGGTAATATACCGGGTACCGGCCTATGGTTGTTCCATTCGGCCCAATTCCTTAAGACATCAATTGATTATGCGTAAAAGCAGACAAGAAAACTTTTATGCCCGTTAAGTTTCAGTACCAGCCCATAACAGGTCCCAGCAGACGGGATAGCCACACAACTATCAGCGCACCGCTGACGAAAGAACCCAGGACGTCAACCAGGTCACTGAGCAACCCTGGGTCGTCCGCCTCTTCAGGAAAATGACGATCAGGCGGATACCCCCATTCCCCCATCCACATGGAGCTCCCCCCCGTTACCCCTTTTTATTTTTCAAGGTACATTTTCTTCAATGATAATATACCACCGGCCGGAGGTCAATGGTAATCATAATATTTGAAAGATTAAAAATTTGGGTATCCGGCAAATTTTTGTGTCCGGCACATAGGGAAATGCGCTTTGTTAGCGAATTATTTCACAAATTAGTAAAAGGGGGAATCCACCGTGGTTTTACCCATTCCCAAAATTAAAACACCTCCCTGTCCCGCCTGTGGTTCAAAAAACACCACCCGCGGACGTATTATCAGGCTGGCGGCCGGGTTGGGCCTGGGATTTGGGGGAGCATTATTTTTTTTACTGCTGGGTTACTTTTACCCATGGATACGCAGCCTGCTTTTTATCGCCCTGCTTTGTGGCCTGTTTGTTTGCCTTATCCCGCCCTTGGGGAAATACTGCTGCCTGGACTGTGATGCCTACTGGAACCCGGAAGACCCCGATAAGTTTTGGCGCCCCAAGCCCCCGGGTCTATAAAAATAAGGAGCCCCGGCTACATACCGGGGCTCCTTCCCTGCGGGAGGTAAGCTTTATGCTTTTATCTTAGCTGCTTCCTGCTCGCGCAGGCGCTTTTCCTTTATTTCTCTGGCCACGCCCAGGTAGAGCTGGATGAGAATGTAGGCAGTAATACCCACAGCGGCGGTAAGTATCATAATACCCCCCGCCTGGTTCCAGAGGTAGTACTTTGTGTATGCGGCCCACCAATCGGGCTTGTTGGCTACCTCTACCATGTAATGATAAACGGCGCTCTTTTTCGCGTATATGGCGGAGATTTCAGCAGGTGTAAGCCCTTGTTCCGCGAGGAAAGCCTCAAAAGGCTTCTTGTAAACCGCCGCACAGCGGGAGGAAATTTGCTTGAGAATTACCGAGGCACAGGCAAAGAAGGTAGCAATTGAGAAGACCAAGCGGATGGTGATGCCGTACACATACTTGGTACAGATAGTACCGAACTGGGCACCCACGCTGGCTCCCATCAGCATGATCACTGCGGCAACCAGTTCCACACCGCCTTTTAGGCTGTACGTAAAGGCGCCATAAGCTCCCGAGAACATAACCTCAAACAGGTCGGTACCCACGGCAATCTTCGTCGGTACACCCATCAAATAAATCAGCGCAGGTACTCGCAGGATACCGCCGCCAACCCCGAGGATACCGGCTACAAAACCGGTCACTACGCCCACGAAGAGGATGGCCCAAAGGGAGACGCGCATCCTGGCTACAGGGCAGTAGAAGGTAGGCCAGATATTAAGGGTGTCCTGGATCCAGCGGGACCAGGCAGTGCCAACGATGTCTTTGACTTGCTTCCCAGCTTCCTTTTCCAGCTTTCTTACCCGCAGGTATTCCGAAAGCATGAAGATACCGATGGAGGCCAGCAACACCATGTAGATGTAACGTACCACACTTCCGGCAATTCCCTTTTTCGTGAGCCAGAGGAGAACTTGGGCGCCACTTTCAATGCCGGAGAAGGTGCCGATAAGCATCACTACCGCTATAATTACACTGACGTGGCCGAATTTCCAGTGTCTGAAGGTGGCTATAATGGATTTACCCACCAGGTGGGTCATGTCGGTACCCACCGCATAAATCATGGGGAAACCGAAGATGTTCAATGCCGGCGTGACCATCCAGGCGCCGCCGATGCCGAAGAAACCTCCCACCACCCCGACGGTAAAGCCAATCAGCAGTAGCGGCCACCAGGCCATCTCCACACCGCTAACAGGCATGTGCATCATAACCCAACACCCCTTTCTTCAAGCCAATTATTACAACCCATGAATGAACGGAATAATTGCTTGAGTTTTATTGCTTGATAACTGTACTTTCATCTTCGAATTCTTTCTTGTAGGAACCCAGATCCACGCGCAATAACCTGAAGATCCCGTCGGCGATCAGGCCGATGGCTACACCCGCTACCACCATGGTTCCCAAATTCACCACGGCATAAGTAAAGGGTGAATTTTTGGCCAGCCCGGCAGCCCATGTGAAGTACTCGCCAATCATTCATGATTCCCCCTTTCTTAATTTTTTACCTAGCATTTTAGCCAGCCCTGCCCCTACACCTGACCACTAAGCAACCAGAAAAGCCACAGGCCTACGGAAACGGTACAGAAGAGCACGATAAATATCCTGATTAGAAGCTTACCCATGGAATTCACCTCCTTTCTTTACCAGGTGGATATTTGTACAGCAATCTTTTCCAGTTTATTAAATGCCAGGAGCAGTTTATTGACCAGCAGAGTATACTTCTGGGGAGAGAATGCCTTGAGGTAAAGGATGATGGTTAGAACTGAAATGGTAGAAACACCTGTTATATCCACGGCCAGCAGGACCACATCCTCCACCTTTTCCCTTTCCACGGCCACGGGGGAATGCTTATCCGACATCGGCTTTCTCCCCTTTCGCAAAAATTTTGGGGGAAGTGAAAAAGGCCGGCTTCCCGGGTGTACCAGGAAAACCGGCCTATGGTTGTTCCATTCGGCCTGTTTTTTCTTTGACCCCATGTTACCAAATTCACAATCCCCTGTCAATAACTATTTCGTTATAAAATTGGTTGAAATAAATTTTTTTCCGGGCCATTCGACCAGATTATTATATTGACTACGGCTGCTTCTTTTGATACCATTTAATTGGGGTAATCCGGACGAAATCCCTTTTCAGCCGAATCGAACAACGATAGGCTGGCCACCTGGTTTTGAACCAGGGTAGCCAGCCTTTTTATATGCCCCTTTCCCAAACAACTCCGGGTATAACGTTTGGGAAAAGCCGGCCCGGCTTACGGCATCCGGTAACTCCGTTAAAACCGCCCTGCTCATATAAATTCCCGGGTCAACAGTGTACCCGCCAGCCCCTTTACGGGGCCTCTTTTTTTCTACGCCCGGCGGCTATTCCTCAGTCACAGAATTCTACGTACCCTTCCGTTCCAGCACGATTGCAGACAGGAATGTCCGGGGAGTAAGCGCAAAAAAATATACTGCCGGGGTATGAAGTACCTGTCTCCCAGGCAGCATGAGCATTGCGGCAACTTAAAATACTGATGCCAGCCGGGTAATCCCGGCGTACAGCCCGTAGGATATTCCCGCCAGGACTGCGGTTACCGGCAGCGTCACCACCCAGGCGGCGACTATTTTCTGGGCCGTCCCCCACTTGACCATGGAAAAACGCCTGGCTGCACCCACGCCTATGATTGAGGAAGAGATGACGTGGGTGGTGCTCACCGGCAGTTTCAGCAATGTGGCCCCCAGGATTACCAGGGCCGAGCTCAAGTCGGCAGAAAACCCGCTGCCGGGCTCCAGCTTGATGATGCGCGTCCCCACGGTCCTGATGATCCTCCACCCGCCTACGGATGTTCCCAGGGCCATGGCCAGGGCGGCAGAAAACTTGACCCAGAAAGGTATGCTTAAATCATTTTGAAAACCGCCGGCAACCAGGGCAAAGGTAATGATCCCCATGGTTTTCTGGGCATCGTTGGTCCCGTGGGAGAAAGCCTGAAAGGCGGCAGTAAAGACCTGGAGCATCCGGAAACGCCGGTTAATCCGGTGAGGTATGGCTTTACGGAAAATCAGTTTTATCAATGTCATAACGGTAAAACCAGTAGCCGCAGCAAGGAGGGGAGAGAAAACCAGGGCTTCCAGGATGTTGATGAAACCCTGGAAATTAACTGCCGAAAAGCCGGCAGCGGTAATCACCGCCCCGGTCAGGGAACCAATCAGGGCGTGGGAGGAACTGCTGGGAAGGCCGTAATACCAGGTGATCAGGTTCCAGGCACTGGCTGCTACAAGGGCGGCCAGCACAATAACCAGACCGTTGCTGAGGGAAAAGGGGTCGGCAATTTTACCGCCGATGGTCTTGGCCACGCCGGTAAAGGTCATGGCCCCCACAAAATTCATTACAGAAGCCAGGATGATGGCCGTGCGGGGTCTCAGAGCCTTGGTGGAAATGGAAGTGGCTATGGCGTTGGCCGTATCGTGAAAGCCGTTGATGAAGTCAAAGGTCAGCGCCAGGACGATGATCACGAAAATCAACAGAAGTTCAGGGCTGAACAACCGTTATTTCCCCTTTCTCGCACAGACTGTGGGACAGGTTCCCTCTGTATATTAACACCGAATTTGCAGATTGTTAATAAGCAGGAACAAAATTTTGTCCCTACATGCCGATCCCTCTGGACTTTTTATTGGCTTAAAGTTTAAAATGATCCAGGAAGATATTCAAATACTGATAGCGGAGGCAATTTACCGATGTTTTTAAAACGCAGGCACGATTTCTTTTTTGAAAACTTCCTCCATATTGTTAAAAATATCAAGGAAGCAGCCAGGCTTTTCCGGGAAAATGTAGAGCTTTTGAAGGATACGGAAGCCTACGCGGAAAATATCAAGTTGCTGGAAGACCGGGGTGATGAGTACACCCATGCCATATTCAAGGCCCTGAACCAGACCTTCATTACCCCGCTGGAGCGGGAAGACATCATGCTGCTGACGGTAAAGCTGGATGATGTGCTGGACGGCATGGAAGCCTGTGCCGATCTGCTGGATATATACCGCATCAAAGAACCGGACCCCTATATGTGCCTTTTTGCCCGGATAGTGGAAAACTGCACGGAGGAGATTTATACAGCCGTGCAACTGCTGGTCGACAAAAAGCTCGATGATATACGCCGGCACACCTATAGAATAAACGACCTGGAAAAAGAAGCCGACCAGCTTTACCGGGAAAGCCTGCAGGTCCTTTTCGCGGAAAACGATGACCTGAAAAAAATCATCCAGTTCAAGGAAATTTATGCGACCATGGAATCGATCCTGGACTGCTGTGAAGATGTAGCCAATACCCTGGAAGGCATCATCATGCGCAGCTGAAATCCAGTTGGGAAAAGCCCCCGGCTGTTTAAATGCCGGGGGCAAGCAACTTACAGGAAAGACGAACTGACTTCCCCTCCTTCAATGATCAGCAGGCCGCCTCCCGGGCCGTGTTTTCCCCGGGGGGCATACACGCTGCCCGGATTGAAAAACAAAATGCCCTCGTGTACCTGGCAGTAACGGTCGTGGGTATGCCCAAAAACCACCACGTCCACCTGCAGTTCCAGGGCCCGGTATAAAAGTTTCTGCAGGGAAAAATGCACCTGGTAAAGATGCCCGTGGGTGAGGAACACCTTTTTCCCCTCCAGGACCAGCACCTCTTCTTCCGGGCCGTTCCTTTCCCAATCGCAATTACCGGCCACAGCATGAACGGGCACGTTCAATATCTCCGCCAGCAGCCGGCCATCGCGGTAAAAATCCCCGGCGTGAAGCACTAAATCCAGCGATTTTATTTTATTCAAAATTTTGACGGCCGTTTCCAGCCTGCCGTGAGTATCACTGATTACACCAGCGCGCATGGATAACCCCCGCTTTCCGACTCAACCCTCCAGCTCATACCGCAGGCCTGCCAGGATTTCCCTCATCAGGGCCAGGGCGCGCCCCCGGTGACTGATCCTGTTCTTTACCTCCGGGTCCAGCTCGGCAAATGTCTTCCCACAGGAGGGTACGTAAAAAAGGGGATCGTAACCGAAACCCCCTTCACCCCGGGGCTCCTCCGCGATTACTCCCTCACATGTTCCTTCCGTGGTAAAAACCTTCCCTTCCGGCGTGGCCACGGCCACCACACAGCGAAAGCGTGCGGTACGTTTTTCGGGTGGGACACCGGCTAAAAGCCTCAAGAGCTTTTCATTGTTGGCCCGGTCGTCGTGTCCTTCACCGGCAAAGCGAGCCGAGTGCACCCCCGGCGCCCCCCCCAGGTAATCCACCTCCAGCCCGGAATCGTCGGCCAGGGCCAGCTGACCGGTATGGCGGGCCACCGCCGTGGCCTTTTTCACCGCATTATCTCTAAATGTAGCCCCGTCCTCCACCACTTCCGGCACACCGGGGAAGTGCTCCAGGGACAGAACTTCATAACCCAGCGGCGAGAGGAGCTGACTTAACTCCCTCACCTTACCTGGATTGCGGGTAGCCAGTACCAGTTTCATCGCTCAGATCTCCTTTGGGACCAATCTGGGCCACCAGGGCGGGGCCCAGGACTTCTTTTTGATATTCCACCAGCAGCCGGATGCCTTCTGCTGCCAGGTCCAGCATCCGGTCCAGTTCCTCCCGGGTAAAGGAAGCTTCCTCCCCGGTACCCTGAACTTCCACCAGGCGACCATCACCGGTCATTACCACATTCATATCCACTTCCGCAGCCGAGTCTTCGGCAAAACACAGGTCCAGAACCAGCTCCCCGTTTACCCGGCCCACACTGGTAGCGGCTACAAAGTCCTTCACCGGTAAGCAAGGGAGCAGCCCCTCCCCCACCAGGTGGGCCAGGGCATCCACCAGGGCCACAAAGGATCCGGTAATGGATGCGGTACGGGTACCGCCGTCAGCCTGGATAACATCGCAGTCCAGGATCACGGTTCGCTCCCCGAGAACGGATAAATCCACCACCGAGCGCAGGGAGCGGCCAATGAGCCGCTGGATTTCCTGGGCACGCCCCTTGTTCCGGTTCAGGTCGCGGGGAGTACGTACACCCGTGGCCCGGGGCAGCATGCCGTACTCGGCGGTTACCCAGCCCGTACCCGTGCCCTGCCGGAATGGGGGCACCCTCTCTTCTACCGTGGCCGTACAGATAACCCGGGTATCGCCCACCTCCACCAGGACCGAACCCTCGGCATATTTATTGTAGTTCCGGGTAATTTTCACCGGCCTCATTTGACCGGGCTTTCTTCCGTCCACCCTTTCCATAAATTCACGCTCCCGTTCTATTATTTTTGCCGCGCCGTTGCACAGCCCGCATGCCATAGTATGCCCTGACCGTCATCAATACAGAAAATATGTATCCCCCTCAACAGCCAGCTCGACCTTTCCGCCAAAACCGGCTTCAGCTTCGGCCCTTATCCGGGCGAGATCGTATTCGGGATAAAAATGGGTGAGGATCAGCTCCTTAACCCTGGCCTGCCGGGCCAGGGTTCCCGCCTGGCGGGCGGTCATATGCCGGTCGTGCAGGAATTCGGCGTCCTTGTCCAGGCCCGAAGCTTCACACAGGAAAATGCCCGCCTCCTCGGCCAGGGCCGCCAGTTCCCCGGTGGGGGCGCTGTCCCCGGAATAGACAAAATAGCCCGATCCCTCCACCCCCACCGAGTAGGCGGGCAGGTTGTGACGGGCCGGCAGGAAGAAAAGCCTTACCGGTCCCACCGACCCGCAGCGCACCTTTATTCCCGGCGGCACCTCTTCTTCCGGCAGGGACTCGATGGGGACCACATCGAAGGCGTCGGTACAGGCAGAAAGTTCCTCGAAAATATGTACCGGTTCCGGGGGCAGGAAAAGCTGCACTTTACGCCAGCGGAGCTTTTCCCGCAGGCCGGCAGCGGTGGCATGGCGCAGGCAGTGCAGGTCTACATAGTGATCGGGATGCAGGTGGGTAATCACCGCCGCCCGCAGGTCACAGTGATGTATGAACTGCACCAGCCGGCTGAACGTGCCGTGGCCGGCATCCAGCAGGATATTACCTCCACCGTCCTGCAGGAGGTAACCGGAACAGGCCCCCCCTGCGGCCGGGTAGGGAGCCCAGCACCCCAGTACGGTAATCCGCATGACAATACCTCCCCCTCTCTCCTGTAAGGTCACGGCAATCAATCCGGACTCCTCAACCGTGCTTCCACGCAGCAGCCCACGGCCCCGGTATACTGGGGATGTTCGGGAACCACCACCTGCACCCCCAGCTCCCGGGCCAGGATCTTTCGCAAGGCGGTGTTCCGGGCTACGCCACCGGTAAACACCAGGATCTCGCTAAAAAGCCGCTGCAGCATGGGGCGGATGCGCTTGAAAATAGTGTAATTCACCCCGGCAGCCAGGGAGGAAATGGGGTGTCCTTCCACCACCTTGCCAATCAGCTCTGTCTCCCCAAAAATGGCGCAGGTAGAACTGAGATCCACGGGGTTTTCGTAATAACGGCTGAGCTCATCCAGGGTGATGTTGAGCACGGCCGCCATATTTTCCAGGTAACGCCCGGTACTGGCGGCGCACTTATCGTTGGTCTGAAAGTCCACCAGCCGCCCGCCCCGCACCAGGGCCACCTTGCTGTCCTGCCCCCCCAGGTCCAGCAGGGTGAAGTCGGACAGCCCGGTAAAATGAACCGCCCCCAGAACGTGGGCCTTAATTTCGGGAATCGTCCTGGCACCTTTGAGGGCCACGGTCTGGCGGCCATAACCGGTGCTGACCACCACCCGGGGCCGGGTTGAAGGGGGTAGCAGGGCGGACAGATCCACCGCCAGCTGGCCGTCTTCCAGCCGGCCGTGTTCCCGGTAAAAAGTGATGGTATCAAATTTAAAAAATTTCAGCTCCCCCCGGGAATCCATAAGGGCAATTTTCACATTGCGGCTACCCAGGTCAACACCACAGTACAAGAAACACACCTCTTTATCGCAGCATCTCAATAAAGGAATCCAGGCGCATGCGGGTGCGGGCGTCCAGGCGGTTGGGCTTGTCCCCTTCCAGGGTAAGGATGGGCAGGTTGAGCTTTTGCCTGACAATGAGGTCCTCAATCTGGCGGAAGCAGAAACTCTGGGCGTAATGAATGACACCATGCACGTTGCGTTTTTTTACTTCCCGGGTGATATCTTCCAGGCGGTAAAAAATGCCGTAGGGGTAACTGTACAGGCGGTAGCGCTCCACCAGGTCTTCCGTGGCAAAGGGCAGGGTGAACTGGCGCTGGGTTTCATTATAAACCACCCGGGCACCCCGTTCTTCCAGGTAGTCGTAAAGATCATCCATAATCGGCGGCACACCAATGTAGGCCAGGCGGATTTCTTCCCGCCGGGGCCCGGCCTCCTTCAGCCGGTACAGGAACTCATCTACTTCCCGCTCAAAAGCATCGGGATCCCCTTTAAAGTCGCTGCAGTTTACCTGATAAAGATGATTATCCCACCCGCCAACCAGGTTCTCCTGCCAGGTCAGGCGGTCAATCTCCCAAACTTTACGCCGGATACGATCCAGCCGCTCCCGGGCCCGGTTAACCGCGGCCCAGTCCACCCCGAAGCGGTCCATAAGCTTTTCAATCTGGAGGGTTAAAAGATCCCGGTCCCGGTCAAAGGGGTAGGCAAAGGGAATCACCTCCACCCCGGCCAGCTCCAGGGTCTCCATAAGGGCGTGGGTATTGCTGCAGTCCCCCTGGGTCACTGCCACCAGGGTACGGATATCCCCCTGGCGCAGGACCGTGCTGTAAATTCCTTTTATCCAGGCGCAGACATTGCGGGGATAACCGGCCAGCTCCGCCTCCTCCACCAGCTCCCCGGGATTGGGGCCGGTAATGAATATGTTGTTCAAATCCACCGGTATGCAGCCTGCCGCGTATATAACTTCCACGGGTACGGTGGTGGTAATACCCACCCGGCGGGATTTCAATCCAGCTCCCCTCCCCTCCGACCTGCTGCCAGGGCAGGTCATCAGATGACTAAATTTAAATGTTTTACCCTCAATCAAGTATTACCTGCTCCACCGGGGGAATTTCAACCCCCAGAAAACAGCAGGCTGTTTCTTTAAAGGAAACGGGGTCACCGCTGACAAAGTAGCGGTGCCGCACCCGGAGGCCTCCGGGATTATTTAACAAACCAAGGCGGGACATTTCTTCCCGTGCAGCCAGGGTGGTTGCTTCCGCGGGGTCAACCAGCATAACCCCGGGGCCGAGCGCCTCCCGGAACTCGGCTTCCAGAAACGGGTAGTGGGTACAACCCAGAATAAGGGTGTCAATGCCGGCTTTTTTTAAGGGCTGTACATATTCGGATACCACTTCGAAGGCCTCCCTGGTACCGGCCCGGCCCGCCTCCACCAGGGGTACCAGGCGAGGGGCAGCCTGGCTGAACACCGCCAGGCCGGGATTTATGGCTCTCAATGCCCGCTGGTAAGCGCCGCTTTTGATGGTGGCTTCCGTGGCAATGATCCCGATGCGCCCCCCGGTACTTACCCGCACTGCTTCCCTTGCTCCCGGCTCGATCAACCCTATCATGGGCAAGGCAAAGCGCTCCCTGACCACGGGCAGGGATACGGAAGAGTTGGTATTGCAGGCGAAAATGACATATTTTACCTCGCAGGAAATTAAAAAGTTGAGAATGCGCTCCGCAAAACCGATCAGCTCTTCCGGCTTACGGGGACCATAGGGTACATGGGCGCTATCCCCAAAATAAACGGTGGATTCGGCGGGCATGTGGCGAAAAACCTGCTGCAAGACGGTTAGCCCTCCCACCCCCGAATCAAATAGACCGATGGGCCTGGTATTGCTCAATTTCTAATTCTCTCCTTTAAAAATTATGTTCAGGATAGGATCATCTTAATATTTATTCAGCAACTTATGCTTTTTAACCGGTATTTGTCGGCGTTCGTCCACTTCACTTCGTGCAGCGGTTTTAACCCTTTTCTCTGCTAAAAAAGACAGGCCCGCGAAGGACCTGTATCATCATAACACAGATTTTTTCTTCTGGAAAGTAACTTATTACCGCATCCTACCCCCAGCGCTGGTGAAGATAATCGGCAATACCCTGAACTATACCCTGAGCTGCCTCTTCTATGAACCAGTCCTGGGTTAGTAAAGCAGCTTCACCGGGGTTGCTTATGTAAGCCACTTCTACCAGCACTGCGGGCATGGTTGAAGTACGCAGGATGGCAAAATTGGCCTCCAGAACACCATCATTTTCCAGCCCGAGCCTCTTAACCAGCTGGGCCTGGATATACCCGGCCAGCTTGCGGCTTTCCTCCCGGCGGCCGGGATCCCCTCCCCCGGCCGGGCTGAGAATGTAGGTAGCCGTACCCTGGACAGAAGGATTGACGTTGGCATTGATGTGGATGCTGACAAATATTTCAGCCCCTGCCCGGTTGGCCATGTCCGCGCGCTCATACAGGCCCACTTCATAATCGGCATCGCGGGTCAGCAGGGGGCGGGCTCCCTGCTCCGAGAGCAAGCTGGCCACCCTCCGGGCTATGCGCAGGGTTATATCCTTTTCCCGCAGGCCGTTACCCAGAGCACCGGGGTCCGGCCCACCGTGGCCGGGGTCAATGGCGATGACCACATCCTGCAGAATATCTTCTGGAGAGGGGATGTAAATTTCCATGACCAGCGTTTTCCCATCTGCCGACAGGCTGGCCCGGTAGCGCACGGGCCCGTTCAGGTCAAAGACCAGCCGGGTGACATCGGGAGACTTGCTGAACCAGCCCACGCGCAATTTATTTACCGCTTCTGTGCCCACTGCGGTCTCCAGCGGTATATTACCCGGCCGCACACCTGTTAGATCCACCACCAGGCGTTCCGGGGCGGACAACCTGAAAATATTGCAGGTCATCGCCCCTTCAGCTGTAATTTTAACCCTGGTGACATCGCCGGCCGGATCAACATCAATGCTGCTCACAGCAGGACCCTGTTCCTGTTCCTGCTCCTGCGGCTGCTGGCTGCCATCTTCCTGGCCTGCACCGCCGTCATCATCCGGCTGGGGCCTCCCTTCCGGCATGCCCCGGGAAGTGTCATCTCCAGGCGCACCGGGAACAGGGCTATCCCCCGAACCGGCAGGGGGGCCTTCCTCCCGCACATACCAGGCCACAATCCAGCCTGTCACACCTCCGGGCAATTGTACCTTGTACCAGTCGGAGACTTTCCCCAGCACCGTCAGGCGGTCCCCGCTGTTAACCTGGGCCAGCACTTCATACTGCAATCCGGGACCGCTGCGGACGTTAACCAGGTTGCCCTGGACAACCACCTGGCCCAGGGCACCGGTGTCACCGGAACCGCTTTCAGCAGGTACAGCGGGCTGGACCAGCACGGTGCGCGCAGGCGCATTCCATTCCACCCTGTAGCCCAGGGCCTCGGCAACATGGCGGGCGGGCAGATAACTGCGCCCATCCTCAATCACCGGCGGCACGTCCATATCCCTTGCCTGGCCGTTCACCAGCATGATCCTGCTGCCCACCGTAAGGCCCAACTGTACACCTTTTCTGGTCAGCAGAACGCTCTTTGTGCCGTTGTTCCACTGGATATCCTTATTATCCACGCCCAGAGCCAGGGCCAGGTAACGCAGGGGTACATAAGTACGCCCCTGGCTGATAAAAGGCGAAGCATCCATGCTAAAAGCGTTTTCATCTACGAAATAGCTTTTTTCTCCCACTTTAAAAACTATTTTCTGCACCCCGGCGGCCTGGGAGCTACCCGGCCCGGAAAAGAATAATAACCCCGCCGCCAGGCAGGCAGCCGCACCGGTGGTTAACAAGCGACAGAATTTCCCCTTCTTCATCCTCCCAGCTCCAGCAATTATTCAACATGATTAGACATACCGGTTAGAAGGATTCTACATTAAAGCTGGAAATCCTGCCAGAGAAAAATCAAAAAAAGAACCAGCTTCCTGCACTGGTTCTTTTTTGTTATTAGTTCGTTTCATTGTGAGCCCGTATCAGGCTGGCATCCCTTTTCAGGGGCCCGCTAATATCCAGGTGCCCGGCCAGTGTCTCCAGGGGCCTTCCCTCCACCAGGATCTGCACCTGCTGGACGCTGGGAAACTGGGTCAGGGTATTGACAATGGAGTAAACGGTAAGCAATTCCGCCGAAGAACCGCCCCGGTGCTTCTCTTTTAACTCCCGGCTGAAGTCCACAATAGCCAGGCCGTCCCTGATATTAATATCCTTTACCCTTGTTCCCGGGGGAATGGTGGGATTGAGTCCGCTACCGGAAGCAGGACCCCGGCAGAGTTCCTGCAATGTTGCCCGGGCAATAGCCTTCGTTACGGGGATTTCCCTCCTCTCGGCCACCAGGTAACCCTGGTTATCGCCAAAATAAAGGACCACCGGAACCGTCCTCACCGCTTCCTCCGTTCCGGCCCCGTTACCGGCTTCTGAAACCTGCCCGGCATCCTGCTCCCGGGAACTTTCCTGCCGGCCGGAACCCTGCCCATCCCCCTGCACCGCAAAGCCCAGTAAAATCAATCCCGCGATCACAATTATCAGATAACGAAACCGCCAGACCGGCTTTCCTTTCATAAACCCTGTTCACCCCCGTCTTATATACCATTATACACCATATTTACCATTATATGATATATGGTGCGCATAAAAAAAATACGGGGGTAAATAATTAAGGTTAAGCCTTTTGCACAGGAGTGAACAGAGCATGGGGAAAAAAATATATTTCCTCCTGACCTTACTGGTCTTATTCTTCTGTGGGACAACACCTGCCAGCGGCTACACCGGAAGTTCCGGGCAGTGCTGCCAGGATACGGAACAGGTTCTCAGGATAGGAGCTCCCTCAAGGGCATCGGAAGATGTATATCACCTGCAACAATTGTTGAACCGGCTGGGATACTATCACGGGCCGGTCGACGGCATCTACGGTCCGGCCACGGCCGGGGCTGTTAAACTATTCCAGATAGACCGCCACCTGCTCCCCGACGGGGTGGTGGGACCGGCTACCTGGAACGCCATCGGTCAAACCGCCACCAGGCCGGCCGCCAGCCAGCAGGCCCCACCCCCGGCAAAAGACGTCCGCATTCTCATCGATACCACCCGGCGCACCCTGACGGTATTCTTTGACGGCCAGCCCTACCGCCAGTATCCCGTAGCTGTGGGCAAATTCGAAACTCCCACCCCCCTGGGCAATTTCCGGGTTGTACGTAAAGCTATGCACTGGGGGACCGGCTTTGGCTCCCGCTGGCTGGGCTTGAACGTTCCCTGGGGGCTGTACGGGATCCACGGGACCAACAAGCCGTGGTCCATCGGCAGTTACGCCAGCCACGGGTGCATCCGCATGCACAACCGGGACGTGGAGGAAATATACCCCTGGATTCCCGTGGGGGCACAGGTAACCATCACCGGCAACCCTTTTACTTACCGGGAACCGCCCTTCCGGGATCTGCGCCGTGATTTTTGCGGCTCGGATGTGATGGAGGTCCAGCGAACGCTGGCCCGGCTGGGGCTGTTTAAAGGCAAAATCGACGGTACCTGGCGCTGGGACATGGAAGAAAGCGTTTACCGCTTCCGGGCTCTGCATAATCTTTCCCGGGATAACGTGATCGATAAACCGGCTTACCGGGCGCTGGGATTTTAACTATCTTTACATAAAGCTATGATTTCTCGCACCCGGCCTCAGCGGTCCCCGCTACCGGCCGGCGGCGGCGGGATGGCCGGCGGGGCTGATACTTGCTTTTTAAAACCGGTACCACCCGGTAAACATACCACCACATGATGGCAAAGCCAGCCACCAGGCACGGGAGCACATAAAGGTCCGTGAGCATCACCGCTACGGCCAGTCCGGCAAACACCAGAGTGGTAATTACGGGGACAAACATTCCCCCGGCCCGGCAGGAACCACCAGCTTCCAGGTCCTTCTGCCTTAACCGGATCACCGCCAGGCCTGCCAGGGCGTATACTATTGATTCTATGGCTGCCGCCAGATTTACCAGCACCAGATAGCGGTGGGTAACCAGAACCACCAGGGAAATGATCACCCCGGTGGCAAAAACAGTGAGGATGGCCACCCAGGGAGTGAAAAAGCGCATGCTCAGGCGGGAAAAAACGGGCGGCAGCACATACTCCCGGGCAGAAGCGTATACAAAGCGGGAAACGCTGATCAGACCGGCGTTGAAAGTGGTAATAGAGGCGGCAAGGCTCAAGATCACCATCCAGATCACTCCCGCAGGGCCCAGAACGTTACGGGCAAAAACCACCTGCGGGGCGGGTGAAGCAACCAGCGCTTGCCTGGGGGTGGTGGCGGTCATGGCCACGGTAAAGAGGGCATAGACCACGCTCAACAGCCCTACGGCCAGCAGCATACCCCGGGAAACCTGGCGGCTGTGGGTAACCTCTTCGGCCAGCGGCGTTACCCACTCAAAACCCGCAAAGAGAAAAACCCCCACCGCTACGGCACTGATGAAGGCCGGAAGGCCGCCCGTAGCAAAAGGTCCGGTGAGGTGGAAGTCGACTTTGGACAGGGCTATAAAACCCAGCACCAGCAGGGAACCCATAAGCCCGCAGGTAATCAGTTCCTGAAACGTGCCCGCAATCTTAACCCCCCGGATATTCATGGCCGTGACCACCATAAACATGACCAGGATCCAGGCCAGCGGGGGCACGGCAGGGAAGGCCGCGTTAAGGACAAACGCCAGCACATAACTCTCGGCCCCCACCACGCCCATTACCACGGTCATGTAGAGCAGGGAAATGGTCAGGGCCAGGCGGTCGTTAAATGCCCGGGAGAAGTACAGGCGGATACCGGCGGCGGAGGGAAGGCGTGCGTTCAGCTCCGAAAAGCAGCAGGCAGCCCCCAGGCATAAAAAACCGGCCGTAAGGATGGCCAGCCAGGCGGCATCGCCGGCCAGGAAACTGGCCACCTGTACGGCAGCAACAAAAGAGGAACTGGCCAGGGTGAGGCCAGCGCTGGTCGCAATCACGGTACGCAGGGTGAGCACCCGTTTTAAAGCCATTTTACTCACCCCAGATCATCAGGGAGATGAAATCAAGGCGCACAATATCATCTTCCGATCCGATAATTTTCAGCGTACCGTTCATATAAGGTTCGGTGGGGGTAATATCACCGTAAAAAAGATCCGCCAGGGTTTCGCTGTCAGAAATTACCGTAAGATCGGCCCGGGGGGGCGCCCCTTCCCGCACCGACAGCTCTCCGTTGCGCAGTTCCAGGGTATGCTGGGAGGGAATGTCGCTGGCCTGCACCAGGACCACCCGATCCCAATCCCGGTTCATAATTTTTAAACGCTCGTTCTTGTTGTACCCCTCCTGAAAAGCCAGGAGGCTGGCAGTGATTTCCTCGTGAGTGGCCAAAGATGCTTACCTCCAGAAATCAACGTAATGGCAGCACCCGGGGCTTGAAATCCAGGCGCCGCAGGAGATCCAGGTAATCCCGGGGGGTGATTTCTTCCACGGGCTTTTGCAACAGGGCCACCAGCACCGCCTCCATGACATTGGTACCAAAGGAGCGCCCCTCAAATTCAGGGGTGGTGGTCACCAGGCACCCCGCTCCCTTTTCCCTTAAGAAGGTCACATCATCAGCAGTGGTGGTATTGGTAATAATAGTCTGCCCGTTAAGCCGGGGCATATATCGGCGGACAAGGTGATAATCCCCCGCGATGACCTGAGCTTCCTGGTAATAATGACCAAATTTTTTGATCTTCTCTTCGTCCTGGGTTTCCTGCTTCTTCCCGGTGGGGTAAAGCATGTGGAAGGGCAACCTGGTCATTTCCGGCAACAGTTTGGCTGCCAGCTCTTCCAGCTCGCTGACCGTATGGATAGGGTAGGGGATGCCCGCGGCAAAAATAAGATCTCCAAAGGTTACCTCACAACCCACCTCGGCAAAGGCCTCGGCCATCCCGAAACGATCCACCGCACTGACCATCAAAACCCTGGTGCCGGGTGAAAGCAGGTCGGTATGCTCCCGCAGGTAATAAACCGTCTCCCTTTCCAGGGTATTTTTCAAACCGCTGCCGTCCACCACCGGGGTTTTCCGGACGGCATCCATAAGTTTTTTCCCATCCTGAATAACATAGCGCGTCTTACCGGCATATAAATAGACGTCAATCCCGCCCAGCCCGATGGCATCCACCTTTCCATCCAGTTCCTTTAACAGCTGGACGGCCCGCTCGAAATCACCGTCGGTACCCCGGCGGCTGATTTCAAAGCGCTCCCCCATTAGCTCCACTTCCACCCGGTGATCCCGCCGCGATGAACCCAGGCTGACGCTGACTACCCGTTTCAAAAAAAGACCTCCATTTCCAGATAACAAATACCTGACCCTTATCCATTGTAACCAAATAAAGCTAAAAATACAAGCGGCGGCTTTTCATCTCCTGCTCCAAATATCGACGAACCTCTTCCGGTCCGGATAACTGCAGGGTCCGCAGGGCCACTTCCCGGGCTTCCTTTAAGGTAACTGCTCGGATAACCTTTTTAATTTCCGGCAGAGCCCCTGCGGCAGCGCTGAACTGGTTCAGCCCCAGGCCCAAAAGGAGCAGGGTAGCCAGCGGTTCTCCGGCCATTTCGCCGCACATGGCCACTTTCTTACGGGCATTGCGGGCTACGTCAATAACATTTTTCACCAGCCGGAGGATGGCGGGGTGCAGGACCTGGTTTAAGGGATTAATGCCGGCGCTGGCCCGGTCCACCGCCAGGGTGTATTGAACCAGATCATTGGTGCCTATGCTGTAAAAGTCAACTTCGGGAGCAAACAGCTCGGCCGTCAGGGCTGCCGAGGGCACTTCCACCAGCAGGCCCACTTCAATATCGGGGTCGAATTTTTTCCCGGCCCTCTGCAGTTCTTCCTGGGCCTGGCGCATCATGGACTTGACCCGGCGCAGATCCTCAACCCGGGAAATCAGGGGAAACATCACTTTTACCCGGCCGAAGGCGCTGGCCCGCAGGATTGCCTTGATCTGGGTATTGAAAATTTCCTCGAAGTTTAAATTCAACCGGATACCCCGGCAGCCCAAAAAGGGATTGGGTTCATAGTGCATGGGCTGGAAAAAGGGACTGGAAGGGCCGGCATAATCGAGGGTGCGGATGACCACCGGCCTGCCCCGCATTCTCTGTACCACCTGGACGTAGAATTCAAACTGCTCATCCTCCCCGGGCATGGTATCCCGCCCCAGGAAAAGATGTTCGGTACGAAACAACCCGATTCCTTCCGCCCCCTGGGCCAGGGCGCTGGCCACCTCCCCGGGATGATCGATATTGGCCAGGAGTTGAACCCGGTAACCATCCCTGGTTTCTGCCGGCAGATCGGAAAGCATCTGCATTTCCTTTTTGCAGGCCAGGTAAGTCTCCCGCCGGTGCTGGTACTCGGCCAGCGTGGCCGGGTCCGGGTTGAGAATGACCGTACCTTTGCTGCCGTCAACTATGAGCAGATCACCATTCTGGACCCGGTGCACAAAACGCCCCAGGCCCACCACCGCAGGTATTTCCAGGGACCGGGCCAGAATGCAGGCCGTACAGGTTCGCCCGCCCCTTTCAATGGCCAGGCCCAGGATGCGGGAACGGTCAAGCTGCATACTGTCCGGAGCGCTCAAGTCCCGGGCCACTACTATGGATTCCTCTTTCAGGCGCGGCACCGGTGTCCAGGACTGTCCGAGCAAAATACGCAGCAGGCGGCACCCTACATCCCTGTAGTCGGCCGCCCGCTCACGCAGGTATTCGTCTCCTGAATCCTCAAACATCCGGACATAGTTGGTCACCACTTCGCCCACGGCACCTTCCACGTTGACACCCGAACGAACGATGCTGATCAGTTCCGATTCAAAGGTGGCGTCTTCCAGAATCATCAGCTGGGCGTGAAAGGTACCCGCCCGGTCCCGGCCCAGGTCCGACATGGCCCGGGCATATATCCCGGCCAGCTCCTGGTGGGCCTGCTGGAGGGCGTGCTGCAGCCGCACCAGTTCCCGGCTGACCTCTTCCGGTGAAATGGTTTTTCGCTCAAATTCCAGCTGCTCCGGGCGAAAGATGAAGGCCCTGCCAATAGCAATCCCCGGCGCCCCGGCAATTCCTTTTAACATGCGCATTACCCCCCCTGAAAAATTTCCTGAGAACAAAAATGACCAGCTCTTGCTGGTACCTTAATATGACGACAGCTGCTACTTCTAGTATATTTATTTTTAACTTCGACGTGACTCATTTCTTTCCTGCTTTTTGAACAGCCGGAAAACAATAAAATGGCGGGAGGCCTGTTCCTCCCGCCACAGGTTTTACCCGTCGCTCAAACCCGGGCTCCGTGTTTTTTAAGTATTTCCACGGCCTCCTGCACCCTGTCCTCCCCGGTAACAACCGTCAGCAGAAAAGCGCTCCCCCCGGCCAGTCCGTAATCGTAGGCAGCCATACCGCTTACCGAGGGGTCGGCCGCCCTGAGGACCCGGGAATCACTTTCAGTTAACCCGGTGCCGGTGGAAAAAAGGGTCAGCCCGGTAATGGAATCCGCCCGGCCGGCCAGGGGATAATTAATTTCGGCATTATCCTCCACCCCGAAACGGGATACGCGGTCCAGGGTGAGGGTATCATAACCGGCGGACTTTAACTCCTCCATAGCCCGCCGTGCGCTGGTGCTGGAGGGAAAGTAGGCCAGGATGGAACGTTCCCCGGGGGAAAGCTGCATTACCATCATCACCCCTGCCTTCTTTCCCCTTATTATAACCTTCCGGGCAGGGGAAAATGCGGTCCCGGCAGTTAGCCCTTCTGGATATGCCGGTAAAAAAATAGCAAAAACCCGGCTGTGGAACGCTGGGCCCGGGGAAGCAGGACACCTGTAGCCTGGTGGTAACTTTCTTCACCGGAGCTGGCCCTGACCAGGGGGTAGTATTCCCTGGCCACCCAGGCATTGGCAGCCACCCATTCCTCGGGTGTATGGCCCAGGTGATAAAGACCCCCGGAGTTAACCCGGTAATAGTGTTTTCGCCCCTTGACCCACTTCTCATAGTCCAGGTGGCCGTCAAAGAGCTGACAGCAAGCGTGATGGGGTACACAGGCATCCTGCACCAGGTGCACGGCCGCACCAAGCATGAACAACGCCTTGCGGTATTTACCCCTGTGCCAGAAAAATAAGGCCCGGTCAAAATACTGCCTGCATTTCTGGGCGGCATTTCCCCACGCCCATACCCCAACCCCCCGTCGGGGATCAAAATGGTGGGTGGTGCTGCGCAGCCCCCGGTCAGCCCAGGTAACTCCCGCATCCAGCTGGGTAGCAAACCGGCCAATCAACCGGGCACAATCCCGGTATCCGTCATGGTAGAGGATAATCCGCCCCTGCTCATTACAAAAAACATGGGTATCGCTGGCCCCCAGCACCTGCAGCGGAAGGTGCAGGGAAGACAGGTAACGGGAGGCAGCAGCCACCGGATGGGCCCACCTGGCAACATGAACTTTCATTTCCACACCCCGTTTAATTTCTTGAAGGAAATAACCGGATAACCCTGTTGATATTCTCCATAAACAGGTAAAACACCTTTTAACTTTATAATTAGGTATTATGGTCAATTACAATTTTTATGTCAATACCGTAAACTTTGAGATATTTTTCACAAATAAGCTTGCCTTTTCACACTTATATGTTAAAATTATATTAAGATAATTCCCCCGCCCAGTATGTTCCCGTTCACGGAACAGGGAAAGTTAACACGGGGAACACCGCCGGATGCATTGTAATAAGGCCAACATTTCACAATTACCGCAAAACAGCCAATTAAGGCCATTAAGGACAGGAGAATTCCTTTTTTGGCAGGAAGGCGTATGATCAAAGCAGAGGACCCCGTTGGAGGTGGCACCCCATGGCACTTATGCAACATCTGCATTATTTTACCGGAGCTGGTATTAAGGCCACCCCGGTGCCGGGCACAAACAAGTACCATATTCAATTTCAGGACGGCAGCAGCGTTTATGTAAATGAACGGGTTTTTTTCCGCCTCCTGAATTCCGAAGAAAATACGGAGAACGTCATCAGGATCCTGCGGGAGCAAACCCACCCCCCGAACTACCCGGAACGCTATCAGAACATCCTCCGGGCAACCCGGCGCTGAAAGGGCGCCGGGCTTTTATTTGCTTCGAGCCCGCCCCGGGGATGTGAAAGTCCCGGCCCGGATGCGAGGTATTATCTTCCCGCGGCCGGCACAGGTGTTTTGGTGCCAAGTTTCAGCCGGTAATACTCCACTACCAGCTCGTCCACCTTCCGGCTGGCTGCCAGGAGCTTTTCCCTGTCGCCGGGGTTCGTGGCCAGCATTCTTCTCCTGGCTTTCTCCAGTTGTAGAATCACCCTGCCGAGATCCAACAAAAATCTCCCCCCATCATCATTTCACACTACTCAATTGAACCACTTACAGGAAATTTCGTCAAGAAGAAATCATGTCGAATGGTGATGAACCGGCAGCGTGTTCTTTTTATACCTGCCATCGACCCGCCCGGCAGGTCAAACCGCCGTCAATTGAAGTTGCGGATTACCAGTTCCGGCACCGGCCCACGCTTATCGGCCCGGCAGTTGATGGCCCTCCTGGCGTAAACCACCTGTATGTTATAGTCCTTGTAAAGCTCGCGGATGAAAGGCGTATCCGAGTTGCTCAACATGACCAGGCAGCCCCTCTCATCCAGCTCCCGGAATACCTCCGCCAGGCGCCGCTGGTCATCTTCCCCAAATGCGGCGGGGGTATAGCTGGTGAAGCTGGCCGTTGCCGAAAGCGGGTGATAGGGGGGATCCAGGTAGACGAAAGCTCCGGGTTCCGCGCAGTTCAGGACCAGGCTGAAGTCGCCGCAGATTAATTCCGCTTTCTTCAGGGCCCCGCTCACCAGGCGCAGGTTCGGCTCATCCACTATTTTCGGGTTCCTGTAACGCCCGAAGGGCACGTTGTGCTGCCCCCGGCTGTTCATCCGCCACAGTCCGTTGTAGCCCGTCTTGTTCAGGTAGAGAAATCTCGAGGCCCTGGCCACAGGGCCCATCCGGTGGGGATCAAGGGCGCGGACGCGGTAGTAATATTCGGCGGTGTTTTCATGTTTCCTCAAGTCCTGCAGGAGAGCATCCAGCTCGTCCCGCACAACCCGGTAGAAATTAATTAAATCCTCATTGCTGTCAATCAATACCGCCCTGGGGGGCAGCAGGTGGAAGAAAACCGCCCCCCCGCCTGCAAAAGGCTCAACGTACTGGCCGAACTCCCTTTTGGGAAACAGAGGCTCGAACTGGGGTATGAGCTGGGATTTTCCACCCGCCCACTTGACGGGTGGCCTGGGCTTTTCTTTCCCCGCATGCACAACCATTCCCCCTGAAGGAAATCAATCGACTGGTGCCGCCAACACGTGCAAATCACGCTCCCGGCCCCTGCGGCTACGGGCCATTCCGCCCCCCCGGCCATGCCGTTTCCGGAAGGCTTTCTGCTGCCCGCCCGGCTCTTTAACCCACGGATACCCTGTACAGCCTTCACCGCCCATTCGCGTAACCCGGGCGCTCCGTCAAAACTTTGGGGTCCATTAACCCTGGCTCTGGGGAAAATTCGCCATCTTTCCGCCTGTCTCCTGCCTGTCCGTTTAACCCGCTCAACGAGCCGCACCCCGGGCGCCTGATCATGAAACTGTGGCTTTAAAAAATTTATGTGGGAATCTTTCCGCCCTGGCTGCTTTCCAGAAGTTCCGTCAGCGTTACAAATTTATATCCTCTGGCGGTAAGTATACGCAGGATTTCTTCCAGGGCCAGTACTGTTTGAGTGCGATTGCCGCCGTGATCATGCAGCAGGACAATATCTCCATTTCCGGCGCCGTTTATCACACGCCGGGCAATTTCCCGTGCCCCGGGATCAGTATAATCCCGGGGATCCATGTCCGCCGTCCAGAGAACCACCCGGTAACCCCTGGCCATCACCGCCCGCAGCAGCGCTGCATTATAAAACCCGAAAGGCGGCCGGAAGTAAACCGGGCGGTAACCGGTAGCCTTCACAATCAGTTCTTCCGAGCGTTTCAGGTCTCTCAAGGTGGCATACAGAGGTTGACCGGTCAGAAGGATGTGCCGGTAACCATGCAGGCCAATTTCATGGCCGGCCGCTATTTCCTGGCGCACCAGATGGGGGTACTGCCGCACGTTCAGTCCCAGCACAAAAAAGGTGGCCCGGGCATTGTACTTATCCAGGACTGCCAGAATTCTAGCAGTATAGAGGGGATCGGGACCATCATCAAAGGTAAGGGCAATCAACTTTTCGCTGGTTGTTACATGCCTGATCACCGCCTGACCTTCATAACTTTCGATAACTTCCCTCTCTTTTATCACCAGGATTATCAGGAAAACGATGGCCGGCAAAATCAGGAGAACGACTCTTTTTCTGATCATTAATGTTTCACCCGCTGAAAGAATGCACGGTAATGTTATTGTATAAATGCTATTGTACATACGGAGTGTTTTACTTAAACTAAAAAAGGGCTGGAAATTTAATCTGGGAGAGAGAAGCGCCGGCAAATAGTATTACAAAATCCCTTTAAAATGCCGGGGCCGCCCCGAAGCGGCGGCGGTACTGCTCCGGTGCGGAACACCGGTACCATTAAGCAGCTTGACTGAAATACTTATCTGCGGGGGTTCAACAGATGACCGGACAGAGAGGGAACTTTTCACCACTATTCTCCCCGCAAAGGGTAGTTCCTGTAGCTATACTCTTTTTTGCGGCCGCTGCCGTAGCCTTGCACCTGGGGCAGGCGGCAGAATTCCGGCGTATACTGCAGCAGAGCAGGTGGTGGTGGATTGCCGCGGCCACCCTTTTGCAGATGGTCTTCCTGATCAACCAGAGCGCCCTGTACCATGCCGCATACCGGATGGCCAGGCTCCCGGCCGGATTTGGTCGCCTTCTGGAACTGGTCATATCCGCGGCCTTCGTTTCGGCTGTCGTGCCGGGGGGAACCATTTCCGGAACAGGCCTGATGGTTTACGATGCCGTTAGACGGGGGCAAGATGCCGCCCGGGCGGTACTGGCCAGTGTTATTTTCTATATTTTCGACTACCTGGCCTTCCTGGTTATACTGCTGCTGGCCCTTTTTTATCTTTTCAGCCGGGGTAACCTTCAGTTCTATGAACTCGCGGCTGCTGCCGTGCTGGCCGGAGGGATAGGTACCCTTCTCTTGCTCCTGCTCCTGCTTACCTGCAGGCCGGTCCTCCTTGCAAATCTGGCCGGCCGCCTGGCCCGAACTGCCGGCCGGCTGTCCCGGAAAGTGGAAGAACATGCCCTGCACTGGGAGGAAAAAGCAGGGGAAATCACCGGCCGGCTCTCGGACGCACTGCAGGCCATGATTAAAAACCGCCCGGCCCTTCTCCGGGCCGCAATCCATGCGCTGCTGGTGGAAGGGATAGGTTTAATGCAATTGCAGGCCCTATTTCTGGCCTTCGGCGGGAGTCCCGGTGCGGGCCGTTTAATCACCGGCTACGCCGTAGGGGTGCTGTTCATGATTGTCTCCGTTACTCCCCAGGGAGCAGGCCTGATGGAAGGAGCCATGACCGCCGCCTACACCTCGACAGGGATTCCCCTGGAACAGGCAGTGCTGGTCACATTTACCTACCGGGTGTTGAGTTTATGGCTGCCCACGATTGGTGGTTTTATCTTTTTTAAACGGACGGTGAACCGGTGGTGAGCAACCGTTATTACCTGCGCTTGCACTATCCGGCCGCCTTCCTGGTGGGTTTGACGGGCGTGGGCAATATTTTAACCGCCTGGCTCGTTCACCACCCGGCCCGTTTTATCTGGCTGAAGCACTACCTGCCCTGGATGGTCCTGCGGGGAAGCTGGCTGTCCAGTGTTTTTGCCGGCACGGTACAATTGTTCCTTTCCTGGAGCCTGGGGCGGCGCAAACGGCAGGCCTGGTGCATCGCGGTGGCCATGTTTTTAATATCCACCGCCGCCAACCTGCTGCGGGGTCTTCACTACGGCCAGGCGGCATTCAACCTGGGCCTTTTATTGATACTGCTGGCCTTAAAGCCCCGCTTCACCGCCGCCAGCGATCCCCCTTCCGTGCGCCACGGCCTGGCTGTTTTTGCCGGTGTCACCCTGTTTACGTACCTGTACGGGTTATCCGGTTTTTACCTTCTGGACAAACATTTTCACCAGCAGTTCAACCTGGCCGAAGCTTCCAGGCAAACCATTGCCTACCTGGCCTGGCTGGCCACACCGGAGCTGGAACACCCCAACCGCCTGGCCCGCTGGTTCCTGGATTCCCTGGCCATCATCCAGGTGGGCGGTTTTCTTTACGGGCTGTACATGGTACTGCGCCCGGTAGTCTACCGGCGAACGGTGCTTTTACCGGAGAGAAAAAAGGCGGCCGGCATCGTGGAAAGGTACGGCCGCTCTTCCCTGGTACACCT
Source organism: Desulfofundulus thermocisternus DSM 10259 (assembly GCF_000686645.1). Taxonomy (NCBI): domain Bacteria; kingdom Bacillati; phylum Bacillota; class Clostridia; order Eubacteriales; family Peptococcaceae; genus Desulfofundulus; species Desulfofundulus thermocisternus. Next base: position 84,581 of record NZ_JMLG01000002.1, read on the forward strand.
GACCCTGCTGCCCGACAAGATTTACCATTTCAGCCGCTCGCAGAGGAGTTTTGTGGCCTATACGCTGGTAGGCAATGTGGCCGTGGTGCTGGGGGATCCGGTGGGGCCGGAGGACGATATTCCCCATCTCATAGACGAATTTACCACTTTTTGTGCAAACAATGACTGGCACCCGGCCTTTTACCAGGTTCTGCCCGACTATCTTCCCGTCTACCAGGCCTGCGGCTATAAAATCTTAAAAATTGGCGAAGAGGCGGTGGTGGACCTGCACACGTTCACCCTGGCCGGAAGCAGCCGGAAGAATTTGAGGCAGACGGTAAACCGCATGGTGCGCAGGGGTTATTCCACCGAACTTCTGCTGCCTCCGTTAAGGGAAGAAACCTTGAGGGAATTAAAAGAAGTTTCCGATCACTGGTTGAGGTTGCAAAAGGGCGGTGAAAAAAGGTTTTCCCTGGGCTGGTTTGAACCGGCCTATATCAGGTCCTGCCCGGTGATGGTGGTCAGGGATTCCCAGGGCCGTGTGCAGGCCTTCGCCAATATCATTCCGGAATACAGGCGCAATGAAGGCACCATAGATCTCATGCGCCGGCGGGAAGGAGAAAGTGGCCTGATTGACCTGCTGTTCGTACGCCTGGTGGAATATTTTAAGGAACAGGGGTACGACAGCTTCAACCTGGGACTGTGCCCCCTGGCAGGAGTGGGCGACCATCCCGGCGCCAGCCTGCAGGAAAGGGCCGTGTACTTCTTTTACCAGCATTTCAACCAGCTCTACGGTTTTAAAGGGCTGCGCCAGTTTAAAGAAAAATACGCCCCCCGCTGGGAACCGCGCTACCTGATTTACCCCCATCCCCTGCTCCTGCCCAAAATTGCCATGGCCGTGGTTACGGCCAACGCCGGGGGCAGCCTGTGGAAGTATGTGCAGGCCTGGCGGGAAAAGCGCCGGCTGGCGTGACCGCTGTCACCACCCGGGAGAATGCGCCCCAAAAGACGACTTCAACCCGCTGTTTGAAAAACTGCTGGCCGCTGACGGGCTGGTACCGGGTAGCCCGGTCTACATATATCATGTTACGGCACAGTTCAAAACCCGGGCCGACCGGCCGGGTAATGCTATTCACTGCCAGCGATTGCCGGGCAAATACGGTGCCGTGGTAAGTACTGCCGGGGGTTCCGGCCATGAGGAAACCGCTGATTATTTGGAAATGCTGTTAAGACGTCCAGGGGCTCAGAGTGCAGGGCGGATAGCCTGTACCCTGGACGACGGGCCTGTACCTGGGGATGCAGAGTTGCTGAAGCAGGCAAACGCCCTGGGGGTAACTCTGGTCCGGGCAATTAAAGAAAAGCAAGAATTTCCCGATCAGATCCAGCAGCAGGAAAAGCTTCGCGAATATTTCCGGGATGTAATCATTAAGCGCAAGGACCGGTGGGACCGGGAATACCGTTACTGGCAGGGAAAAGGCTGGCTGTAGAAGTCGCGTATAGCGCACCCGGACTTGATACCGGGATTTTTAAAATACCAGTGGTAATTGTGTAAGCAATATATGTTTTTAGCGGGTACCCCGAGCCCGCTTTTTTTATTTGAGGCCTGGAGGATAAGAAATAGCTGTCTGAAGATAATAAAATTTGACCGGGTTAAAAATTTCCCGGAGGGTAACTATATTCCTGAAATGCTGTTCGGAGGTTCCTTATGGTTTTTTGTACCACTATTCTAAAATGAAAGGAGATAAGAAAATGGCAACCACTCTTTTCCAAACGAAAAGCCGGGTGGCAGCACAGCTATTATCCCGCACTATTGCTTACCTGGAAAAAGATCCGGAAGCGAATTTTCCCAAACTTTTGAGTTTCGTCAAAACCATTGCCCTGCTGGACAAGCATAAAGAGCAGATCGAGCAGCTGGCCAGGATGTACAGGGAAAACGCGACCGTTAGCTGCTATGTCAACCGCCTGCTGCGCGAGGTTCATCCGCATGTGAAAAAGCGGCTCATCCTCAACTGGTTCATCCACCAAATTCTTCTGGGCTCTTCTTTACGGGAGAGTAAGGCGGCAGCACTGGGAGTGCACGTTCCGGATTTCCTGCTGGTCGATCCCACCAGCGCCTGCAATTTAAACTGCCGGGGCTGCTGGGCGGGCAGGTACTCTCCCCGGAATTCCCTCTCTTTCGAAAGGCTGGATAAACTTTTCAACGAGGCCAAAGAGCTGGGCATGTACTGGATTGTTTTTTCCGGCGGGGAGCCCCTGGTCTACCCGCGCCTTTTCGAGCTAATGGCCAGGCACAGCGACATGGCCTTCATGGCCTACACCAACGGGACGCTTATCGACGAGGAGATGGCCGGCCGGATTATTGAAGTGGGCAATTTCTCCCCGGCGATCAGCCTGGAGGGGTGGCAGGAAACCACGGATGCCCGCCGGGGTGCCGGTACTTTTGCCAGAGTTATGCGGGCCATGGATCTCCTGCGCGCCCGGGGGGCGGTTTTCGGAGCTTCCCTGACCATTACCCGCCATAACGTGCAGGAGGTGACCAGCGACGAATTCATTGATTTCCTCATTGAGCGGGGAGTCGCTTACGTCTGGACCTTCCACTATATTCCGATCGGGCGTAATCCTGACGTAAAATTGATGATTACGCCGGAACAGAGGGCGTACCTGGCCAGGCGCATTCCCTACCTGCGCACCCATAAGCCCATCCAGATTGCTGACTTCTGGAACGACGGGGAGCTGGTAGAAGGATGCATAGCCGGCGGGCGGAAGTACATCCACATTAATGCTCAGGGTGAGGTAGAACCCTGCGCCTTCGTGCATTTTGCCGTTGACAATATAAACGAAAAAAGCCTGCTGGAGGTGCTGAAGTCGTCCCTGTTTGAGGCTTACCAGAAACGGCAGCCCTTTCACTGTAACCATCTGCGGCCGTGCCCCATTATCGATAACCCCCGGGCGCTCCGGGAAATTGTGCAGGAGTCGGGTGCCCACCCCACCCACGAGGGTGCCGAAACCGTGCTGGAGGGAGTGGTGGCTGCCTACCTGGATGACCTTTCGCGCGCCTGGGGAGAACTGGCCGATGAAATCTGGGCCGAACGCCAGAAGGTGAACGGGAAGGCGCTGGTAAATGCAGCGGGGTAGGCCGGCGAGGAACCGGGTCCGTTATCAAGGCGGCCCGGGCAGGAACATTATTCCGGGGTAAAAGGGAGGTTATGCACAATGCGGGTGCTGCTGATTCAGCCGCGGCCCAGAGGAGGGCTGGGTTATAAAAGCCTGATTGCAGTGGAGCCCCTGGGACTGGAAATTGTTGGCGCCGCGTTAAAGGATCATTCCGTCCGCCTCCTGGATATGCTGGCCGGACAGAATATCACCGCCGCCGTTCAAGATTTCCGGCCGGAAGCGGTGGGAATTAATTGTTCCTTCACCGTGGATGTTTACCAGACCCTGCGCATTGCTGAGGAGGTGAAAGCCGCCAGGAAAAATACCTTTGTTTTTGTGGGCGGCCACCACGCTTCTTTGAGGCCCGAGGATTTTGACCACCCGGCGGTGGATGCTGTGGTGGTTGGGGAGGGTGAAACGACGGCGCCCGAGCTGATTGCTGCCCTCGAGGGGCAGAGGAACCCGGCCCGGGTGGCCGGCCTTGTCCTGAATACAGAGGAAGGCCAGCTCTACACCGGTGAGCGGCCGCTTTTGCAGTCGCTCGATGAGGTGCCACCGGCAGACCGGGAGCTTACCGGCAGATACAGAAACCAGTATTACCTGGGAATGCGCCGCCCCTTTGTTACGCTGGAAACTTCGTGGGGATGTCCCCACCGCTGTAATTTCTGCAGTATCTGGCGCTTTTACCGGGGCAGGGTGCGGAGTATGAGCCCGGAAAGGGTGGTGGAGGAAATCAGGTTCCTGCCCCCGGGAGACGTTCTTTTTACCGATGATAATTTCCTGGCCGATGTACGCCGCGCCGGGAAGATTGCCGAATTGTTGAAAGGCCGTGGCATCCCCAGGCGCAGGTATATTATCCAGGCCAGAAGCGATACCGTGGTGAGGCACCCAGAGATCATCCGGCAGTGGAAGGATATCGGCCTGGACGGGGTTTTCATTGGCTTTGAAAAGATCGATGAGGAAGGGATGAAGCAGGTCAACAAGCAAAACAGCGTCAAAAATAACGAGAAGGCACTGGGTATCCTGGATGCACTGGGAATTAATGTCTACGCCTCCTTTATTGTGGATCCGGATTTCAGTCCTGTGGATTTTCAGAAGTTGTTTCATTACGTCAGAAAGCTGAAGATCCGGCAGCCGCAGTTCACCATCCTGACCCCGCTGCCCGGAACCGAGCTCTTTGAGCGCTTCAAAAATATATTAACCACCACCAATTATGAGTTTTTCGACCTCCTGCACGCTGTCGTGCCCACGCGGCTCCCCCTGCCCCAGTTTTACAGGGAATTTACCACCCTTTACCGGCGTGTTTATCTGCGCCCCGGCTATTTCTTCGGTACTTTAAAGTGGCTTCTGCTGAAGCTTGTGACCGGCCGGCTCTCCCTGGAGCACCTGCAAAAACTGGTACACGGGGCAAAAATGATGGGGAGCTGCCAGGCCTACCTGGAAAACCAGATGGCCCGGGTTTAAGCTACAGGTAAAACTAGGCCAGCAGGGCGGCTACCACTCCTACCAGGAAAATACCGTCAAATACCCCTGCCCCACCTATGCTCAGGACGTGCCCGCCCAGCTCCCTGAGCCGGTGCAGGTTCAGGAGGTCAGCTCCGATAAGAGTGCCCCAGACGCCGGCAATGTAAGCCACCGGGGCGGCATTCTCGCCGGCCAGAAGAATGGCTGCTGCTGCAGCCACCAGCGGGGGGATGAAGGCGGGCAGGGAAATGCCGACCCCCGGCACGGGGCGGGCCAGGGCCCTGGCCACCGCAGTTACTATGAGTGTTGCCGCCAGCGCAGGCCACAGGGGGGTGCGTTCCAGAAGGTAAAGGCTGAAAAGGACGGGAATAACCGCACCCCCTGCGTTAATAGCAATTATTTGCTCGCGTACCCGGGGCGGGTAGTAAAAAAGAAAAGGAAAGAAAAGCCTCTCTTCCTCGACCACAAATTTCCGGCGGGACACAGGAATGTTAATAACGCCACCTATGAGGGAGAGGCTGAACAGCAAAACGGCTCCCTCCGGCGACAACCCCAGCCTGGTAAAAGAAAAGGTTGCTACCTGGAAGAAAAGGACGAAAATCAGAAAGGGGAAAAGTAAAAGCAGGAAGACAAACCACATTAACGGCACCGCCAGCACCTGCTTTCCGCATAAGATAGTTACAGGATATGTTTAACCTTTAAAATGCCCGGATCCTTCCCGGCCGATTAAATTTTTTCTTTGATTACCGGGAGGATTTTTTAAAATTTAAAAGAAATATCAAATATCGCTTTCAGCAGCTGGTTAAAAGACGGAACTATTTTAAACCTTAAAAATAACTGTCTGAAAATGAACCAAAGTGGTGCCTGCTGGCTTGCCGGAGACGCTGCGGGCGGGACGGCAGGGCGGGTATGAAATTTGCACCTGTATGTGAACGCTCCAACTATCACAAAGCAATTCCAGAGAAAGCGGCTGGTTCAACCCCGGCTGGACCGGGGGGGCGGCGCCGGCCGGAGGAAAGGGGGAGAGTTAATGGCGCTGGTACTGGTGGTGGATGATGAGGAAATTATCTGCAATCTGCTGGCCGGGGTGTTCAGGAATGCCGGGTACCGGGTTCGGACGGCGTACGGGGGCAGGGAAGCCATGGATTTAATTTTTCAGGAGTCTCCCGATGTGGTGCTCCTGGACGTGCACCTTCCGGATGCCAATGGCATGAAATTGCTGGAGCGGATTTGCCAGTATGACCGTCACCTGCCGGTGATTTTGATGTCTGCGGCGGGGACTGCCGGGATGGCCGCCCGGGCCGTAAAGGCCGGTGCTTTTGACTTCCTGTGCAAACCCTTTAATCTGCAAAAACTTCTCCGGGTAATAGAAAAGGCTCTGGAGTTCCGGCAGGCGGGGGCGGTGGGAGGGGCTTCTTTGCAGTCGCCTGAGAGCATGAGCCGCTTGCAGCGAAGGCTCCCGCAACCCTCCACCCCCGCCGGGCATGATTTCGGACACGGGCCTGAACCCGATGCCCGGTAAAATCAAGGTTTGCGGAGCCCTGCCCTCTTCTCCATCAAAGCGCGTACCTTTAAGGGCAGGCCGAAAAGGTTTATAAACCCGACAGCGTCGGCCTGGTTGTATATTTCGTCCCGGCTGAAGGTGGCCAGCTCCGGATCGTAAAGCGAATAAGGCGAACTGACCCCGGCAGGTGTGCAGTTGCCCTTGTAGAGCTTCATGCGCACCGTGCCCGTTACCGTGCGCTGGGTCACCTCCACAAAGGCATCCAGGGCCTCCCGTAAAGGAGAGAACCACACGCCGTCATACACCAGCTCGGCATAGCGGGCGGCCACCAGTTCTTTGAAATGCATGGTCATCCGGTCAAGACATATACTTTCCAGCTCCCGGTGGGCCAGATAGAGGATGGTACCGCCGGGAGTTTCGTACACGCCGCGGGACTTCATACCCACCAGGCGGTTCTCCACCATATCCACCACGCCTATACCGTTGGCGCCCCCCAGGGCATTTAACTTTTCCACCAGCGCCACCGGGTCCAGGGATTCCCCGTTTACTTTCCTGGGAATGCCCTTTTCAAAATAAATTTCCACGTAAGATGGACGGTCCGGGGCTTTTTCCGGAGGTGTGGTCAGCAAAAGCACATCTTCGGGCGGCTCCTTGGCCGGATCTTCCAGGTCCCCTCCTTCATGGCTCAGGTGCCAGATATTGCGGTCCATACTGTAAGGCCGTTCCCGGGTCACGGGAACGGGGATCCCCCGGGCACGGGCATAGTCCATGGCATCCTCCCGGGAACGGATGTCCCACTCCCGCCAGGGAGCGATGATTTTAAGGTCGGGGTTGAGGGCCTTCACCGACAGCTCGAAGCGCACCTGGTCGTTTCCCTTGCCGGTGGCACCGTGGGCCACGGCCTCCGCCCCTTCCCTTTCAGCCACCTCCACCAGCTTTTTGGCAATCAGGGGGCGGGCCATGGAGGTACCCAGAAGATACTTGCCCTCGTATATGGCCCCCGCCCGCAGGGTGGGGAAAATATATTCTTCTACAAATTCCCGTTTTACGTCCTCAATGTAGATCTTGCTGGCACCGCTCTTCAGGGCCTTTTCTTCCAGGGGGGCCAGTTCCTCCCCCTGCCCCAGGTCGGCCACCATGGCAATGACTTCGTAACCGTAATTTTCTTTGAGCCAGGGGATGATGATGGAGGTGTCCAGCCCCCCCGAATAGGCAAGCACCACTTTTTTCATAACGTTATTAACGCTCCTTCGAAATAATTTTTTCACGTCTCGCCAAGTTTGGCATCTGCTCGGCTCAATGTCGCTCGCTTCCGTGTAAAACGGCAGCCGCTTTCATCCTCTGGTGATGACGCTGAAAGCGTCATGAACGCCTCCTCACCCATAACAGGTACATGACAGCCCACCCCAGGGTTACACCGGTAAACCAGGCGCCCAGGTGCATGGGCAGGTGAACAGGATTCTGCTTGATGAAATCCAGGAGTACAATACCCGCGCCTCCTGCCAGGGCCAGGAGAAGCGATACGCGCGTAATCCGGAACATATCACGCCATTAACAGGGCCAGCACGGCTTTCTGGGCATGCAGGCGGTTTTCCGCCTCGTCCCAGACCGCCGAGTGGGGGCCATCAATGATTTCCGCCGTCACCTCTTCTCCCCTGTGGGCCGGCAGGCAGTGGAGGAAAATGAAGTCCGGGCTGGCATGGCGTACCAGTTCTCCATTGACCTGGTAGGGAGCGAAGACCTTTTTCCGCAGCTCGCTTTCCTGCTCCTGCCCCATGCTGGCCCACACATCGGTGACCACCACGTCAGCTCCCGTCACCGCCGCCACCGGGTCGGTAAGGATTTCAATGCGGCTGCCGGTTGAAATAGCATCTTCCCTGGCCGCCCGCACAATTTCCTCCCTGGGCTGGTAGCCGGGTGGCGAGGCCACGCTGATGTTTATACCCGTTTTGGCACAGCCGAAAAGCAGGGAATGGCAGACGTTATTGCCGTCCCCCACGTAGGCCAGCTTCAGGCCGGCCAGCCTGCCCTTGTACTCCCGGATAGTTTGCAGATCGGCCAGGACCTGGCACGGGTGCAGCAGGTCGGTCAGGCCGTTGATCACCGGAATATCGGCGTAGCGGGCCAGTTCTTCCACATCCGCCTGGGCGTAGGTACGGATCATAATTCCGTCCAGGTAGCGGGAAAGCACCCGGGCGGTATCGGCAATTGATTCCCCCCGCCCCAGCTGCAGGTCGCTGGCATTGAGGTACAGGGCGTACCCCCCCAGCTGGTACATGGCCACCTCAAAGGAAACCCGGGTGCGGGTGGAAGACTTTTGAAAGATCATGCCCAGGGTCTTTCCGGCCAGGTAAGGATGGGGGATACCCCTTTTTTGTTTGGACTTCAGTTCATCGGCCAGATCCAGGATGGTGATGATCTCATCCGGTGTAAAATCATGCAGGGAGAGAAGATCCCGTCCCTTAAAATTCTCCTTCATGTGTGTTACCCCTTCCTTTACAGTTCAAAATAACCCAGACCCGCACCAAACACCACCCAACCCGTCGTTAACCCGGCGCCACTGCAGCCGCCGGCAACCGGGCCAATCGCTCAGGGCAGGGCCTCCCTTTCCCCCACCAGCATCCCCGCGGTAAATTCCCGCACGCTTACCGGAGCCGGCTCCTCCCCCTGGTTTAAATTCTGCAGCACCGCCACCAGGGCCCGGGCCGTATCCAGGGAGGTCAGGCAGGGCACCCGGTACTCGGCGGCAGTACGGCGCAGGCGGAAACCCGGCCGGGCGGGATGCTTGCCCCGGGTGGGGGTGTTGATCACCAGGCTCACCGCTCCAGATCGCACCAGGTTGATCCCGTCCTCCACTTCCTGTACCGGGAGACCGGCGGCGGCAAGGGCTCTGGCCGTGCCCCTGGTGGCGTAAAGCGGGTAACCCAGGCTGGCGTACTGGCGGATCACGGGTAACGCCTCTACTTTATCCCGGTCGGCCAGGGAAACCAGGATCGCCTTCGCTGCAGGATGTTCATTTACTCCGGCCGGAACGGGACTCAGGCCGGCGGCTGTCATGGCTTTATAGAGTGCTCCGGGGAAGGTACGATCCACCCCCATAACCTCCCCGGTGGACTTCATCTCCGGCCCCAGGGAAATTTCCACTTCACCCAGCTTCTCAAAGGAAAAAACCGGCGCCTTCACCGCTATGAAATCCGAAATTCCGCCCAGGCCCGACCCGTATCCCTGTTCGGCCAGCCTCCTGCCCAGCATGGCCCGGGTGGCCACCTGCACCATGGGTACAGCCGTCACTTTACTCAAAATGGGAACGGTACGGGAAGCCCGGGGGTTAACTTCCAGGACAAAGATGCCCTCCCTGGCCACCACATACTGGATATTCAGCAACCCGCAAACCCTCAGCGCCCGGCCAATCTGGAGGGTGTAATCAACCACCTGTTCAACCTGGGCGGGGGTGAGGCTCCGGGGCGGGTACACGGCCATACTGTCCCCCGAGTGCACCCCGGCCCGCTCGATATGCTCCATAATACCGGGGATGAATATATCTTTCCCGTCCCCTATACCGTCAATCTCCACTTCCCGGCCCCGGATATACTTGTCGATGAGCACCGGGTGGCGCGGCGAAACCTGCACCGCCGTTTCCATATATTTCAGCAGTTCGGGGGTATTATGGACAATTTCCATGGCCCTCCCGCCCAGCACGTAGGAGGGCCGCACCAGAACCGGATAGCCCAGCCTTTCCGCGATCTGCCGGGCCTGCTCCACGGTAAAGGCAGTTCCTCCCTCGGTCTGGGGAATGCCCAGGCGGGCCAGCAGGGCGCTGAATTTTTCCCGGTCCTCGGCGGCGTCAATGGATTCCACCGGCGTACCCAGCACCCTCACCCCCCGGGCGGCCAGTTCCCCGGCCAGGTTGATGGCTGTCTGGCCGCCGAACTGGACGATTACGCCCAGGGGGTTTTCCTTCTCCACCACGTTGAGCACGTCTTCTAAGGTGAGGGGTTCAAAATACAGGCGGTCGGCGGTGTCGAAATCGGTGCTCACCGTCTCCGGGTTGTTGTTAATGATGATAGCCTCCACCCCTTCGGCCTGCAGACCCCATACGGAATGGACCGAGCAGTAGTCAAATTCAATACCCTGGCCGATACGGATGGGCCCCGAACCCAGCACGATCACCCCGGGCCGGGAAGATACCGGAACCTCATCCACAGCATCGTAGGTGGAATAGTAATACGGGGTGGCGGCCTCAAATTCCGCGGCACAGGTATCAACCATTTTGTAGGCCGGGACAATGCCGAGCTCCTTCCGCAGCGCCCGCACCCGGTCAAAGCCCAGGCCGGTCAAACGGCCGATGTGGCTGTCGGCAAAGCCGCAGGCTTTAGCCCGGCGCAGCAAATCGGGAGAGGGGTTGTCGCGCGCTGCCCGCAGTTCCCCTTCCAGCACCACGATATTCTTTATTTTCTCCAGGAAAAAATAGTCTATGGCTGTAAGCTGAAAAATCTCCCGCATGGCCCAGGCCCGCCGGAAAGCCTCGGCAATGGCAAACAGGCGCAGGTCATTGGGCCGGGAGAGCAGCTGCTGCAGTTCCATTTCGCTCCAGCTTCCCGACCCCTTCCACTGCAGGCTGTCCACCCCGATTTCCAGGGAACGCACGGCCTTGAGCAGGGCTCCTTCAAAGGTGCGGTCAATGGCCATCACCTCACCGGTGGCCTTCATCTGGGTACCCAGGGTGCGGTCGGCGCTGCTGAATTTATCAAAGGGCCAGCGGGGGATTTTAACCACCACATAGTCCAGGGCCGGCTCGAAACAGGCGCAGGTCTTGCCCGTCACCGGGTTGGTAATCTCATCCAGCCTCAGGCCAATGGCTATCTTGGCCGCCGTGCGGGCGATGGGATAGCCGGTGGCTTTGGAAGCCAGGGCGCTGGAGCGGCTTACCCGGGGATTAACCTCAATCACGTAGTAGCGAAAACTTTCCGGGTCCAGGGCAAACTGAATGTTGCAGCCCCCCTCCACCTTCAGGGCCCGGATGATTTTCAGGGCGGCGGAGCGCAGCAGCTGGTACTCCTTGTCGGACAGGGTCTGGGAAGGTGCCACCACGATGCTGTCCCCGGTATGAATACCTATGGGGTCAATATTTTCCATATTGCAGATGGTTATACAGTTATCGGCCCCGTCCCGCATCACTTCGTATTCTATTTCCTTCCATCCGGCCACGCTCTTTTCCAGGAGCACCTGGCCGATAGGGCTCATGGCCAGCCCCCGGTGAACGATGGCCGCCAGCTCCTGTGGGCTCGAAGCCATACCGCCTCCAGTTCCGCCCAGGGTGTAGGCGGGGCGAACGATCAGGGGATAACCGGCTTCCCGGGCAAACTCCAGAGCCTGCTCCACACTGGTAACCGTGGTGCTGGGTGGTACCGGCTCGCCGATGGCCAGCATGGTTTCCTTGAACAGCTCCCGGTCTTCGGCCCGGCGGATGCTGTCCAGGGAGGTACCCAGCAGTTCCACGCCGAACCTCTCCAGCACCCCCTGCCGGGCCAGTTCCACGGCCAGGTTCAACCCCGTCTGCCCGCCCAGGGTGGGCAGTAAGCCCTGCGGCCGCTCCCGCTCGATTATGCGGGCCACAGTCTGCCAGGTGAGGGGTTCGATGTAGATCTGGTCGGCCATATGGCTGTCGGTCATGATGGTGGCCGGGTTGGAATTCACCAGCACCACCTGGACCCCTTCCTCTCTCAGGGCCCGGCAGGCCTGGGTGCCGGCATAATCGAACTCCGCGGCCTGGCCGATAATAATGGGGCCGGAACCGATGACCAGCACTTTGTTAATGTCCTTTCGTCTGGGCATGGTTATCCTGGTTCAAAAAAGCTCACAATACCTAACAATTGTTAGTTTTTGTGAACCCAGCCTCCCCATGACCAGGTTTTCGCCCCTTTCCGGATTGGATTTGCCCGCCCCTGGGAGCGGGCTGAAGCGACAGGGAGACCTCGGCCCCGCCCAGCACTCAACACCCAGGTTAAGTTAATACTTAGAAGTTGAGCGTTGCGATGGGTGTTTAGTGCTGGGCACCCGGACGGGAGAACTGCGCGAAATAGGCACTTCCGGCTTGCGCCTTCATCAATGTTGACTATTTCGCGGAAAACTCCGCCTCCCGCGACCTGTTAGGTACGGCCTACCGGTTTTTCCGATACCGGCTAAACGGGGTCACCTACTCAGCAAAACCAGCTCCTTCAAGTCGTGCCAGACCGAGTAAAACGACTCCTGCTTGAAACGGTCCAAACCGTTGTATACAGGAATCTTTTCGTCCAGCCGCTTGAAGAGCCGCTTCACCTTTCGGGTCATCCCTTTTCCTTCCCCAGGTAAGGAATCAACCTTCCGGTTCAGCTTCTCTTTGATGACTCGAATTTTTTGCTTCAACTCGTTGGTAATGCACTCTCTGAAGCCTATCGCCCGCCGGGCGATAGTTAAAGCGGCTGCGTGGTGGATAATTACCCCGTACCGCTCCATGTACTTGTAATAGCCGATGGTGGACGTGTGCGCCGGCCAGACCGGTTTTATCCCCACCCCTTCTCTTGTGGCCTTGCGCGTGACGGCCTCGATTATCTTCTTGAACGGGAAGTTGGCCGCCATGCGGTTGAATTTCTTGTTGGTGTCCAGCCGGTCTTTCCCGAAGTCCAGGTCCTCTAAGGCAATGGGCTTACCCAGGGCTTTTGCTATGCCCACCACCACTTTGGCCAGTACGCCAATTAAGTATGTGCGCCGGTATCCGCGGCTGTAAGCAAGTTCCGGTATTTTGATGTAGAGAAAACCGTTCGGGTGTACCGTCACCTGGAATTCCCCGGCAAATTTGTGCAGGGCCTTCGGGTACGGTACGGTGAATCCTTCGGGCCAGGGTTCGGGCTGGCCGGAATAATTGACGTTGGCTAAAGCCACCCCGTCCGGGTTGGTGTCCATCCCCAGATATCCCCGGTTGGAACTGGTCACCGGTTCAGGTGCTGTTATGGTGAAGGTAATGTGCACCCTGTACCGGCCGTCCCTGCCCTTGATCAGCTCAACAGTATAGGGCGCGCCCGAAAGGAGCAGTTTCCACACCTTCAACCGGTGCTTCTCCGGCAGCCAGAGTATGCCCTCTACCCGGGGCGCCCTGGTCATTATGGGTCTACCCTTCTTGTCTGTTCCTTTCTGCTCGGACAGGTGAGAGATGGTTACTGACAGGGAGAAATCCCCGTTCCGACAGCTTATCTTGATGTTCGGGTTGCCGCCTTTGGTTTCGTCGCCGCGGGCAAAAAGCCTGTTCTGCCGGGCTTGCCGCCACTCTTCTTTTGAAACCCGGCCTTTACAGATCCCCTTCCACAAAGAACGACCCCCAAAAACTACAGCAGGTATGGTGCCGTTACTTTGATGGGTCTTTAGCTCATCCAGCTTATCACTCAGTTTTTTGACCCGCGATTTGCGGCCGTGTACGGCGCGTTTAGCTTTCTCGATTTTTACCGGGTCGTTTGCTTCAACTGCTTTATCCAGGTCTTTTTCCGCCCAGCCGAGTTTCTTCCTGGCCCGGGCCAGCTTCGTTTCCATTTCCTCAACTTCCAAAACCAGCAGTTCTCGCTGTGATTCAATAATGGCCTTTGCCTTCAATATGGCATCGTCACAAAAACGGGAGTTTATGCCAAATAACTTCTGACCTTCTTTTTTGAGCTCTTGGGGACGGGAACGGCCTTCCTGCAGCCGGTTGAACGCCCAGCGGGTACAGGCACAAAAAAGGCGCATTTCCGTGACCAGAGGGTCTTCGTCGCCCCGGCCCCACTTCTGGGAGCGAAAGGCAGGGTAAACCTCTGGGAAAAACTCGCCGCATACGGTGTATTTTACGCCGTCTTCAGGACTCCTCGGTTTCTTTTTCGGCTTCCTCATCCCGTGTCACTCCCGCCATCAGTTCCCGAAACCCCTGCCTGACCTTCCTGCCTCCCCTGGCACCGTACAACCGGGCCGAAAAAGTCGTCACTATGGCCAGCAGGTCCCGAACCAGCTCAGTATGAGCGTCCTCCGGCTCTTTTTCCGCTATGGCGATTATCTTTTATACTCGCCCTGCTCGGCCAGCTTGAGTACGTTGGCTAACCGCGGCGCTTCTGGTTTAAGCCGCTGGCTACGTCCGTGAATTCTGCCCTGATGATAAAACCGTTTTCCCGGGCGTACTGCCACAACCGTTCCATCTGCCGGTCCAGGTTGCCCACGCCGGCCTGCTTTTTTGTAGATACCCGGGCGTAAAGCACGACTGCTTCCTGCCCATCAGTCAATTGACCGGATTGCAAGAGCCTGTTGAGTTCGTCCATAGAGTACCGGCGCTGGCCTCCGGGCAGACGGACGGGCTTGATTAAACCCCGCTTCTCCCAGTTGCGCAGGCTGTCGGGATGAACGCCTAATTTTTTTGCCGCTTTGCTGATGGTTAAAAGCACCATAACTTTATGGTAACTGTTTTGTTATGTTTTATCAGTATTTGTTGACCTGTTAGTAGCTGCTACGAACCTCCTGCTGCAAAAGTTACTGTTTTATCTCAGCCAGGACGCCGGCCAGGATTTCCACCGCCTCATCCACCTCGGCCTCTGTGATAATCAAGGGAGGAATAAAGCGCAGGATGTGATTGTCCACACAGTTAATCAACAAACCGCGCTCCTGGCACCTGCCAACGATCTCTTTACCCTCGATGGACAATTCCATACCCAGCATCAGCCCCAGGCCGCGCACCTCCCTGACAAAAGAAAACCGGCCGGCCAGCTCCAGAAGGCGGGCCTTCAGGTAGGCTCCCACCCGGGCCGCATTTTCAATCACGCCGTCCTCCAGCAGGCATTTCACGGCCGCCAGCCCGGCCGCACAGGCCAGGGGGTTGCCTCCGAAGGTGGAGGCGTGGTCGCCGGGGCTGAAGGCGGCGGCCACTTCTTCCTTCGCCACCATGGCCCCGATGGGGAACCCGCCGCCCAGGGCTTTGGCCAGGGTAAAAATGTCCGGCTCCACGCCGTAATGCTGGTAGGCCAGGAACCTGCCCGTACGACCCAGGCCGCACTGCACTTCGTCGAAGATCAGCAGGGCATTGTAGCGGTCACAGAGCTCCCGGGCGGCCTTTAAATATTCAGGCGTGGCCACGTTTACCCCACCCTCGCCCTGGACCGGCTCCAGGAGCACCGCACAGGTGCCGGGGTTCACAGCCCGGGAAAGGGCCTCCACATCATTGAAGGGAACGTATTTAAACCCCGCCGGAAGGGGCTCAAACCCCTTCTGATACTTGGACTGGGCCGTGGCAGTGATGGCGGCCAGGGTACGCCCGTGGAAGGATTTCAGGGCGGTGATGATTTCATACTTATCCTGCCCGCCGTGTATTTTACCGTACTTGCGGGCCAGCTTGATGGCCGCCTCGTTGGCCTCGGCACCACTGTTGCAGAAAAACACCCGGTCGCCGCAGGAATTTTCCACCAGCAGCCGGGCCAGCCTGGCCTGGGTTTCAATGTAATAGAGGTTGGACACATGCATTAATTTCCGGACCTGTGAGGTTATGGCATCCACCACCGCCGGATGGCAGTGGCCCAGGGAGCAAACGGCCAGCCCGGCCACAAAATCAAGGTACTCCTTCCCTTCCGCATCCCAGACCCTCGCCCCCTGTCCCCTCACCAGGGCCAGGGGCAGGCGCCCGTAAGTTTGCATCACATACCTGCTGGTAAGCTCCATAATTTCTGCACCCGTCACTTTTATCCCCTCCTGCTAACGGACCACCATGGTGCCGATGCCTTTATCCGTGAACACTTCCAGCAAAATGGAGTGGGCCACCCGCCCGTCCAGAATATGGGTGGTATTGACTCCCCCGTAAAGGGCCCGGGTGCAGCATTCCACCTTGGGGATCATACCCCCGTCGATAACGCCCCGGGCTATCAAATCGGGTACATCGTCCGCCCGGATCACCGAGAGAAGGGAATCCCTGTTTTCCCGGTCCTCCAGGATACCTTCCACGTCGGTGAGGATAATTAACTTGTCAGCCCCCAGCGCTGCCGCCAGTTCCCCGGCAACGGTATCGGCATTGACGTTGTAGCTCTCCCCTTCAGGACCCACCGCTACTGGGGCCACCACAGGAATGTAGCCCTCATGGATCAGCGTCTGGACAATGGCCGGGTTAACCTTTTTCACCTGCCCCACACAGCCAATGTCCACCATCTCCACCTTCCCATCGGGCTGATATACCTTGCCCGGCATTTTCACCGCCTGAAGCAGGCAGGCATCCTTGCCGGAAAGGCCCACCGCCTTGCCGCCAATGCGGTTGATCAGGGAAACGATTTCCTTGTTCAGCTTGCCCGCCAGAACCATCTCCACTATTTCCATGGTTTCCTCGTCGGTAACCCGCAGGCCGCTGACAAAACGGGACTCAATGCCCAGCTTCTGGAGCATGGCCGTGATTTCCGGCCCCCCGCCGTGAACAACCACCGGATGCATGCCCACATACTTCATCAAAACCACATCGGTAAGTACGGCCATTTTCAGCCCGCAGTCCGTCATGGCGTGGCCGCCGTACTTGATCACCACGGTCTTGCCGTAGAACTTCTTTATATAGGGCAGGGCCTCCACCAGGATGGCCGCCTTCTCCTGTGCGCTGAGCAAGCGGATACCTCCCCCGTATACTATAACAATCTATCAATAGTTACGCTCAAAAAAAGCAGTTATGCCACATCCATTTTGCCAAACCGTTATGTCCGGTAGCTGGCATTAATATTCACATACTCACCGGTCAGATCGCAGCCCCAGGCCGTGGCCTCACATTCTCCCGACTTTAAATCCACCAGCACCCGCACCTCGCGGCCCGCCAGCGCAGCCGAGGCTGCTTCTTCATCAAAGGGCAGGGCCATCCCGTCCCTGGCCACCATTACGTCACCCAGGTATATATCCACCCGGTCGGGGTCAAACTGCGCCCCCGAATAGCCAACGGCGCAGATAACCCGGCCCCAGTTGGCATCCCGGCCGTAAACGGCTGTTTTAACCAGGTTGGAAGCTACCACCGCCCGGGCAGCCAGGCGGGCATCTTTCTCACTGGCGGCATTGATTACTTTTACTTCCAGCAGCTTTGTCGCCCCTTCGCCATCCCTGGCCACCGCCCGGGCCAGCCGGGTGCAAACCTCGGTAAGGGCATCCCGGAAAAGGTAATAATCTTCGTTTTCGGCGGCAATTTCCGGATTGCCGGCCAATCCGTTGGCCAGCACCAGAACCATATCATTGGTGCTGGTATCCCCGTCGACACTGATCATATTAAAGCTGCGGTCCACCGCGTAGCGCAGCGTCTCCTGCAGGCAGGATGGGGATACCGCCGCATCGGTGCTAATAAAGCAGAGCATGGTGGCCATGCTGGGGTGAATCATTCCGGAACCCTTGGCCATGCCCCCGATGGTCACCGTGTGCCCGCCGAGGGTAAGGGAAAGGGCCGCTTCTTTGGGCTCGGTATCGGTGGTCATAATGGCCTCGGCGGCGGCTGCACCTCCGCCGGGGCTCAATTCCCGGGCCGCAGCGGCAATACCCGGCAAAATGCGGCCCATGGGCATGGGCTGGCCGATGACCCCGGTGGAGGCCACCAGGACATCCTCCTCGGGAATATTCAATACCCGGGCCGTTTCCTGCGCCATGGCCCGGGCATCCCTGATACCCTGCTCCCCGTTGCAGGTATTGGCATTGCCGCTGTTCACCACCACCGCCCGGGCACGCCCCCTGGAAATGCGCTCCATAGTTACCAGCACAGGGGCACCCTTCACCAGGTTGGTGGTGAACACCCCGGCAGCCCGGGCCGGAACCTCGGAAAAAATTAAGGCAATATCCCGTCTTCCTTTATACTTCACCCCGGCGGCCACTCCCGCGGCCAGAAAACCCTGCGGGGCAGTGACACCGCCGCTTTTCTCTTCCCATGTTCTGGCCAAGCCAGCATTCCTCCTTATTCACTACGTCGTTAAACTGTCCGGGTTCGGACCGGACTCAACATTAGATTACTCGCTTCATATGCAAGCAGAAAGCGTAAATACTCAGTGAACCTGGTTGGATGCGGCACTGTCCCCGCTCACTCCAGTGCTTCGCGCCGACAGCACCGCGGCTTGCTTCGGGCCGGCTCTGGCTCTCTGCGGATTGCCCGCCACTAATCATTCTTCGTTGTTACCTGTTGAAATAATATGTCTTAAAAAGTCTCCTTCCGGGTAGTTCATCATGCGTCCTCGAGAGCCGAGCCGGCAGCCTCGCTTCGCCGGGTGCTGTTACCGGCGCTTCGCAAGTCATTCGCTCCGGACAGTGCCGCATCCTTGTCATAACGGTTCTACTGAATATTAACCGGAAAGATATTTTACATATTTCTACGGATATACCCCCGGACCGTAAAGCCCCGTATCCTCCGCCAGCCCGAACATTATATTCATATTCTGGACCGCCTGGCCGGCAGCCCCTTTAATCAGGTTGTCGATGGCGGAAATGATTACCACCCGGCCGGTACGCCGGTCCACCACCAGGCCGATATCACAGTGGTTGGAACCGGCCACCATTTTGGTCGCCGGCAGCATGCCCGCGGGCAACACCCGGACAAATTTCTCCTGCCGGTAAAATTCGCGGTAGAGGGCCAGAATCTCCTCCGTGCTTTTCTGCCCGGCCAGCCGGGCGTAAATGGTACTCAGGATGCCCCGGATCATGGGGGTCAGGTGGGGAGTAAAGGAAACCAGCACCTTTTTGCCGGCCAGGGCGCTCAACTCCTGTTCAATTTCAGGGGTATGGCGGTGCGCGGCCACCCCGTAGGCCTTGATGCTCTCGTTAACCTCACAGTAATGGGTGTTCAGGGACAACCCCCGCCCGGCCCCGGAAACGCCGGACTTGGAATCAATGATAATGGAGCCTGTATCGATCAGCCCTTCTTTCAGCAGGGGAGCCAGGGCCAGGATCACGCTGGTGGGGTAGCAGCCCGGATTGGCCACCAGCCGGGCGGAACGGATTTTTTCCCGGTGGATTTCCGGCAACCCGTACACCGCTTGAGGCAACAGCTCCGCGGCCGTGTGCTCCACCTTATACCATTCCTGATAGACTGCAGGGTCGTGGAGGCGGAAATCCGCACCCAGATCCACCAGGGCTTTTCCCCTGCCAACGACTTCCCGGGCCACGGCCATGGCATGGCCATGGGGCAGGGCCGTAAATATTACATCGCTTCTCTCCACCAGGGCCGGCAAATCCTGCTCCTCGCAGACCAGGTCCACATACCCGTAAAGGTGGGGGTAAACCTCCCAGAAGGCCTTGCCGGCATAACTCTGGGTGGTCAACCCCACCAGCTCCACCTGCGGGTGGGCATTTAACAGCCTGACCAGTTCGGCACCGGCATAGCCGGTGGCCCCGATAACGCTAGCTTTAATAACCATAATCGTCAGGTGCAAACCCGGGCGGCCTGAAGGCCGGGGTTTCTGGTCACCCTCTGAGGCTCCTTTCTATAAGGGAATACTTTATAATTATACAATTGGTTGTATAAAAATACAACCTCAAAGATAAGATAAAAATTACCCGGTTGGATCAATTTCTGCACAGGCGCGTAAAATCCCCTGTACTAATTACACCAAATTTTGTTATTAATGTTATTATCGGGATCGGTGTTAGATGGGGTACGGGCTTTGTAGTTTTGCCACCAGGGCGGCAAAGGCCGGGGACAAGCCCAAGGCCACCGGGCTCAAAGTCGCACCCAAGCTTGTCACCGTTAAAACAGGGTTTACCTTTCTTCAGGTAATTTTTAAGCCATTGCCAGTAAATAAATGGCGGGGCGGTGAAAAACCGCCCCTTACTGGTTTTGTTCCGCCCGTATTTTTTTAAACTCCCGTGTGAGCAGGGGCACCACTTCAAAGAGGTCACCCACGATCCCGTAATCGGCCACCTTGAAAATATTGGCTTCCGGGTCCTTATTTATGGCCACAATCACCTTGGATGAGCCCATCCCCGCCAGGTGCTGGATGGCCCCCGAGATGCCGCAGGCAATGTACAGCTGCGGGGATACGGTCTTACCCGTCTGACCCACCTGCATGCTGTGCGGCGCATATCCCGCATCCACCGCCGCCCGGGAGGCTCCCACCGCCGCCCCCAGCACGTCCGCCAGCTCTTCCAGTATCTTGAAGTTCTCCGCCGATTTCATCCCCCGGCCCCCGGAGACAATAATGTCCGCTTCGGTGAGTTCGGGACGGCTGGATACCTGGCGAACTACTTCTTTAATGATCTGGCGGATGTCCCCCGGTTCCACGTCCACCTGTACCACTTCCGCCGCGCGTCCCCCTTGGGGTTGAGGCACCGGCAGTACGTTGGGCCTGATGGTGGCCATCACCGGCCGGGCTTCCGGAGAGATGGCCTGGACAAAGGCCTTGCCCGCGTAAATGGGCCGGGTGAGGGTTATCTGGCCGTCCTGCAGTTCCACTTTCGTGCAGTCGGTACACAGCCCCGCCTGCAGCCGCTGGGCCACCTGGGCCGCCAGGTCTCGCCCCTGTACGGTACAGCCCAGGAAAATGGCCGTGGGCTGGTGTTCTAAGGCCAGCCTGGCCAGCGCCCTGGTGTACCCGTCCGTGGTGTATTCGGCCAGGGCGTCATTTTCCAGCACGTATACCTTGTCGGCACCGTATTCCCCCAGGGCGGGCGCCAGTTCGCCCACTTCTTTGCCGATGATTACAGCCGCAACTTCTTCAGCCAGCTGGTCAGCCAGCTGGCGAGCGGCACCCAGCATTTCATAGGTGACTTTTTTAACCTTACCGTTTTTGTGTTCGGCGTAGACCCAGATTCCTTTCCCCATTTCCTTCCACCTTCCTTAGATGACCTTTGCTTCTTCCCGCAGAAGCCGCACCAGAGCGGCAGCAGCTTCCGCCGGTTCTCCGGGTACGATCTTTCCTTGTGCCCTGGGGGAGGGCAGGAAGTATTTGAGGGCGCGCACTTTGGGCGCTACTTCTTCCGCGGTAAGTCCCAGGTCGCTCAGAGCGAGTTTTTCCATGGGCTTCTTTTTGGCCTGCATGATGCCCTTCATGGTGGGATAACGGGGTTCGTTCAACCCTTTCTGGGCGGTGATCACCGCGGGCAGGGGCACTTCCACCATTTCGCTGCCCCCTTCAATTTCCCGGGTGGCCAGAACCTTGCCGCCGGCTATTTCCAGCTTGATGACCATGTTGACCACCGGCAGTCCCAGGATTTCCGCTACCCGCCCGGCCACCTGGGCGGAGCCGTCGTCAATGGCCCGCCAGCCGCCTAAAATGAGGTGGTATTCCATGCGGGATACGGCTCTGGCCAGGATGGTGGCCGTGGTGTATTCGTCCATTTCTTCCAGTTCGGGGGTGATGAGTACGGCCCGGTCGGCGCCCATGGCCAGTGCCTGGCGCAGGACGTCCTGGGCTTTTGGCCCGCCCATGCTGACCACGGTTACTTCCCCTTTGGTTTTTTCCTTGATGCGCAGGGCTTCTTCCACGGCAAATTCATCGTAGGGGTTCATGATCAGGCTGACGCCTTCCGGGTTGATTTTGCCCTGGGCGTCGAGGGTGATTTTGGCTTCCGTGTCAAAGGTTTGTTTGGTGAATACTACTACCTTCATCTAATAAACACCTTCTCCCGCTAAAGCTTTTAGAAAGGTACCGCCACTCAGTTTGCCCGTATCATATTTAAAAAGTCAATTATTGCTTCGTTTACTTCTCCGGGTTTTTCCAGCATAGTCATATGCCCGGCACCGTAAATAATCTTTAGCCGGGAATTTGCTATTTGATTGTTTAAGTATTGGGCATACTTAACCGGCGTCATTTTGTCTTCATCCCCAACAATGATCAGGGTGGGAACTTTGATTTTCTGAATGTCACTCATCCGGTCAAAACTGTCACAGGCCTGATAATCCGCCAGGTACAGCGCGGGGGGAAGCCCTTCCATTTCTCGCCTGAAGCTTTGCACCAGGCTCTGCGGAACGGCAGAACCAAAGAGGTTGTTTATATTGCGCAGCGGTAATTCACCCCCGGCCAGGGTCTCCAGAACCTGCGGATTCACCCTTAGCCGTGCTCCCGTGCCTACCAGTATGAGCCCCTGCAATTTTTCCGCATGGCACAGGGCAAACTCCAGGGCAATGGCGCCGCCCATGGAGTGCCCGGCCAGAACGAATTTCCTGCTGTGTAAGGCATCGATAAAACCAGCAACTAACTCGGCGTACTCGGTAATGGAGGCAAGAGGCTTCCCCCCGGATCGTCCGTGTCCGGGTAAATCCAGGGCTACCGCCCGGTATAAACCTTTGAGGGCTTCCAGCTGAGCGGACCATCGCCGGCTGGAACCTCCCGCACCATGAACAAATATCATCAGCGGTTCTCGGCCCGTTGTCTCCTGGTAGTAAATTTTTAGGTCGTTATATATAAGGTATGGCATTCAACACCTCTGCCTTTTCTTCATGAATTAATTTTTTGGGGCCGGAACTTGTAACCATACCTGATCACATCTTCTTCCGTGTATATTCTTCTGATGACCACTTCCACCGGCATGCCAATTTCTACTTGATCCTTTTCCACATCCACCAGCTGGGCCACAATGCGGGGCCCTTCATCCAGTTCCACCAGCACCACCGGGTAGAATCGGCGGTAGGCCGCTTCTTCACTGAATTCCGGTGGCGCCCCGGCACCGGCAATAATGGTATATGAATAAACCTTGCCCTTGCCGCTTAGCTGTGCTTCTTCAAATTGATCGAAATTACCACAATACTTGCATCCTGCTTTGGGCGGGAAATTTATTTTGCCGCACTTCAGACACTTCAGGCCCACCAGGCGGTAGCGCTGCTTGACTGCCCGCTGGTACATGGGTATGGATATATGGGCTCCCACTGGTAAATCACCTCGCTAGATGTATCTTTTAACCTGCAGGTACTGGGCGTAGCCAAGGTAGGTTATGTTTTCATCCAGCTGCTTTTTGACCGTGTTTCTTCCTTCCTTTAAAGGTGCACCGGTAACCGTTAAGCTAACGGCCATGCTTCCCGCACCGGATCCATATGCCGCCAGTAAAATTTTTTCCCCGGGTTTGGACTGGTCCAGGACAGCCGCCAGGCTCAACAGGGCAGAGGAAGCACCCGTGTCGCCGGTTTGCTCGTAAAGCAGGCCGGGAGCCAGTTGCTCCTCGTCAAACCCCAGTTTTTTGGCCACACTCTTCGCACTGCGGCCATCGATCTCTTGAATAACCAGGTAATTGTAATCAGAAGGCTTCCTACCCAGCTTCTCCATCAGGCTTTGGAGCGCCCGGGTGACCAGCTGGTTGTAGGATGCGAACGTAAAAGCCCGTACTCCTATATCTCTGAGGTTGTTGTCGCCTGCAGGGCGGAAGCGCTCCCCCAGCATTTCACTGACGAAAGAATTGAAGCCGTCTATCTCAGCAATGAGATTTTCCGTACCCAAAATATAGGCTACACCACCGGCACCAAGACCATGTTCAATGCTTTCCCGGGGGCAAGCCCGCGGCGCATCGGCGGCAATCACCAGGGCGTTCCGGCCGCTGCCGGCACTAAGAAAAGCCCAGGCTGTCAACAAAGCCTCACTGCCCGCCCTGATGGACTGGCCGTGTTCGATAGCTATTACATCCTCCCTCAGGCCGAGCATAACCGCAGCGGCTCCCGATACCATCTTTTCCTGGTAAGGAGGATTAGTGGAAGCCCAGCATATTATTCCAATCTTTTCGGGGTTTATGCCGCATTTCAGGGCCTCTTTGGCCGCCTCAACGCCCATGGTTAACGCGTCTTCGTCAAAATCCATGACGGTTTTTTCCTTAATGCCGGCGGCACAGTTACCCCAGGCTTGCTGGTATTCCTTTTTGGTTATTCTTAACCGGGGCAGGTATGCGCCATAACCGACTATCCCCACTGCCATCTTGCTACCCCTCCCGCCTGTAAATGAATACCGTCGCCGTACCACCAGACCCGCCCACGTTGTGGGAAAGGCCAATTTCGGCGTTCTTTATCTGCCGCTCCGGGTTTTTGGCCTGCCCGCGCAACTGGTTAAATACTTCATAGGCCTGCCCGCAACCGGTAGCTCCAATGGGGTGGCCTTTACTCTTCAACCCGCCGCTCACATTGACGGGAATACGTCCGCCCAGGGAAGTAGCCTCTTCATCAAGAAGACGGCCGGCTTCTCCCTTCTCGCAGAATCCCAGGTCATAGTAGGCCACCACTTCCGCGATGGTGAAACAGTCGTGCACTTCCGCAAAGTCAATGTCCTCCGGTTTTACCCCGGCCTGCTTGTATGCCTGCTGGGCGGCCATGCGGGCGGCCTTGAAACTGGTGATGCAATCCCTGTCCTGCACGGCCAGGTAGTCGGTACCGGCACCATAGCCAATAATATAAACGGGATGATCCGTGAATTCCCTTGCCCGCTCCTCGCTGCACAGCAGGACCACCGCAGCCCCGTCAGTGGTGGGACAACAATCCCAGATATTCAGAGGATAGGCCACCGGTGCCCCTGCCACGGCCATTTCCAGGGTAATTTCCCTCCGGAACTGCGCCTTGGGGTTCATGGCCCCGTGTCTGTGGTTTTTCACGGCCACCTTGGCCAGCTGCTCCCGGGTTAAGCCAAACTCGTGCATGTACCTGCTGGCCACCAGGGCATAGATGCCGGCAAAGGTCAACCCGGCCAGCCTTTCAAATTCGGTGTCCCCGGAAATACCCAACCAGTATTTCGTCTTGGTGGAGGAAACATCCCGCATCTTTTCTATCCCTCCGGCCAGGGCGATATCACACTTGCCGGACGCCACCGCGCAAATGGCGCTGTACAGGGCAAAACCACCGGACGCACAGGCATTTTCCACCCTGATGGCCGGAACGTGAGGCAACCCCACATGCCCCATCAAAAGAGCGGCAAGTTGTCCCAGTTGAAACCCGCTTCCGGCGCTCAGGGACCCGATATAGGCCAGTTGAATTTCTCTGGGATCTATTCCCTTGTCCACACTATGTAGCATGTCTTTAAAGGCCCAGGCAAAAAGTTCCTTCACCCCCAGGGTGGGGAATTCACCGTAGGGCGTCTGCCCGGCGCCGATAATGGCCACTCTTCTCATCGCTCATTCCCCCGCTTTAAGGAATTGCCACCTGTTTTTACCTTCCTTTATAAACCGGGCGTCTCTTTTCCAAAAAAGCAGTCAACCCTTCCAAATGATCCTCTGTTCCAAACAGTATTGTTTGAGCCAGTCTTTCTATGATTAAGCCGGATTCAAGGCTGACATTGCTGCCCCAGTTGATCACTGCCTTGGCAAAACGAACGGCGAGAGGTCCTTTCGCCATTATCTTCTTGGCCATTTCCTTGGCTGCCCGCACTGCCTCACCGGCGGGCACTACTTTGTTAACCAGCCCAATTCGGTAGGCTTCGGCGGCATCAATGATTTCACCGGTTAGAATCAATTCCTTGGCTTTACCAATGCCTACCAGCCGGGCCAGACGCTGGGTGCCGCCTGCTCCGGGCAAAATGCCCAGGTTCAGTTCCGGCTGGCCGAGCCTGGCGTTTTCAGCGGCCACGCGCAGGTCACAGGCCAGGGCCAGTTCACAGCCGCCTCCCAGGGCGTAGCCATTAATGGCTGCAATGGTAACCTTCTCCATGTTGGCCAGGCGGTTTAAAATGGCCTGGTTCTCGTTTACAAAGGTTTCCAGCATGGTTCTTTCTTTCAGGGAAGCCACATCTGCACCGGCCACAAAGGCTTTATCCCCCGCCCCCGTGAAAATCAGTACCTGTATTTCCTCATCTTTTTCCACCTGGTCAATCAACGAGTTGATCTCCTGCCAGGTTTCCCGGTTTAAGGCATTGCGAACCTCCGGGCGGTTAACCGTGGCCACGGCAATGCCTTCTTCCTTTTCCAAGATAAGGTTTTTGAAACCCATTATGTCCTTCACCTACTTCTCGGTATAATCATAAACGCCTTTACCTACCTTGCGTCCCAGTCTGCCCGCCTGAACATACTTAACCAGCAGCGGGGCGGGGCGGTACTTCTCGCCCAGGGTTTTATGCAGGTATTCCAGTATTTTTAACCTGGTATCCAGCCCTACCAGATCGACCATCTCAAAGGGGCCCATGGGATGGTTCAGACCAAGCTTGAGGGCTTTGTCAATGTCCTCCGGTGTACCCAGACCTTCCTGAAGCATTAAAAAGGCCTCGTTCCCAATGAGCGCATTGATCCGGGTGGTCACAAAGCCCGGGAACTCGTTGATTTTTACAGTCTCCTTGCCCATTTGTTTGCAGGCTTCTGCAGAGATTGCGTAGGTCTCCTCCGATGTTTCCAGCCCGCAAACAATTTCGACCAGTTTCATTATGTGTACGGGATTGAAGAAATGCAGGCCAATCACTTTTTCCGGTCTTTTTGTGGCAGCGGCAATCTCGGTAATGCTCATGGAGGAAGTGTTGGTCGCAAGGATGGTATGAGTGGGGCAGTATTCATCAAGCTTGGCGAAAACGTCCTGCTTCAATTTCATATCTTCCGGGACGGCCTCAATAACCAGATCTACATCCTGAGCCGCTTCTTTCAAATCGGTAAAACAGCTGATGCGGGCCAGGGCGGCCTCTTTATCTTCCGGCTTGACCTTGCCCCGTTCCACCCCTTTTTGCATGTTGTCCTCAATGATTTTCAATGACTTTTCCAGATACTCGCTGCTTACATCCTGCATGTTAACCTGAAAGCCGCCCAGAGCACAGACATGGGCTATTCCCCTTCCCATGGTACCGGCACCGATCACGGCAACCTTTCGAACTATCATTATTGTTCTCCTCCCCAGAAATAATCTCTCTAAACATGCTGATTGTCTGGCCGGTCTAGGCCAGTGCATATTCCTTCAACAGCTGGCTTGCGATAATGTTCTTTTGGATCTCCGAGGTACCTTCGTAGATTCTGGTAATTCTGGCGTCACGGTAGTACCGCTCGATGGGGAAATCCTTCATGTATCCCATCCCGCCAAAAATCTGCACGGCCTTGTCGGCCACCCGGCAGTAGGCCTCGGAAGCAAAATACTTTACAGCCGCGGCTTCCTTGATCACTTTCATGCCCTGGTCAACCATCCAGGCAACTCGATATGTAAACCACCTGGTAGTTTCAATATCGACAGCCATATCTGCCAGCATATGTTGCACCGCCTGGAAGGATGCGATGGGCTTGCCAAACTGTACCCTTTGCTGGGCATATTGAACACACAGTTCCAGCAGTTTTTGCATGGAGCCCAGGTTGCGCGCGGCCAAACCGGCCCGTCCGTTGGCCAATATTTTTAAGGCATTGACATACCCCTGGCCTTCCTGGCCTAGCACATTTTCCACCGGCACCTCGCAGTCCTCCAAAATAACCTCCGCGGTATGGGATCCCCGCAAGCCCATCTTGCGTTCGATGGTACCGATCCGGAAGCCCGGGAAGTCTTTCTCTACAATAAAAGAGGTGATTCCTTTGGGTCCCTTGGACTTGTCGGTAACAGCCATTACGGTAAAAATGTCCGCCTCGGGAGCGTTGGTAATAAAGTGCTTGGTGCCGTTGAGGATGTATTTATCTCCCTTGCGAACCGCCGTTGTCTTGATGTTTGCCGCATCCGAGCCGGCATCTGGTTCGGTGAGGGCGAAGGCACCCAGGCGATCACCGGAGGCGAGATCCGGAAGATACTTTTTCTTTTGCTCTTCAGTGCCTAGCTCCACTATACCCACCGTACCTATTCCTGTGTGAGCACCGATAAGAGTGGTAAAACCGTTGCAGGTGCGTCCCAGTTGTTCATAAATGAGGCACTTTCCCAGCATGCCGATGCTACCCACGCCGCCGTATTCCTCAGGTATGCTCAACCCAAACAGGCCCATTTCCTTTGCCTTTTCGATGATTTCTTCCGGAATGCGATCTTCTTCGTCAATACGCTGGCTGATGGGATCTACTTCATTGTCCACAAAATCCTTTACCGTCTCTACCATCAGTTTTAACTCGTCGCTAATATTGAAATCCACCATTACCCCTCCCAAAGCTTTTTCTTTTGGACCAACAACTTAAATTACTCCCTTTTTTTTCAGCTCGTTTATGTCTTCCTCGCTGTATCCCAGGCCGGAAAGCACCTCCACGGTATGCTGTCCCAGCAGCGGCGGGGCCATGCGCACTGAACCTGGTGTTTCCGACATTATAATGGGAATCCCCAGCACTTTCATCGTACCGATGGTTGGATGTGGCACTTCCTGAATCATACCCAGGTGAACCACTTGCGGGTGGGATAATACCTCGGCAATGTTGTAAATCGGACCGGAAGGAACACCTGCTTCCTTTAATTTGGCCAGGATTTCCGCGGAAGTTTTGGTCCTGGTGTAATCACTCATCAGGGCAACCAGTTCTTCCCGGTTCTTTACCCTGTCTGCATTAATCGCGAATTTCGGGTGTTCTTTTAAGTGGTCGAGACCCAGTGCATCGCACATTTTCTTCCACAACCAGTCGTTGGGTACGGCAATGATTATGTACCCGTCCTGCGTTTCAAATACCTGATAAGGTGCCACGTTGGGATGGGCCGAACCCAAACGACCGGGAATCTTGCCGGTGGCCAGCACCCCCTGGGCCAGGTAGGTTTGCAGCGATACTATGGCCTGCAGCAGGGAAGCTTCTACATACTGGCCCCGGCCCGTTTTTTCCCTGGCCAGCAACGCCAGCATTACACCCAGGGCGGCATAGAGCCCGGTGGTCAAATCAACCACTGAAAAGCCGACTTTCACGGGAGGCCGGCCCGGTTCACCGGTCACACTCATAAGCCCTCCAAAGGCCTGCATCAACAAATCGTAAGCCGGTTCATCCTTCATAGGTCCGGTACGGCCAAAACCGCTTACGGCGCAATAGACCAGGCGCGGGTTAATTTCCTTCAAAACTTCGTAACCCAACCCGAATTTCTCCATAGTCCCGGTACGGAAGTTTTCAATTAGAACGTCTACCTGGCTAACCAGTTGTTTAACAATTTGCCTGCCTTCTTCGGTCTTCAGATTTAACGTGATGCCTTTCTTATTGCGGTTCAGGCTAAGATAATAGCAACTTTCTCCACCCCATTCGGGCGGTTTATAGCCCCTAGTCTCATCACCGACACCAGGCTGCTCCACCTTAATCACCTGGGCACCCATGTCAGCCAGCAACATGCTGCAGAAAGGACCGGCCAACGTTCTCGACAGTTCTAAAACCCGGATACCTTCCAACGCTCCAGCCATAATACTCCTCTCCTTTTACGTCCTTTTGCATTTTTTATTTGCTCCTGGTTCCAGCTATGACCTCTCACTGAAGACCTGTACATTGATGTGTTCCGCCAAGGGAATTGTTTTTCCTTTGTGGAACAATTATACTAACAGTCATTATATTGTGTCAATATCTTCTGTAAATAGAAAATAGAAAGGTAATAATAGAATTATCAAAGGACAGGTATGTTCCGGTTCAGTCAATGGTTCTCCCGCCGTCTATCAGAATAGTCTGGCCGGTGAGGTAATCCGAGGCCGGCGAGGACAAAAACAGCATCGTCCCCACCAAATCTACGGGCCTGCCAATTCTCCCCATAGGGATTTTTGATAGTATACCGGCATAGACTTTTTCGTCCTTCAAGTATTCTTCCGTTTGCTCGGTAACTATGTATCCAGGGGCAATGGCGTTAACATTGATGTTGTAGCGGGCCCATTCATTGGCCAGTACTTTTGTCATCTGAGCGACGGCCCCCTTGGTCATAGCATATATGCACAGGTTGGGGTGCCCGCGTACGGAGGATACCGAAGCAGTGTTAATTATCTTGCCCCTTTTCTGCTCAACCATATATCTGCCCACCTGCTGAGCCATAAAAAAAGCCCCCTTGGCGTTGACATCAACGATACTGTGCCAGTCTTCCTCGGAATATTCCAGGGCCGGTTTTCTGATATTCAACCCGGCGTGGTTAAGTAAAATATCAATTCTCCCGAAACTTTCCACCACTCTTGCCACCGATTCTTTTATTTCCCGGGTATTTTTGAGGTTGCAGGGGAAGATCTCTACCCTTACTTGGTATCCCGACAATTCTCTTTTAAGCATTTCCAGCTTTTCCTGCCTGACATCCAGCAGCGCTAGGCTTACGCCGTTCTGGGCTAGGGCGGCAGCGAACTCCCGACCTATGGAACCGGCTGCCCCTGTTATAAGCGCTATCTTACCGGCCAGGTTAAAAAGCGACTTGTAGTCAGTATTCAAAGATAAGCCCCCTTATAGAAATCATTTTCTTTAACCGCTTCACTTTGCTGCGATTCTTAAACTCCAGTTCAGTCCCCTTCTAAAACAAATACCATTTCTAAGGATAAAGCAATATTTTACCCCTTTTTTTATTACTTGCAAGATCAAAAGCAGCTACGGCCTCTGCCAGTCTAAACCTGTCGGTGACAATATGTTCAAAAGGGAATTGCGGCAGACCAGCATACTCTATAGCCTGCAAAAAAGATTTCTTACTGGTCCCATAGGTACCCTTTAGGCCGATTTCTCCCCGTACCATGCAATCCATGGGCAATGAAAACCTGCCCGTGGATATTCCCACCAGAATGACTTTTCCGCCTTTTTTTACCAGGTACATGGCCTTTTCCGGCACTGACGGATGACCGGAGCAGTCAAAAACTACGTCCGCGGGCCTATCCTGAAGATGCCCGGCCAAGGCTGAAAAATCAGCAGGATCTACTCTTACCGGAATGGCTTTTATTTTTTTCACTATTTGCAGTCTTTCTTCATCGTCAGGAAGCCCCGCCACCAAGGTTTTACCGGATCCCAACCCCTTACAGATCACCGCTATCCCCAAACCTATGGGCCCTGGGCCAAAAATTACGATGTTCTTGTTTTTAACGTCGCCGATCTTGTTTACGGCATGCACACCAACTGCCACCGATTCCAAAATTGCTGCCACCTCATCTGAGATTTTATTACCCAGCGGCAGGGCGTTGTCCCGGGGGACAACCATGTACTCCGCCATACCGCCGTTTCTTCTGAAACCAAACTGCAGAGACAGGGGCGGGGCTGTCAGGGTGCGCGGTCCGGCCTGGCAGATGTTTTCTTCCCCCTTAAGGCAGTTGTCGCAGGCATTGCATGGTATGTAGGGGTTGATAACCACCCTTTTCCCCACTATATCCGGTTCCACACCAGATCCCGCCGCCTCCACCACACCGACAACCTCATGGCCCAGTACCACGGGGTAATTAATCCATCTATATCCCTCATGACCCAGGTACATGTGCAAGTCGCTACCACATATGCTGCTGGCGGTGACTTTGATGAGTACCTCGTCATCCTTCAGAGAAGGAATCTGTAAATCAGTCAGCTCGATATCATACTGCTTCGTTGACTTTTTAACAAGGGCTTTCACTGTCTAGCTCAACCTCACTTAAAATATAGTTGGCCTTATCTCCGGCCTAACTGTAAAATCTCCCTTGCCTCGTCCGGCCGAGCAACTTCTCTGCCCAGCTCTTTTATTATCCTTACCGCCCTTTCAACAAACATCATGTTGGTTCCAAATATTTTGTCCTCGTATGAATAAAACAGATTGTCTTCCAGCCCTACCCTGATGTTACCCCCAAGAATTACCGCCATGGTTATCAGGTCGGTCTGCACCCTGCCAATGGCCGTCACTGAAAAAGTACTCTTCTCAGGTAAAATCTCCACCATGTGAAGCAGGTTTTTGGGAGTCCCGGACATGGAACCGGGAACGTTAAAAACGAGGTTAAAATTTAAGGGAGGTCTTAAAACCCCCTTTTTCAGCAAAAACCTGGCATTATCCACCATGGAAATGTCAAAAACCTCAATTTCAGGTACCACACCATTTTCGTACATCTTCTGGGCCAGGTATTCGATCAGGTCGGGAGGGTTGAGGTTGACGCCGTTGGAAAAGTTGGACGACCCGGTGGTAAGGCTGGCCATTTCCGGCCTCAGATCGATGCATGCGCCCCGCTCAAAATGGTTTCCCGTCCTGGCTCCCGTGGATAGCTGGATGATAATGTCGCATTCCTTTTCAATCAGCTCTTTAATTTCCCTGTAACGGTTAACGTCCGCAGTGGGCTTTCCGCTGTCGTCCCGGGCGTGTATGTGAGCCACCGAAGCTCCCAGGTGATAACACGCCACAACATCCCTCGCAATTTCCGAAGGCGTGATGGGAGTGTGGGGATTATCCTTCTTAGTGGGAACGCTGCCCACCGGTGCAACCGTAATAATTACCTTTCGCTTCATACTACCCTACCCCCTCAACTATTTGGTTTATCACGTTGTTACTGAGTTCGCTTAAAAAAAAGCCAGGAGTACAAAATGAAAATATACCAGGGCGACCAGGAACAGCAAAAGGGTAAACCTTAACTGCCACCTGACGCCTACAGTAAATGGGTCGTTGCCCGTCATGTTGGAAAGGCTCAAGCTGCATGCGGAAAAGGGCGAACAGGTTACAGCCAGCCCCCAGCCTGTAACCACCACCACCGATAAAAGGGCGGCGGGCAGCCCCAGTGACTGGGGAGTAAAAGACGCGACAATGCTGGTGGTAGTCAGTACGGGGTGAAACCCCACCAGAGAAAGTCCCACCACTATGAGGATTATTACGGCGGTTAAAAGAACGGGGCTGTCTGAGACACCGGAAAAAACCCGGGTCAGGTATTGAACTGCGCCGGATTTGCCCGCGGCAACCGCAAAAAAGCCTGCACCCAGAAAGATTACCACTTCGTTGGACATCCTGGGCAAGCCGCCGCTGAGAAAATTTTTGAAGTGAATCCACTGGGTCCTGGTTTCCCCGGCTAACACCGCCCAGATAAAGGGATAGATCAGTGACATCAGGGGAACTATGGTAAGGATGCCCAGAGGTGTAGCCCAGTCCAAAAAAACTACAAGGCATAGGAGCAGGATCACCGCAATAACAAGCCAGCAAAAATCCCTGTATACCTCGGGGCTCCCGGCATGCTTTGCTGCGCCGGAATTGCCCGGAGAAACAGCCTTACCATGCTCCTCCTCCCTCATACCCCACAACCTGTTTTCAACCCAGCCCAGCGCCAGGGCCACAGCTGCCAGCGGCAGCCCCACAGGGATAACGTCCACCAGGTTTCCGCCCCAATAACCCAGAACCAGACCCAGCGCCCCCGAATTGGGTGACCAGAAGCAGGTAGTGGTATATCCACGGGCCGTTGCTCTGGCCAGCATATCAAGATTTCTGCCGGCAATGCCCGTTTTCAATATGTAATAAGTTATAGAAACACAGGCAATATTGACAATCACACCGATGAGGTGAGACGTGAGGTGGGTTAGCAAATACAGTCCTCCGTCGCTCCGCACCACCCCTTGCAGCACATGTTCCAGGGACCGCCGGTAGCGCGGAAAAGTGAATGGAATGCTAAGCATAGGCACAAACATCATGAGAGTCAGTATTTTACCGTTTTGCGTGACGGCGCTGCACCAGGTAGCGACATCGGCGCCGCTTGCGAACAATAATATCGACCCAAGCCCGAACAAGCCGGCGCAGGCAAAACGAGTAATGCCACTTATGGCGGGCAGGCACTGAAGCAAGGTAAGAACAGTGATAACCGTGACCAGCCCTTCTAATCGGACTGGTCCCTTGAAGGCCATAGCCAAATAGGAGAGGCCGCATAAAAAAACTGAGTAACCCCGAAGGCCATCCGCCATTCTGCCTATGGGCAGACCGGAAAAGATAAACCGGGACTTTTCCTGCCTATTTGTTTCCATTACTTGCCTGCAGGGGCCTCACCTTATAAGTGGCAGTACCAATAGCCACCAGTTGACCCTGGTTGTCAAACACTTCAGCGGTGCCAACCATTAAATTTCCTTCTTTAACTAATCTGGCAAATGCAAATATATCGGAATCAACAACAGGGTACAAAAAATTTACCTTTAATTCCACCGTTGCCGCCCCGTAGTCTTTACCAATGGCGCTGTTGACAGCCACTGCTACCGCCGCATCAACCGCCGTGGCAATGATCCCGCCGTGAACACTGCCATAAATCTGCTTGAGACTTTCCGAATTCCTGACGTGAACTCCGGGTTGCCCCTCCGCATTCCTAATAATTTCCATACCTATATATTTCCAAACGTTGCCCGCCTGGAGCAAATCCAAGTCTACCATTTATTTGTTACCCCTCCCCGCTGCTTGCTTTTAAATAGTAACTTGATTGGTTTTCATAACCCTTTCAAACAAATCCCTCAAACCAAATTTGTCCGCCAGTAACGACAGCTCACCTATGAATACCCGGGGCAGGGTCAAACCCTCCAGCAAGTTTCTCTGCCTTTTCTTCTCTTCAATTTCGCCGGGAAGAAAAATCTCTTTCACCTCCGGAGCCCGGGGAGAGTTCTTGACCGATTCAATGAGCCGGCCTAAACGACTGTAAAACAGATCCTTATTTATAAAATGACCGATGTTAATAGCCATCAGGAAATGACCCGTCCTCTGCTTGTTGACAAAGTCAAAGTACAGCGGGGTGACCTCTTCCCCAAACCCGGACCCGGTTAATACCCCGGCCAGAATGTCAATCACCAGGGCCAGCCCGTAGCCCTTGTATCCCGCCATGGGTTCTAAAAGCCCACCGTCCAACACCGCCTTCGGGTCGGTGGTGGGCACTCCCTCCCTGTCCAACCCCCACCCAAGGGGTATCTGCCTACCTTCCTTTGCGGCTAGTTGTATCCTGCCTATGGCAACATTGCTACAAGCCATGTCCAGTACTATAGGCACATGGTTCCACGCCGGCACGGCGATGCACAGGGGGTTGTTGCCCACCAGGCGCCTGGACCCTCCGGTGGGGGCCATCAGGGGGGTGGTATTGGAAAGAACGATGCCTATCTGTTCTTTTTTTACGGCTAGAAGGGCGTAATAAGCAGCCACCCCAAAATGAGTACTGTTCCGCACCCCCACGACCCCTATCCCCGTATGTGCGGCTTTGGCAATAGCCATCTCCATGGCCCTGGTGGCAACATACTGTCCCATACCGTGGTCCCCGTCAATAACGGCCGTAGCTACTGTTTCCTTGACCACAGAGGGTTCTGCCCGGTTATTTATCAGCCCGAGTTCCATTCTTTTCACGTAAATCGGCAGACGTAACAGCCCGTGGCTGGATACCCCCCTCAAATCAGCTTCCAAAATAACATCAACAATGATATTGGCCGCCTCTTCTGCAACTCCCAATTTTAAAAAGAGGGCAAGGCAAAATTCTCTAAGTCTTTCGACGTTTACTTTTACCTTCATAATTTAGAAGACACCACCAGGTAAATTTGATTTAACCTCATTTTTGACCTCACTTTTGCGGAATTTTTGCAGGATAAATGCCAGCACGATTAATGCAATGCCAGCCGTATCCGTAGATATACCGGGCTTAATTAAACAAAGGGCAGCAGCAAAGAGTAAAATCCTTTCCAGTAGATTGGCCCTCTTAACCAGCCAGCCCTCAATGGACGCAGCCAGGGCAAAAATGCCCACAAAGGCAGTGCAGGCGGCAATGACTATCTCAATTGGTTCGCCGATCAGTATCAGGGCAGGCCCGTAAGCAAACATAAAAGGTACTATGAAGGCAGCCAGGGCTAGCTTAAAGGCCGTTAACGCGGTCTTGTTTACATCGGCCCCGGCAACGCCGGCGCCAGCATAAGCTGCCAGGGCCACCGGCGGAGTAACCGCTGAAATAATTGCATAATAAAAGGCAAACAGGTGGGCCGCCAGAAGGGGAATGCCAAGCTGGACTAGGGCCGGAACCAACAGGGCGGCCTGGATAATGTAGGCAGCCACAGTGGGAAGACCCATCCCCAAAATCAGGGCGGTTACCATTGTAAACAGAAGTGCCAGGAATGAATTGCCGCCAGCCAGGGACATGATCAGGGTGCTCAAACGCAGGCCCAGTCCGGTTAACGAAATTATGCCAATGATCACACCGGCAGCGGCGCAGGCAATGGCCACTTCCAGGATGGTGCGGGCGCTAGCTTCGAATATATTTAAAAAGTCCACCGGTTTAATGAACCTGGGGTTGCGTGCAAAAGTTACAATTATCAGCGTGACAGTGGCGTACAGGCCGGCCTTAAGAGGGGTGTAACCCGCGATTAAAAAATAAACTAAAGCCACTAAAGGCAATACGTAGTGGAAACCTTTGGCAAATTCCTTGGTAAAGCTGGGCAACTGGTCCCTAGGTAGCCCCTCGATTCCTTCTTTTATTGCCCTAAAGTGAACCTGAAGACCAATGCTGAAAAAATACATCAGGGCAGGAATGGCGGCGGCGGCGGCAACCTTTATGTAAGGTATGCCGGTAAATTCAGCTATGATGAAGGCGGCTGCGCCCATGACGGGAGGGGTAAACTGCCCTCCGGACGACGCGCAGGCTTCCACCGCTCCCGCAAAATGAGGCTTGTAACCTAGTTTTTTCATCAGGGGAATAGTAAAGGCCCCGGTGGTAACCACATTGGCCACGGCACTGCCGGACAGCATGCCCATGAAACCACTGGCCACTACGGCGGTTTTTGCCGGGCCGCCCCTGAACCTCCCCATGAGGGCTAGGGAAACCTGGTTGAAGAAATCACCCGCACCGGTTTTCTCAAGGAAGGTTCCGAAAAGGATAAAGATAAAAATGTAGGTAGCGGACACGCCCAGGGGAATGCCCAGGATCCCTTCCGTAGTATAAAATACGTGGTCAATAACCCAGCCCAGGTCGTATCCCCGGTGCCGCAACATGCCCGGCAGGTGCTGCCCGAACAGGGCATAAAGAAGAAACGCGGCCATTATAATGGCGAAGGCCCGCCCTAGCATTCTTCTAGACGCTTCCCACAAAACCAGAATGCCCACAACTCCCACAACCATCTCCACACCTGTCAGGGGTGTCACATAGGCCAACCGGCTGGCGATATCTCCCGAATTGACCACCACGTACCCGAAGCTGGCCAGGGCCAAGATTATAAAAATCAGATCGTACCATGGAACCCTCGGGTCTTTGGCTTTTGAAACCCTGCAAATCATAAAGGAAAGGACAATAGCAAAAAGCAGGTGCAAAGAGCGCTGGAGAGTAGACTCGAAAATTCCGAAAATTGTTGTATATATCTGGAAAAGTGTCATTATAACGGCAACAGCAGTGATTATCCTTTCCCAGGGAAACTGCCGTTTTTTTTCAGTCCTGTCATTCAAGATCGAGGGCAAAACAAATACCTCCTTACGATTATTCTCAGGAAAGTTGGCCCCAGCAACTAATCGCGTAGCACCGGGACCAACTCACAAAAAGTTACTTGATTATACCTACTTCCCTATAGTACTTTTCCACACCCGGGTGTAGCGGAACGCCGAGGTCCTTGGCTATGGTGTCCTTGGTCATGTATTCCAGGCTCTTGTGAACGCTTTTCAACTCGTCAAGGTTTTCATAAAGTGCTTTAGCTATCTTGTAGGCCAGATCCTCGGG
This sequence comes from Desulfofundulus thermocisternus DSM 10259, assembly GCF_000686645.1. Taxonomy (NCBI): domain Bacteria; kingdom Bacillati; phylum Bacillota; class Clostridia; order Eubacteriales; family Peptococcaceae; genus Desulfofundulus; species Desulfofundulus thermocisternus. The sequence goes on from NZ_JMLG01000002.1 coordinate 122,042, forward strand.
CATGTCTTTCCTGATAATCAGTATGGCGTTGCTGCCCAGGCAGGGCGTATCCTCTTCCATACCTTTATAGGTACCGGCTTTTATGGTGATATAAGTGTAGCCCGGGTTGAGCTTCTTTAACTCCTCAAACTTTTCCGGCCTCAGGGGTAAAAGCCTGACTCCGTCCGCCTGGGCGACCTCCTGAATAGAGGGGGCCGGCCAGGTTGTGATCGGGGAATACATATCAATCTGCCTGTCCCGCATCAGGCTGGCCGAGTCGCTGTAGGAAACCCGCTCCACCTTGGCCATATCCTCGAACTTCAGCCCGTGAACCTGCAGCACCAACCTAGTCATTGTTTCACCTGATAGCCCTTTGGGACCAGGCGAAATACGCTTGCCCTTTAAATCTTCAATTTGTTTGATATCGGAATCGGCCCGCACCACCATCTGCAGTGCCGAGGGGTAAAGCCCCGCCAGCCCGGCTATGTTTTTGAGCGGTTCCTTAAAATTCTCCTTGCCGGCAAGGGCCTCTGCCGCCGTGTGCGAATAAGTAATCCCTATATCATACATGCCTTTGTCCACGCCCAGGGCGTTTGCTTCACCACCGCCCTGCTGCACCGATACAACCGCCCCGGGAATATTGTTTTGAATTATCTTAGCTACGGCCCCGCCTAGCGGGTACCAGGTCCCTCCCGCCGGCCCGCTGGCAATGGTCAGGTTAATAGTTTCTGCCGCACCCCCACTTTTCTTGTCTTTGTTCTCAGCAGGTTTTTCTTTCTGACCCCCGCAGCCAGCAGCTGTCAGTATGAGGCTTAAAACCAGTAAAACACTTAAGAGCCTGCAAATCCTTTTCATTTTCTTACCTCCTCCAAAAATTTAAATGTATAAATCCACTTTAAGCTCGGTAGTTACCCACCTCCTTTTCCATAATTTTTTACTTTAAAAATTTTTGGTAAATTGTTGGTGCAAAAAATTATTTAAGGACAGACATTTCCCGAACAGTTATGGCAAAGTCCGGGCAGACCGTGAGGCATCTCAGGCAGCCCATGCATTTTTCGGTGTGAGCCGCCACCATGGGCTTGTAACCGGAGGAATTGAAAAAACCTGATATAGTGAAGACGCCCAGGGTGCAAACTTCCTTGCAGTAACCGCACCCCTTGCAGATGTTGACATTTACTTCCACATTAAAGTGGCGCAAGTCGCACGACAGGCAGCGTTGCGCTTCCCGGACGGCGGTGAGGTCGTCGTAACCCTGTTCCACCAGCTTGAAGCCGCCCTTGCGTTCTTCGGCGGTTATTGCAGGAGCAATGTGGCGGGCGGTTCCTCTGGGGGCATCTCCCCGCAGGCTGACTTTGGTATCTTCGGCTAGTTTTTCGTCTATTACGCCGTTACCGCCTAGGTATTTGTCAATGGAGGAAGCCGCACGACGGCCCTGAGCAATGGCCTGGATGATGGAGGACGGTCCGGTAACCGCGTCACCGGCGGCAAATACGCCTTTAAGGGAGGTAGCCAGAGTGTCCGGGTCCACCTTAATGGTGCCGTCGGCATTGCCCTCCAGGCCCAGAGAAAATGCGTCGGCGGACTGCCCCACGGCGGCGATCATGGTGTTGCAGCTGATGGTGAACTCGCTTCCCTCCACCGGAACCGGGCGGGGCCTGCCGCTTTCATCCGGCTCCCCCAGGGCCATTCTAACGCAAATAACATTGTTCTTCTCTATCGCTTTAGGAGTTGCCAGAAATTCAAACTTGATCCCTTCTTCGACAGCTTCCGCCACCTCTTCCGGGCTGGCCGGCATTTCAGCCCTGGTGCGCCGGTACAGCACCACCACTTCCCTAGCGCCCAGGCGTACCGAGGACCTAGCGGCATCTATGGCGGTATTGCCGCCTCCCACCACCAGCACTTTTTCGCCCACCGCCGGAGGATTTCCGGTGTTAACGGCCCGCAGGAAGGATATGCCGTCCATCACCCCTACCGACCCGCCCTCAAGTTCGATTCCCAATCCCAGCCAGGACCCAGCGGCCACAAGGACGGCGTCGTATCCTTCATGCAATAGTTTTTCGGCCGATTCCACTCTGGCACCGGTTTTAATTTCCACGCCGCGATCCTTTATAACATTGATTTCCCTGTCCACCACCTCCTTGGGCAAGCGGTATTCGGGAATTCCGTAGCGCAGCATGCCGCCAGAGGAAGGCATGGCTTCGAAAACGGTGACCCGGTGTCCCTTTCCAGCCAAGTAGTAGGCCGCCGTCAATCCGCAGGGGCCGGCTCCCACCACGGCCACCTTTTTGCCAGTGGGCGGGATCGGGCCTAATTTACCCTTCCATGCTTCCCCGCCCTTTTCTACCGCCGCCCGCTTCAACATGCGAATGGCTACGGGCTCGTCGTACTGCTGGCGGGCGCATTTTGATTCGCAGGGATGGACGCAGGCGTACGCGCACACTGCGGGAAAGGGTATTCTTTCGCGGATTACGGACAATGCCTGGTCGAATTTACCCTCCTTGATGCACCTGACATAACGCGGTACGTCAACTCCCGCCGGGCAGGCCTCCCTGCAGGGGGCTTTTGTTTTCACTTCCAGTTCTCCCATGGTTTTACGGGGTCAACTCCTTCCCGCATTGATAGCGCTTCGAAAAAACATTGGACACTTCAAGCTCGGGGTCCAGTTTTCAGTGGAAACCCTATTTTCTGAACAAACCCGCACCAGTGTACAGGGCCTTCACGTTCATCTCGGCGGTTTTCCCTGAAAATCTTCTGTTTACCACTTTAACCAAGCTCTCCAGGTCAACTAGGCGGGTAACAGCGCTCATAACGCCCAGGGCAATCATGTTGGCCGTACCCATATACCCCAGTTCTTCAGCTATTTCAGTAAAGGGGTAGCCGTAAAAGTTATCCCCGTTGCGCTCCTTCAGCATCGTGGTATCGTAAAAAATTAGCACCCCGGACCGGGCCAGGTTTTCATACTTTTCCATGGCCCCTTCGGTGAGGACAAGGACCACATCGGGATTTTGCACCTGCTGGAAAATGATTTCGTCCTTGTCGATGATCACCTCCGAAGCAGAGAAGCCGCCCCGGCTGGCTATGCCGTAAGACTGAGTCTGAACCACGTTTCTGCCTTCCAGTATGGCAGCTTCCGCCAGCATAATGCCGGCAACGATCAGCCCCTGGCCGCCTGACCCAGCCAAGATCACTTCATACCTGTCTTTTTTGTCCATCATCTCCCTTGCCGCCTCCCTAAGACCGCATGGCCCTGGCCCGGATTTCTTCGTACCTGCTGTTGAAGTCTGGGGCGTCCCGGTCCACCAGCCTGCCGATGGGGAAATAGCCTTCCTCTCTGGGGTAGGTAACCGGGTTGTACTTTTCCACAGGAATGGCCTTTTCTTTAAGCCACCTGAACATGGCCAGGGCCGGCTTTAGCTTGTTGTTGCGGCCAAAGTGGGTGGGGCAGGGGCTGATTACTTCCACGACGGAGAAGCCCTTTTTGGTCAGTGCTTCCGTGATCACTTTCTGTAGCTCCCACCCGTGGTAGGGGGTTCCCCTGGCCACGTAATTGGCGCCAGCCACCTCGGCCAGGGTACAAATGTCGATTTCCCTTTCAGGGTTCCCGTAAACGGTGGTACTGGTAAGCTTGTCGGAAGGGGTAGTACCGGAAACCTGCCCGCCCGTCATGCCGTAGTTCATATTGTTCACCACTATGGCGGTAAGGTCTATATTCCGCCTGGCGGCGTGGATAAAGTGATTGCCGCCGATGGTTACGCTGTCCCCATCACCCATCAGGACCACCACATTAAGCTTGGAGTTGAAAGCCTTGATGCCCGTGGCAAAGGCCAGGGCCCGACCGTGAGTGGTGTGCAGGGCGTTGGTGACCACGTAGTCGTCGGCCTTTCCCCAGCAGCCTATGCCGGTTACTACCACTGTCTCCTCTTTTTTAAACTTCAGCTCCTCAAAGGCCCGCAGCAAGGCCCCCAGAACCGTGCCGTTGCCGCAGCCGGGACACCACATGTGCGGCAGCACACCATCCTTTAAATACTTCAAGCCTGTCGCGTAAGACACTGTAACACCTCTCTTCTTGCAGTTGTAAGGGCTTACGGGGCCTTATTTCATTACTTTCAGAATATCATGGGGAGTGATGATCTGCCCGTTGTACTTGTTAACCCTTCTTATGTCCTTATTGGAGCCTAGAGCTTTCTGCACCTCGCCGGCCACCTGCCCGGCGTAGTTCATTTCGGGCACTATAATCATTTTGGAGTTTTGTCCAAGGGCGGCCACTTCCTTATCCGGAAAAGGCCAAAGTGTGATCAGTTGCAGCACCCCCGCCTTGATGCCGTTTTTCCTAGCTTCCAGGGCCGCCGCCCGGGCCGCCCTGGTGGTAGCACCGAAAGCTACCAGCAACACCTCAATATCGTCGTCGGTGTAAAAGCTCCTGGTCAACACAATTTCATCCCGGTGAAGTTCCAGCTTCCGGTGCAGTTGGGTGACCCGCCACGTGGCGTTGGCCGGGCTGTTGTTGCTGTAACCGTCCGGCCCGTGCATTGAGCTGGACACGTGGAAGACGTATTTATCTCCGTAGGCAGCCAGGGGGGCTACCCCGTCTTCATCGGCTACAAAGGGCTTGTACTGATCCGGTGGGCCGGTGGGCCTTTTCCTGTCTATCACTTCCAATTCGCCCGGGGCCGGAGCTATAAAGTTCTCCCGCATGTGGCCCACTATCTCGTCGGCGGCCAGGATCACCGGAACACGGAACTTTTCGGCAAAGTTAAAGGCCTGAACCGTCAGGGTGAAGCATTCTTTCACCGATGAGGGCGAAAGAGAAATGATCGCCTGATCCCCGTGCCGACCCCACCGGATCTGCATTACGTCCGACTGGGCGGGCCTGGTGGCAAGGCCGGTGCTGGGGCCGGCCCGCTGTACGTTTATAATCACGCAGGGCACTTCACCCATTACTGCCAGGCCCAGGTTTTCCTGCATCAGCGAAAATCCCGGTCCGCTGGTGGCCGTGAAGGCTTTGGCGCCTGCCAGAGAAGCCCCCACCACGGCGGCTATGCTGGCGATTTCATCTTCCATCTGAATGTACACGCCACCGACCTTGGGCATGACCCGTGAGCATTCCTCGGCAATCTCCGAAGAAGGGGTAATCGGGTAACCGGCATAAAACCTGGCCCCGGCGTAGATAGCCCCCTCGACGATGGCCTGGTTACCCTGAATTAGTCTTGCTTCCTGCTGCAAATTGGCCCACCATCCTTTTAACTAATTGATAAATTACAAGAGGTGACTTTCCCATACTTCCGGGTTAGCCAGGTACTGCGGCCGGCGGCCCTCCAGAACGTCCAAAATGCCCTGTGACACATCAGTAGCCATGTTGATCAGTGCCAGGTCGGACATGGCGGCCATGTGTGGCGTTAACAGGACGTTATCCAGTTCGAACAGGGGCATGTCCTTTCCAGGGGGCTCTCTTTCAAAAACATCTAGTGCCGCTCCAGCCAGCCTGCCTTCCTTTAAAGCCCTGTAAAGCGCTTCCTCGTCTACAATACCGCCCCTAGAGGTGTTGATTAAATATGCCGTGGGCTTTACCAGGAATAACTCCCTTTCCCCGACCAGGTGATGGGTATCCTTTGTATAGGGCACGTGAAGGGATATAAAATCGGAATCGCGCAAAACATCGTCCAAGCTCTGGCAGCGCTCGACCCCGGCGGATTTAAAGACCGATTCAGAAACCAGAGGATCATAGGCTTTGACCCTCATATAAAGACATTTTCCGGCAATCTCGGCCACCCGGCAGGCTATCCTGCCCAGGCCCACCAGACCCAGCACCTTACCCTTCAATTCCAGGGTTGTGTAGCCCAGTTTCTGAACTAGGCCGGGCAGCGACCCGGCGGCACAAAATTCACCCTGCCTGAAGGCTTTTTCTGCCTTGTTAAAATTACGGGCGCAGTGCAGCATGGCCCAGAGGGTATGTTCCGCCACGGCGTTGGTGTTAGCCCCGGGGGTGTGCACCACCGCTATGCCCAGGCGCGTGGCCGACTGTAGATCGATATTGTCCAGACCGATGCCGTGGCGGCCAATAACCTTGAGCCTTTTGCCGGCCTCCATCAAACGGGCCGTAATTCTGGAACTCCTGATCAGCAGGGCATCGGCGTCCCCGATAAGCGGCAACAAGTCGTCTTCCGACGGGCTTGGAGCTATGACGACCCGAGCCTTTTTTTGCAGCAGATCAATCCCTACCGGAGATATGGATTCTGTAAGTAAAACCTTAAAATTCAAATATTTCACCCTCTCAGGTTCCAAACAAATATTAGACTAAGCAAATTCAACTAGATTCTAATAATGGAAAAACTTCAAAAAGAATAATGAAAAGGACTTGCTGCAGGAATTAATAGAGAGATTACTGAAGAAGGTGCAAAATGTTGGGCGTGGAATTGAAAAAGTAACTGAGGAAACCATAAAGAATATGCAAAAAGAAATGGAGGATATTAATTTGATATGGAAACCTGTAAAAGAACTGATAAGGAAACCATTTGTGTAAATATATTCCTGCTATCTGGCTATCCAATAAAGGCTCTTACCTGCCAGGAGTATAGGGCACTGCTGGAAGGCAACCCGAGCGCCTAGTGGGATTCTGCCGGGGATAGACCCCTTGGTTCCAGATACGGAACTTGGTTCCGTGCCTAAGATAAGTTTACCAGCCCATTAAGGTGAATGTCAATAGTTTCTTTGTAATCTTTTTGCACTTTTGTCCATTCACAAAGTTATGCAAATAATATATTTCCAGAATATACTGAAAAATTGGTGGCTTATATTTTACTACCTTGGGGTGCACCATAACGCTGCAAGAGAGGACTCTCGAGTGAGAACCCGCCGTTAAACGCCAGTGCTGTTCAGAAATTGTTGCCCTCGAGCATTCAGGCGGCCACCCCGGGGAAATGAACTATTTTTCTCAAAAGGGTCGTTAGACCCCATCATTACCTGGCTTATAGCCCCTGCCGGGGGCGCGAATTCGTATCTGGGAACTCCGGGCTTTTCTACCGGCACCTGGAACATGAACTCAAGATAAGGCTTCCCTAATCAGGGCATCCTGGCCTGCCGGTGCATATGGTTCTTTTCCGCTAAAGGCGTCAGTTATTCTCCTGGCGGCCTCTTTTACTTTTTCCGCATAAAAAGGCATTACTTCCGGGTTCATCTGCGCAGCCAGTCCGATACATGCAATGACCATACTAACATTGCCATACAGGTCGAAGATCGGGGCACTTACACCGCAAATCCCCGGTGTATGCTCCTCATAACTCTCGGCATAACCCTTAACGCGGATTTGCTTTAAGTGTTCCATGAATTGATCTATATTTGTTATGGTCTTGTTTGTAAACTGCTTGATCCCCACTTTTCTAATAATTTCCTCTGCCTCTTTTTCATCTAAAAAAGCTAAAAAGCACTTGCCAAAGGAAGCGCTGGTAATGGGGAAATACTGCCCAATACTCACTGTAACGCGAACCGGCCGGTTGGGTTCTTCCTTAGCCACGTACATTAACCGGTTGCCCGATATAGGTTCGACAAGAACGCTCGTTTGCCCGGTTTGTTCGGCCAACCATTTCAGATGTGGCCTGGCCGTTTTAAGGTAGTCAATAAATTCCGCCGCCCTGGCTCCCAGGACAATCAGATACGAACCAAGGCTATAATGTTTGGAATCTTCATCATAGGAAACAAAACGGTACTCATTGAGCACTTTTAAAATGCGGTAGCAGGTGCTCTTGTTAATTGATAGATCCCTTGAAATTTCGGATAATGTACTTAAACGGTGTTTGTAACGGCTCAGGTATTCCAGGATTTTAATGGCCGTTTCTACGGCCGGAACCTCTGACCTGTTCTTTTTACTTTCGTTTAGCATTTCCAAACCCCTTGTCTTTTTTAATTTAATTTTCCCAAAGTTTCATACCTGGAACCACATTTCCCTAAAATTATACGGTTTTTGGTTCCATCCTGTCAACAGTATCCGGGCAAAGAAACGAAACTCAACAACCTTTCAACTATACTTATGAAAAGACTTATGAAAAGCCCGGCCGGGCCGGAATCATGGCTTCGAGCGGCAAAACGTACTGTCCCATCTCTTCTCATCTACTCCCTGGTTTCAGCAGCCCACGGGAAGCGCCGGATGAGGAACAAAGCCAGCAGGAGTCCTGCTACCGCCAGGAGGTTGAGAGCCTGAAATACCGCCGGTACGCCCAGGTGGTCGGCCAGTACCCCCAGCAGGGTTACTCCCACGCCGCCCATACCCACACCAAAGCCAATGGTAAAGCCGCTGGCCAGACCTTTACGGTCGGGCATGAGCTGCTGGCCCAGGACGATGGTGGTGGAAAAGGTACTGATCAGCGCCGCCCCAATCAGGGCCAGCAGCACCAGGGCAGCCAAACCGCCGCCGGCATGGAGGAACAAATAGATCAAGGGGATGAGCAGCGCCATGGAACCGGCCATCACCCGGGGGGCTCCCAGGACGTCGGTTAAAGGACCGCCCAACAGGGTACCGAAAGCCCCGGCCAGCAGGAAGACGGAAACAAAGTACCCGGCCAGGTGGGCATCGCCGTGCAAATAGTCGGTGTAATAAAGGGGCACGTAGGTAGAAAGCCCCGCGTGCAGCCAGGAACGGAAAATGATATAAACGAGGAGCATGGTAAAGGCAACCAGGGTTCCCTTTTTCCATTCCACACCGGCAGTTTGCGTGGAAGCCCGGTTTTCCCTTGAAAGGGCCGTCCCGCTTCTTTCTTTTCCATCTGCAGGGCCTCTTAAAGCCTGCCTTACCCCTTCTTCCTGCAGGGAATTAAGGCGCGGCCAGCAAAACACCAGCAGGCCGGCGGTAACCAGGCCAGGCAAAACGAAATAAACCGTGGCCTCCGGTCCACCCAGGGTCAAGAGCCAGGCCATAAACAGGGAGCCCAGGCCAAAACCCAGGTTTCCGCCCACGGAAAATACGGCCATGCCGCTTCCCTTGCGCACACCGCTGGCCAGGTTGGCCGCGCGGGAACCTTCCGGGTGGTAGGCCGCCACGCCCAGGCTGGAGACGGCCACCGCCAGCAGGAGAAGGGAAAACCAGGGTAAACGGCCGGTAGCGGCCAGGCCCACGCCGGCCACCAGGCAACCCAGCGGCAAAAGCCAGCGGGCCGGACGCCGGTCGGCAAAATAACCGAAAACAGGCTGGATAACCGATGAAGCCACGTTGGACACAAGCACTAAAAGACTGGTCTGGGCATAGGACAGGGCAAAAGCCTGTTTTAATACCGGCAGCAAAGCGGGTAAGGCACCCTGGGCCATGTCGGTGACCAGGTGGCCCCAGGATAAGAGCAAGAGCACACCCGCAATCGGTCTTTTCTGTTTTGCCGCCTTTCCCGCCGGCATTGCGCTACTTGTTGCTTCCATTTTTGATACGGTCAAATTTTCCACCCCCATTTAGCACAACCGCCCTTCGCAGGGCTTTAATCTGACGGCAACATCATTAAATTTAATCTTACTCCTCCCCCTCCTGTTGTGGCAATGTCAAAAAGGCAGCAAATACAAAGTTAACATGTTAATCATCAATTCTTTTTACTGTTTTTCGAGAGCTTTTTGGAGCACAAAAAAACTGCCGTCCTTAAAAAGACGGGCAGCGACCATGCCAGGAAAGAAACCAAATTATGTATATTTCAACAGATAAATCCTCTCAAGAACGAGTATGCTGCCTGCAAGCATGACCAGGGGAACATCCCTAACTTTTTCCCGCCAGGGAGTCCAGTACCTGCAGGGCTTCCGTGGCGTAGGCAGCCGCCGGTCCGCCGCCCATCAATACGGCCACGCCAACGGCTTCCATAATTTCTTCCCGGGCGGCGCCCAGCTCCAGGGCCTTTGCCACATGGACGGCTATGCAGTAGTGGCACCTTATGGCCACAGCAATGCCTATAGCAATTAACTCCTTTTGTTTGGCGCTGAGGGCTCCGTCGCTGATGACGGCTTCGTGCAAATCCCGGAATCCCTTCATAACCCTGGGCAGCTCTTTGGCCAGCTTGCCCACACCCTGGTTAAAGTTCTCCAGTGTTTTTTGTACGTCCATAATTTTCACCTCTTTATAATTTATACCTTAACTTTTTAACCTATTCGATTCCTTAGCTAAAGTTTCCTTCCAACCGGGCAATTTTACACCTTTCGCTCCCCCGGTTCATAAAGGGACGGCAACGGCTCCACACACTCCTGTTCCAGGCGCAGGCCCTCCTGGAGCATTTTTTGAATCACGGGGTGGAAGAGGCGGTAATCCGGATCTTCCAGCAGAGAACGGAGGCGCCGGCCGTATGCCGGGGTAAAGGGCGAAGCAAACCGGCGGTATTGTTCCAGGGTGGGCACATCCATGTAAAGGGGCTTCAGCCCGGGCAGGCAGCGCTTCTGCAGGTGGACAAAGATGGAAAAACCCCCGTAGTCAATGTCGCCCCAGTGGTAAAACGGCACCGCCCGGCCGGTACCGGCCAGATATTCCCGCAGTTTACTTAGAAACCGCCGGCGAACCGCGTTATGATAACCCCCCAGGTATATGGCCAGAAATTGGTCGCGACAGGTCTTCACAAACCGGTAGAAGGGGGTCAGGTTTTCAATGGTGATAATATAATCGGCGGCAACATTTTTGACCGTCAACCGGTCCACCATCTCCGCCGGCAACCCCAGGTCCGGGGAAAAATCTCCCACCCGCAGGGTACGGCCTTCAACTGCAAATTCCAGGCCGCCGCTGATGAAAATGTGCTGGGGGTTGTCCACAACCCCCACTTCGGCCAGAACCTGATTGACCTCTGCGGCAGTAAGGGTGGTCTCTTTTCCCCCGCCGTCTTTCCCCCAGTCCGGGTGGAAATCCCGGACAATTCGGGCCACAGCTGGGGCGAGATTGTTAAAAGCCTTGCTGTGGCCCAGCACCCGCAGGCTGAAAACCCGCCGGGGTATCTCTTCCTGCAGAAGGCTGATCTCACGAATGACCATGAAAAGCTGCTCCGCATGCTCCCGGTCCGCGGGATTCAGGTAGGGCAGGCTTTCCCCTTCTTCCAGCCGCCGGGCAACAGTATGGAAGAATTCCTGCGCCCAGGGGGCCGCCTCCCGGGCATAGTGCCTGGCCAGGCGGGCCAGTTCCTGGAATTGCTCCGCCCTGGGACGCCGCTTCAGCCGGGCGTAGGCCTCGTCCAGGCGATCAGTATTTAAGGCCACTTTCTCGATGAGATTGTTTTCCTCAAACTTGACCCAGCGAATCTCAATTAACCCCCGGCGCTCTAAAGCCAGGGCGGCCCCATTGATCTCTTCCTTATACCGGGCGGTGGTATCGTCAAAATAGCGGGGCATGGTACGCTGGTTGAAATGAAGCCAGATGCGGCGGTTGCCTCCTTTGCCCCTGGCCAGGGCGCTGCGTTCATACTTGTCCAGCAGAGTCTCCAGAATATAGCGTTCGTAGTCCATGGCCATCAACCCGCCGCCCTTTCCGCCGCCTCAATCCGGCTTTCGCCAACCGCTTCCTTAAACTGCTTGTAATCTTCTATCCAGCTGTTTTTCCCGTCGCGCATCACCAGGAGGGTGGTGGACACGTGGGGGCTGATAAACTCGCACTTGTCGGTAGGGGCGGCGATGATGGCCTGCATGCCCATCTCATTGATAAAGCGCAGGGAATTTTCCATGCGGTCGATATCCATCCGGTTGAAGGCCTCGTCAAAGAGCATCAACCGGATGCTGTCCCGGTTGGTCTTGGCGCGGTAGAGCTGGGCAAAGGAAGCCACAATGGCCACGTAATAGGGGGTCTGGGTCTCGCCCCCCGACTTTTCCCGGCAGACCCTGCTGAAGGTAGAGGTTTCACCGCTGGCATGGGTAATTTTGATATCATAATCCAGAAAACTGCGGTAATCGGTGTATTCCGCAATGCTTTCGGGCAGGTACCTGGGCGGCAGGTTGATGATTTTATCAAACAGCTCGTCCAGGGCCTCCCGGTGCCGCTGCTGAAAAACACTGTCAAAAAGGGAGACGCCTCCCTCCACCATTTCCGTATCTTCCAGCATCTGGTAGAACTTGCGGTGCCTTTCGGAAGGGTATACCAGAAAACGGTATTTATCCCCGCCAAAGGAAATATCCTTTAAAGCTTCGTTCAAGAAGTCAAATTCATTGCGGGCATTTTGAATGTTCTCCCGCAGCTTGTAGATGAAGTGCTCCTTGAACTCCTCCTCGGCTTCCTTTTTGGCCTGGTTGATTTTTTCCTCATATGCGGGCAGCTCGCTTTCCACCAGTTTTTTATACTCCTGTACCCACTCGTCATTCTCATCCGCTTCTATGCGCCCGCCGAACTGGTACTTATTGTTATATTCGGCCTTGAGGAGTTCCAGGGCCTTTTCCTTGTTAAGAATAAGCGTTTCCACGCTCTTGCGGTTGTGGGCGAAGTTGGCCGCCACCTCCCGGGGCGAATGGCGCCGGATCTCCCGGGCGTAACGCCTTTCCCCCTCGGGCACAACACGGGGGTTCAAGGAGCAAAACTGCCGGAACTCCTCTTCCAGCCGGGCATGCTCGGTTTCCAGGGTCACCCGTTCCGTTCTCTTCTGTTCCAGGGTGGTCAGTAATTCTCCCTGCCGCCGGTTATATTTCTCCATCCGGCCGTTCAGGGCGTCCATTTCCAGTTCCAGTTGATCCAGCTTTTGTTGCAGGGCATCAATGCCTGAAGTATCCACACCGGCCAGTTCCCGTTCCCTGGCGGACAGATCCTGCCGTAACGCGGCCAGCTCCAGCCACGTTCCCCGGCGCTCTTTCAGGAAGATGTAGTGCTCGTCCCGGCCGCTTGTCGCCTGGCTCAGCCTTTCCAGCCTCTCCAGCCGGGGGAGCAATTCCTTCCGCGCCGCGGCAATCTCCTGCAGGCGGGCTTCTTTGCGGGCAATCTGGCGGGCATAGGCCCGTTCACCGATAAAGGGAGTTTCGTAAACTTCAAATTTAATCTGCCGGGCGGTATGATTGCTGTAGGTCATGCAGGTCGGGGTAATGGCCCGGCGGTAATTTTTCAGTTCCTGTTCATTTTCACACTTGATCAGGTCGCCCATCAGCTGGTGGACGTAGGCCAGGGCGTAGCGGTTCCGGGAGCGAACCTCGCAGGCCAGGGAGTTGGGTTCAATGCGGTTCAAGTACTTCAACACCCGGCCGGTATTGACCAGGCCCACCCCTGAGATACGCCGTTCCTTTTTGTGTTTCTCATACACGGAAAGGGCATAATCAAAATGTTCCGGCTCCACAATCAGGTCGAAGCGCCGGGTGTTGAGCCAGCCTTCCACCGCGTCCTGCCACTTCTCGTCGGGGACTTCCAGAAGCTCGCAGAGCACCCTGGGCTCCACGTCAATGCCTTTCACGGCGCGGAATTTCTCCCGGATCAGATCCCGCAGTTCGGTCACCTTGCGGTCGTAAATATGCTTCTTGTTGCGCAGGCTGGCCAGCTCCTGCTGCAGGGTCTGCTCCTCCTGTTCCAGTTCTTTCAGCTTGCGCCGGATTTCCCAGGCCTGTTCCTGCACCCTTTCCCGCACCCTCCCCAGGGTTTCCCGACCCCGGTCAATTAACCGGCCCAGGGCATCGAGGGCTTCCCCGTCACCGGGCGGCAGGGGTTGCCCCTCCCCAACCTGCTGCCCGTCACCGCCCGTGGCCAGCCCCTGGAGCCCGTCCACCAGCTCCGTGAGCATACTGCGCTCAGCCGGTAAAAGCAAATCTTCCCCCGCCTCGTCCAGGAGTTGCGCCAGCACCCGGCATTCTTCCCGGGCGGTTTTAGCTACCTGGCTGCAAGCGCGGGACAGTTCCTTCACCCGTTCCTTGAGGGCGCGGATCTCACCTTTCAAACGCTCCACCAGCTGCCAGGTGGTATTGGCCGCCAGGGCGTCCCGGTAGGACCGCTCCTCCTCCCGACAGCGTTTCAACCGTTCCCTGGCCCCGTCCAGAGCCTGGCTCAACCGGGCCAGCTCCTCTTCCAGAGCCCGGGTCTGTTCCAGATTGGCCTGCAAACTGGCCGCCACCCCGTCCCGGTTGGCCCGCAGGATAATGTAATCCTGGATCAGGGCCCTTTCCCGGTCCCGCTGGATCTCCCGGTATTTTTCCTGGATATTTTCCAGAGCGGCTATTTTCTCCCTGGTCTGGGCCGCCAGGTCGCTGTACTCCTTGTAACGCTGGAGATTCTCCCGCATGATGTCGATATTTATTTGCTTCTCTTCCAGCACGTAGGAGTAAACAAACTGGCGGATGTCCGTTATCGGCTTGAAGGAGATGGCCTTTACGAAAAGGGTAAAGAACCGGTCCCCCAGGGAACCCAGCTTGTGGAGCAAATCGGCCTGGTATTTTTCCACTGTGGGATAAATGGTGGCCCTGCGGTCCCTCACCGCGGCCCGGAACTCCCGGATATTGCGGGGGTGTTTGCCCGCTAAAAAAAGGCTGTCATCCAGGCGGCAGTCCTCAATTTTGAAAAAACGGCTTTCATAGGTCACGTCATCGGCGTAGGAATCAATGACCGCCCCCAAAAGGAAGTAGTTTTTCCTGGAGGTATCGTAGAATTCCAGAACCACATAGGAAGTAATGTCGCCCTGGCGCTCGTACTTGCGGCCGCTCTCGCTGTCCCGCCCGGTCTTGCAGCGCACGTAACCCAGCAGATCCCGCCTGGTCTCGTCAAAGGCGGAAATGTTAAATTTAACCCGCCGCAGGTCGGCCACCAGCACATACTGGATGGCGTCCAGAATGGTGGATTTGCCGCTGCCGTTGTCCCCGGTGATCAGGGTGCTGCCCCGGATGCGTATGGTTTCGTTGGTAAAATAGTGCCAGTTGATCAACCTGATGCCGGTCAATTCTTTCAATTACACCAGCTCCTCAGCACTCAGTGAACCTGGCTGGATGCGGCGCTGTCCCCGCTCACTCCAGTGCTTCGCGCCGACAGCGCCGCATCCTTCCTGCAACGGTTCTACTGCATATTTCCGTTTTCCTCTTCCCGCCCTTCTTCCGCCCCGGCCCGGCGGTAGGTATCCAGCTTTTCGTACACCTGCCGGATGTCCTCCACCCGCAGGGCGAAGAGAATGGTGGGAAACACCTCCAGGCGGCAGTCGGGATCGGTAACCTCCCCATCCAGCACCCGCAGGATGTTGAAACGCTTGAGCAGGCCCATGGTTTCCCGCAGGGTCTTTTTGTCAATGGGCCGGTTGCGTATTTTCAGGGCCGCGTACTTGTCCTGGATCTCCCGCACGGTAATCATTATGTTCTCCGTCACGTTGATTTGACGGCGTTTTTCTTCGTAGCAGAGGCGCAGGATGAGGATGATTATGCTTTCTTCCAGTTTCAGGCGCAGCCGGTTATAGGCGAAATCGCTGAAAACACGGTAGACCCCATAGGCCCGGTCCCCTTCCAGGCTCCAGCCTCCCAGCTTCAAATAGGCCCGCAGGAGGTCTTCGTGCCGTTCAATAAAGTAGTAGTCCCGGCGGTTTTCTTCGTTCTTGCGGGTGATGAAGGTGCAGGAGAGAAGCCTGTTCACCACCCGGGTAAACTCCTCCCGCTCCGCCGGAAGCAGGCGGTTCCACTGTTCCAGCAGTTCCATCCGGCTCGCCCTTCCTTATTTTCTTTCAAAACGCAAATCTCTAAATTCAAAGCGGCCGCCGGCCGCAGATACCCGGGGCCTCCCATCCCGGTGCACCCGGTAACCTACCTGGCGCGAACGCCCGTAAGCCGTAGCATAGATCAGTTTGATAAATTCCTCCACATCCTCGATGCCCAGCTCCCGGGCGCAAATCTCCTTCCGCCCGGCCAGTTTTTCCATCACCCAGGCGTTGATCTTCTCCCGGGTCATGCGCCTTTCCAGCTGCTGCCGGAAGGAGCGCAGCCGCTCCCTGCGGCGTTCCGGGTCAATTTCCTCCAGCTCCTGCACTTCCCGGGGCTGGTGCTGCCTGGCCGCCTCCCTACCGGTATAAAGGGATTCCCGGTCCAGAAATCCCTGGGTGAAGAGGCTGAACAGGTGACCCAGCTCTTCCGGAAGGAGGTCGTCCTGGCGCATGCCCTCCTGCGCGCGCAGCCCGGCCAGGAACTTTAAAATTTCCATCAGCTGGCCTTCCACGTCCTTACTGCTGTTGAGGATGTACTTCAACTGCTGGAAGGAAGCGTTGGCATAGCGGGCATTGCGCCGGTCGATTTCATCCAGCAGGTCGTCCAGGCCGATGTAGGCCTGGCGGATGTAGTCAATACGTCGGTAAATCTCCTGCCGCGCCGTGGGCAGATCCGGAAAACGTTCCCGCTGCACTTCCAGACCGGCCGTCCGGTCCACCCAGGCCGCATCGTTGTACCACTGGTTCAAACGGGCAATAATCTTCGGACGGTAACGGGAAACGTTGTCCGAAGTTTTCAGGCGGTGGTAGCTGCGGTCGATAATTTCCTCCATGTAGTCTTGAAAATGAATCTTTAAAATCTCCCGGGGCTCCTTTTCCGCCAGGACCCGCTCAATGTAACGCTTAATGTTGTGATTTAGGGACTTCAAACCGTTGATCAGCTGCTCGGTCTGCTCATAGGCCTTTTCCAGGGCCAGGTTGCCCTGGCGGTCGGCCTCCTCGGAATGGAGCAAGGTGTAGGTGGCATAAACATATCCCTGGTATTCCACCTGCCGGTGGCGGCGGATCTTGTCCAGTACATCCAGAATTTTTATGGCATAATCGGGCAGGCTGATGTACTGCACGTAATTGCTGTACACCTCGCTGACCACCCAGCCTGTGGCCTCCAGCTTGCGCAGGATAAAGGCGGCCCTTTCCCGGGGCCCGGCCGGCGTATCCAGGGATTCCTCCCAGATTTCATCGGCCAGGGCCTGTTCAAAAAAGCCGTCCTTTTGCTCTATATAGTCAACAATCAGGTCGATGACCACATCCCGTTCCATCCCGAAGGTGGTCAGCTGGTACTGGTCGTAAATGCGGAACAGGATGGCCGCGTAGTCCTGCTTCAAGGGGCTGGCCAGGACCGAAAAAAACCGCTCCGGGATGACGGCAAAAAGGTTCACTTTCTACACCCCTCCCGGGGAAATTTTTTAACTGGATGTGGTTCGGCATCGCCAGCAGATTTCCTCTTAATTGTACTAATTTTTCAGGGGGAAATACAACCATATCCATCAATTTTCACCATGAACCGTTGCGGCCCTCAGCGGTGGACAACCTTTCCGGACATTAGCAGAAAGGAAACTAGAGTCTATCCGCAGAAACAAAATAATGTTTACAAGAAATCGGGGAACATGGTTTCAATGCTTTGCAGCCTGCATTTACCTCCACAACTGGAAGAAGCTTTTTTCATCCGCCGCTTGAACCGCTTTATAGCCGAGGTGCTGGTGAGGGGAAACCGGGAACTGGCCCATGTGCCCAGTTCCGGGCGCATGGCGGAACTGCTGGTGGCCGGGCGCAGGGTTTGGGTTAAGCGCCATGCCAGAGCCGGCCATAAAACCACCTGCCGCCTGCTGCTGGTGGAGTACGAGGGCATACTGGTATCGGTGGACGCCACCCTGCCCAACCGGCTGGTGGGCCGGGCACTGCAGGCGGGGGCACTGAAAGAATTTATGGCCTACGACACCATCCGGGCAGAGTACACCCGCAGCCAGAGCCGTTTCGATTTTTATCTGAGCGGCCCGCCGGGCAGGTGCCTGCTGGAAGTAAAATCCGTCACCCTGGTGGAAAAGGGAGTGGCCCTTTTTCCTGACGCCCCCTCGGTACGGGGCACAAAGCACCTGGAGGAGCTGGTAGCGGCCCGCAGGGAGGGACTGCAGGGGGCGGTTCTCTTTGTGGCCCAGCGGGAAGACGCCCGCTGCTTTTCCCCCCACCACCGGCAGGACCCGGCTTTTGCCGGGGCACTGCAGCGGGCCGCGGCCAGCGGGGTACGGGTGCTGGCCTGCCGCTGCCGGGTGACCCGGGAAGCAGTTACCCTGGAAAAGGAGATTCCCGTTTTGTTGTAAACGGAAAGGGATCTTGTCATGCTATGATATAATGGTGAGCCGGAAGGTTATTTTTAACCGGGCGGCCACCGGACCGATTAGCGGTTTCTTCACGGTAGAGTAGAATAGTGGCCATGGAGGATAAAACAAAAAATGCATAAGCAGAAACAAACGCCCGGGCGGCAGGGCCTGGGCGTGGCACTGGTTCTATTTTCCACCATTTGCCTGAGCATTGAGCCCGTAGCAGCCAAAATCGCCTACCGGGGCGGCGCCACCGTAATGACCACCCTCACCCTGCGTTACATTCTGGCCGCCGCAATCTTCTGGCTGCTCATCCTGGCGGGAGGTTATGCTTTCAGGCTTACTCTCCGGCAGTTGCTGGCAATAACGGCTTTATCTGCGGGAACCCAGGCGCTCGCCGTAATGGCCCTTTTTGAAGCTTTCCGCTACATACCGGCCGGAATGGCCATCCTGTTTCTCTACTTTTACCCCACGGTGGTCACCATCCTGGCCTTTTTCTTTTTAAAAGAACCTTTTACCCGGCAGAAAGTGCTGGCCCTTTTTTTAACCCTGGGAGGCTGTGCGGTGATCCTGGGGCAACCGGTAAATACACTGGACCCAAGGGGGGTGGTCCTGTCCCTGACCGCCGCCTTCACCTATGCCATATTCCTGGTGGGTTCCACCCGCCTGCTGGCCAGCATCCAGACACTGGTGTACAACACCTGGGTTACCACCCTTCTGGCCGTGACCCTGGGCGGGCTTGCCCTCCTGCGGGGGCAGCTGGACCTGTCCTTCAATACGGAAGCCATGATGGCCATCGGGGTGCTGGGTTTCGTTTCCACCGTCCTGGCCATGGCCGCCCTGATGCGGGGGGTAAAGGAAATCGGCGCCTCCCGGGCAGCCATCATCAGTACCTTTGAACCGGTGGCTACAGCCGTGCTGGGTTTTCTGGTGCTGGGCGAAAGCCTGACTTCCTGGCAGGTAATCGGGGGAGCAGCTGTTCTGGCGGGCGTTTTCCTGCAAAAGAGGGCATGAGCCGGAGACATCACCATCGTTAGAGGTCCGGATGGGTAGATCCGGGAAAAGTTATAATACAAAACATCTTGCTTAAAAAGGGAGGAATAAATTTTGTCCGGAAAGAAAAAAGTGCTCTTCCTCTGTACCGGCAACTCCTGCCGCAGCCAGATGGCCGAAGGGTTTGCCCGGGCCATGGCTCAGGACAAATGGGATGTTTACAGCGCCGGAACGGCTCCTGCCGGGGTTAACCCCCGGGCCGTTCAGGTAATGGCTGAAGCAGGCATCGACATTTCCGGCCAGAAATCCAAAGCCATCGACCCGGAAATACTTAATTCCGCCGATGTTGTGGTTACCCTGTGCGGCGACGCCTATGAAAGCTGCCCCCTCACCCCGCCCACGGTCAAGCGCATCCACTGGCCCCTGGAGGACCCGGCCCGGGCCGCCGGCACGGAAGAGGAAATCATGGCCAGATTCCGGGCCGTCCGGGATGAAATAAAAAAACGGGTGGCCGAACTGCTCGCCACCGCAGAGGACTAATCGTGCCATCCATCAGACGCTGCTGGACAAAAACTACTCTGGAGGGGAGAGGTCGGAATCGAACCGGACTCCCACCTGGATCGCAGGCAGGCCAGCGGGTTTGCAGCCCGCGGGGGGCACCAGCCCCGCTCTCCCCGCTTTTTTATTTTTCTCCACAGGCCCATAAAGTCCTTGTATGTTGGTTATTTAATTATTCTATAACCCGGCAGGTTTTGATAAAAATGAAAAATAACGAAAAAGCCTGCCGTCCACCGGCAGGCTATTCCGCCAGACCCGTCAGGCACCGTAATATTCAGGGAAAAACCTATGCCTTAAAGCTTTTTTGTTGAACTTGCCGACACTGGTTTTAGGTATTTCATCGATAAACTCAACCCGGTCCGGCAGCCACCATTTGGCCACCCGCCCCCGTAAAAATTCCAGAATATCTTCCGCTGTAACCTTCCCCCGGAATTCCTCCTTGAGCACCACACAGGCCAGGGGTCTTTCCTGCCATTTTTCATGGGGCATGGCAATGACCACTGCCTCCGCCACAGCCGGATGAGCCATGATGGTGTTCTCCAGATCCACGGAAGAAATCCATTCGCCTCCGCTCTTAATCAAATCCTTGGACCGGTCACAGATATACACGTAACCTTCCTCATCAACAGTAACAATGTCCTGGGTTCTGAACCACCCATCCCGCAGGGCATCCCTGGTGCGCTCCGGGTCCCTGTAATATTCCCCGGTTATCCAGGGCCCCCTGAATTGCAGCTCTCCCATAGTACGACCATCCCTGGGCACGCTGTTGCCGTTTTCGTCGACCACCCTCATTTCTATCCCCGGCACAAAAAGGCCCTGTTTCGCCCTTACCTGGTAAAGTTGTTCTTCGGGCCAGTCAAGCATATAGCTCTTGGGGCGGGACACAAGGGTAATGGGGGTGGTTTCCGTCATGCCGTAAACGTTAATTATGGGTACTCCCAGCTTCTTTTCATACGCTTCAATAAACACCCGCGGTATGGCCGAACCGCCAGCCAGAATCCGGTTCAGGCTGCTTACATCGTAGGAACCGTCCTCCAGCAGCTTGAAACATTCCATCCAGATGGTGGGTACACCTGCAGTAACGGTCACGCGTTCCGACTCGATAAGGCTGCACAGCGTCCGGGGATCGGGACGCACCCCGGGCAATACCTGCTTGGCCCCCACCAGTGTGGCCGTAAAGGGCAATCCCCAGGCATTGACGTGAAACATAGGTACAACCGGCATAACCACATCTTTTTCAGATATCGCAAAAGTATCCACCATACCTGACATCAAGCTGTGCAGGTACAGAGCCCGGTGGGAGTACATAACCCCTTTCGGATCACCGGTGGTAGCAGTGGTGTAGCACATGGCCGCCGGGGACCAATCATCGAGATCGGTGGGGAAATCATAAACGGGGGGAGCTTCCCGTAACAGGTCCTCATAAGAGTACACCGGACCCAAGGAAGTACCGGGAATACTTTCCTTATCGGTCATGATTACAAAAAGCTTTATGGTTTTAATTTGCTCTTTGATCCCCTCGATAATCGGCACCAGGTCTTCGTCAATAAAGATCAATTTATCCCCGGCATGGTTTAAAATATAGACTATTTGCTCAGAAAACAAGCGTAAATTGACCGTGTGCAAAACCGCACCGGTACAGGGTACGGCAAAGTACAATTCCAGGTGGCGGTGGTTGTTCCAGGCCAGAGTGGCCACCCGGTCCCCCCGCTTTACTCCCAGTTTTTCCAGTACATTGGCCAGGCGGCACACGCGCTCGTAAAATTCGCCGTAGGTGTAGCGGAAAATACCGGAAAAGTCCCGGGACACTATTTCTTTTTTCGGGAATAACTGGCGGGAGCGCTCTAAAATGGTGCGAACCAGAAGCGGATATTTCATCATAAGCCATCACCTCACTGATATTGATAGAAACCTCTGCCGGTTTTTCGCCCCAGATGTCCCGCCCGCACCAGCTTTCTCAGCAGGGGCGCCGGGCGGTATTTGGAGTCGCAGGTTTCCTGGTAGAGGGTGTCCATAACCATCAGCAGCACGTCAAGGCCGATCAGGTCCGCCAGGGCCAGCGGGCCGATGGGGTGGTTGGCGCCCAGCTTCATCCCCCTGTCGATGTCCTCCGCCGTGGCGATGCCTTCCTGCAGCACAAAGATGGCCTCGTTGATCATGGGAACCAGTATGCGGTTGACCACAAACAGGGGGGCTTCTTTAACCGTGATCACGGTTTTACCCATGTGCTCGCATACTTCCCGGGCACGAATGTAGGTCTCCTCGCTGGTCTCTTCCCCGCGGATGATTTCCACCAGCTTCATTACCGGCACGGGGTTGAAGAAATGGGTTCCAATAAATTTATCCGCCCGGCGGGTAACGGATGCCATTTCCGTTATGGAAAGGCCTGAAGTATTGGAGCAGAAGATGGTTTCCGGCCGGCAGATGCCGTCCAGCTCCCGGTAGAGGGTCTTTTTCTGCTCCATGTTTTCGATAATGGCCTCGAAAACCAGGTCCGCTTTCTCCACCCCGGCCAGTCCAGTGGTAGGGGTAATCCTCTCCATAATCGCTGCTGTCTCCTCACCCAGCTTTCCCGCGGCCGCCAGGCGTTCCAGGCTGGAGCGGATACGGGCCAGCCCGCCCTGGACAAATTCTTCTTTAATATCGGACAGGACAACCCGGTAGCCGGCCATGGCAGCCACCTGGGTGATACCGGCGCCCATGGTACCGGCCCCAATAACGGCAATATTTTCAATTTTCATATTGACCACTCCTTTCCGATTTTTCTGTCACTACATTGCAAAATTACTTTTGAAAGTAATCACGATATATTAAACGCAGATCCCGCTTTAGAATTTTGCCACTGGGAGTTTTGGGCAACTGGTCGATAAAGAGTACTCCCTTGGGGACTTTAAATGGAGCCAGATGTTCCCGGCAAAGGGCAATGATTTCTTCCTCCGTAGCGGTGCAGCCCGCTTTCAACACTACCACGGCCGTAACGGCTTCCACCCATTTTTCGTGGGGAAGGCCGATAACAGCCACTTCCGAAACTGCCGGATGCCTGTAAATAACCTCCTCTACCTCCCGGCTGGAAACATTTTCTCCTCCGGTTTTAACCATATCCTTCTTGCGATCTACCACAGTGATAAAGTTATCCTCATCCAGCACTCCGATGTCGCCACTGTGGAACCATCCGTGAGCCAGGGCTTCTTCCGTTTTGTCCGGCTCCTTGAAATACATCAGCATCACATGGGGACCCCGGCCGCAAATTTCCCCCGGCACCCCGGGAGCAGTTATGGGAGTATGGTTTTCATCCTCAATACGGGTTTCCATATTTAGCCCGCCGCAACCCGCAGAACCGGGTTTGCTGAGCTGGAAGGCCGGTTTCAAGATGGTATGATACGGGCTGAGTTCGGTCTGACCATAGTAATTATAAAAACGGCGGCAATTGGGAAAACGCTGCTGCAGTTCTTTGAGCACCTCCACCGGCATAATGGAAGCTCCATAGTAGCCTTTGGCCAGGGAACTCAGGTCATATCGCTCCAGGTCCGGGTGCCGTAACAGGGCAATCCAGACCGTTGGTGCCGCAAAAAACATGGTGGCCCGGTATTTTTCAATGGCAGCCAAAATTTCTGCCGGGTTGGGCTGCGGGAGTAGAATGTTGGTACCTCCAATCATGAATATGGGATTTAGAAAAACATCCCTCTGGGCGCAGTGGAAGATGGGCATGGCATTGACGTTTATATCATCGGATGTATATTCACCATCAACGATGGTGCCAACATACTGGGATAGAAGTGACTGGTTGGTTAAAATTACTCCCTTGGGCAGCGTTTCCGTCCCGCTGGTGTAGGTCATCTGCACCGGATCTTCAATGCGCAGCAGTGTATCAGGTTCCTCAGCGGGGTAACGGCTGTACCACTCCTCAAAATCCAGAAAATTCTCAGGAGCATTCTTTCCCTGCCCCTGGCCCGACCAGATCAATACCCTTACACCCGACATATCGCTTAAAACATCCCTTACAAGATCATAAAGGGTATCTTCAACGATAAAAACCTTACTCTCCGAGTGGTTAATGCAGAAGCTGATTTCTTTACCTCTCAGCAGGTAATTTACAGCCAGGTAGATACCGCCTGCTTTGGCAGTACCCAGCCAGGTCAGTACATGGTGAATGGTATTGCGGGCCAGAATGGCCACCCGGTCGTACTTTTTAATCCCCAGGTCGAGCAGAGCATTGGCCACCCGGTTGGTATCTGCTTCCAGCCGGGAGTAAGTCAGTACCCTATCCCCTGAAATAAGGGCGGGCTTATCCGGATAGCGGTAAGCGCTGCGCCGCACCATGTCGGCAATGACCCAGCGGTTCACCTTGTTGTAACGTCTCCAGAGAAACTCCAGGTTTTCCTCGGTAATGGCCATGTATTTTTGCCTTTCGGCCTCGGTCAGGGGAGCCAGAGCGGACATGAAAACCCCTCCTATTTTTCTTTTTCCAGCAGGGTCCGGGCGATAACCAGCCGCTGAATCTGGTTGGTCCCTTCATAAATCTGGGTGATCTTGGCATCGCGCATCATGCGCTCCAGGGGGTACTCCCGCATGTAGCCATAACCCCCGAGCAACTGCACTGCATCCACAGTTACCTGCATGGCCACATCAGAGGCGAAAAGCTTGCTCATGGACGACAGCCGGCTGATTTCACCGGTGGAAGCTCCCCGGGTGGCAGCATCTTCAATGAAAAAGGCTGCCCTGTAAACCAGCTGGCGGGCTGCTTCCACCCTGGTGGCCATATCGGCCATCATGAACTGCAGGCCCTGAAAAGAGGCAATTGGCCTGCCGAACTGCACCCGCTCCCGGGTGTAATTGACGGCGTAATCCAGGGCTCCCTGGGCAATGCCCACCGCCTGGGCGCCGATTACCGGGCGGGTGCGGTCCAGGGTCATCATGGCAATTTTGAAGCCATCCCCCTCCTTTCCCAGTAGATTTGCTGCCGGAACCGGACAGTCTTCAAAGATGAGCTCCGCGGTGGGGGAACCACGCACCCCCATTTTCCTTTCTTTTTTACCAACTGTAAAACCGGGGTAATCCTTCTCCACAATGAAAGCCGAAAGGCCCTTCAATCCCCGGCCGGGATCCGTACTGGCAAAGACAGTGTAAACATCGGCTATTCCGCCGTTGGTGATGAAGCACTTCTGGCCGGAAAGCAGATACACATCCCCTTCACGGCGGGCCCTGGTTCTGATGGAGCCGGCGTCGGAACCGGCATTGGGCTCGGTAAGGGCAAAGGCACAGATGCGCTCGCCCGAAGCCAGGCCGGGAAGGTATTTTTTCTTCTGCTCCTCAGTCCCGGCCAGCAAAATGGGCATCAACCCCAGTTCCTGGGCCGCCACAATTAAGGAAGCGGAGGCTGAAACCCGGGCAATCTCCTCCACAATCAGGCACACCGCCGGCAGGCCCTGCCCGGTGCCGCCGTATTCATCCGGCACCCCGGCCCCCAAAAGCCCCTGCGCGGCAAATAGCTCCTTCAAATCCCAGGGGTAAGCATCTTCCTCGTCAATGGCAGCGGCCCGGGGAGCCACTTTTTCCTCGGCCATCCGCCGCACCACCTGGCGGAGCATTTCCAGCTCTTCAGTTAACTGGTAGACCATGGTTTAAGCCTCCTTACCGTCTTTAATTGTTTTCCCTTTCCAGGATCATGGCCATCCCCATACCGCCGCCGACACACAGGGAAGCCAGGCCCAGGCGGAGATTGCGGCGGGCCATTTCGTACAGGAGAGTGACCACTATCCGCGCCCCGGTACATCCCACAGGGTGACCCAGGGCGATGCCGCTGCCGTTAACATTGGTGATCTCCCGGTTTAATTCCAGCAGCTTTTCGCAGGCCAGGTACTGGGCGGCAAAGGCTTCATTTAGCTCAATGAGCTGGATATCTCCCAGGGTAAGGCCGGCCCTTTGAAGCGCCCTGCGGATGGCCGGCACCGGCCCGTAACCCATCAGGTCCGGCTCCACCCCGGCCCGGGCGAAACTGACAATGCGGGCCATGGGCTTTAAACCCAGCTCCCCGGCTTTAGACGCGGACATGAGCAACACCGCCGCTGCGCCGTCGTTGAGCCCCGAGGCGTTGCCGGCCGTAACCGTACCGTTCTTGCGGAAAACCGGAGGAAGCTGGGCCAGTTTTTCCATGCTTACGTCGGGGCGGGGATGCTCGTCCCTGTCCACCACCTTCGGGGGTCCCTTGCGCTGCGGTACGGCCACCGGCACTATTTCCTCCTTAAAACGCCCCTCTTCAATTGCCCGGCAGGCATTCCGGTGGCTGCGCAGGGCAATCTCATCCTGCTCTTCCCGGGTGATCCCGTACTTATCCGCCAGCCTTTCGGCCGTTTCACCCATAAGAATGCGGTGGATGGGGTCAGTCAAAGTCTCCCAGAGAGCATCGGTCATTTCACCATGCTGCAGGCGCTGACCCCAGCGGGCGCCCTTCAGCACATAGGGGGCGGAACTCATGGACTCGGTACCCCCGGCCACCACAATTTCCGAATCACCGGTGGCGATTTGCTGGTAGCCGGAAACAATGGCCTGCATCGCAGAGGAACACTGGCGCTGGATGGTCATACCCGTGACCTGCACCGGCAAACCGGCCACCAGGGCCGCCGTCCTGGCCACGTTGGGTTCGTCGGAACGCTGGACGCAATTCCCCAGGATCACTTCATCTACCATATCCCCTGCTATGCCCGCCCGCCTTAACACTTCTTGAATTACCGGAACGGCCAGTTGGTGGGAAAGCATGTTCCTGAAGGCACCGCCAAAGTCACCAATGGCCGTTCGCGCGGCCGCAACTATTACCACGTCCTGCAATTTCCTCAACTCCCTGTCCAAATATTTCAAAAATAAAGCTCCCGGACTGTCCCTTTAAAAACCGGCTTGTGCTCTCATGTGTAACGCAATATTAATGCCAGGTAGAAAGGGGCAGGCAAATTGCCTTTCCGTCCCGGTTCTTAAATTTTTCCGGCCATCCCTACCCGGAAATCCGTTGCCACATCGAGCCGGCCCGATGCCTCCGGCAGTTCGCATCACCTGTGCATCAAAAAAAGCCACCCCCGACCTTTGCGGGGGTGACCGTTTACAGGAAGCCGGCAATTACCCGGGCTCAAGAACGGGAAGCGGAAAGGTTGTACCCGTGCTTCTTCAACCACCTCACCACCGTGGACTGATTGACACCCAGAGCCGCCGCCACCTTCCTGGTACTCCCCAGCTGACGGTACAGGTTTATCAGCAGCGCCGGCTCCGGGCACCCCTTCTTCACCAGCACCGACAGGGCCGTTCTCCTGATCTGCTCCGGCAGGGAATCCGGCCCGATGACCTCGTCCACGGATATAACAACCAGCCTCTCCATCACATTCTCCAGCTCCCGGACATTGCCGGGCCAGGAATAATGCTGCAGCAACTCCAGGGTTTCGGGTGCCAGCCTCCGGAAAACATTGAACTTCTTATTGAAGCGATGCAAAAAGTGATGCACCAGCGGAATGATATCCTCGCTCCGTTCGCGCAGGGGAGGAATGCGGATGGGGATGACGTTTATCCGGTAAAAAAGATCCCGGCGAAAAGTTCCCCTGGCCACCATTTGCTCCAGATCCCTGTTGGTGGCCGCAATCAGGCGGAAGTTCACCGGGCACGATTTCACACCCCCCAGCCGGCGCACCTGTTTATCCTGAATAACCGTTAAAAGTTTTGCCTGCAGGCCGGGAGAAAGCTCTCCAATTTCATTTAAAAACAGCGTGCCCCCGTCCGCCATTTCAATCAGCCCCGGCTTCCCCTGGCGGCCGGCACCGGTGAAGGCGCCCGCCGTATAACCAAACAATTCCGATTCCAGCAGATTTTCCGGTATGGCCGCGCAGTCAACGGCAATAAACGGCCCCGCCGCCCTTGTAGACCGGTGGTGGATGAAGCGGGCCAGGAGATCTTTACCGGTTCCCGACTCACCGAGAATGAGCACGTTGCTGTCAAAGGGCGCCACCCTTTCGGCCACGGCCAGCACGTCCCTCATGGACGAACTTTCGGCCACCAGCCTTTCCGCTCCCCGGGCTTCCCAGCGCAGGCTTTCCAGTTCGGCATGGTAGCGCGCCCGCTCTTCTTCCAGCCGGCGGCGTAATTCGGCCAACTCGGTCAGATCGCGGCAGTTGACCACAATCCGGCGGATATTCCCGCTCTGTTCATCCACGATGGGAGTGGCCGTGGTCAGCACCTCCCGCCCCGTCCGCAGGTGCTCGATGACACTGGCGGCTCCTTTCTTTTCCAGGGCGGCCAGCACGGCCAGGAAGGAAAGGTAGCCTTTCTGGACCAGCTCCTTTGCCCCCAGCCCCTGAATCTCTTCCCCATTAACTCCCTCCACCTGTTCGTAAGTGCGGTTGAGCTTGAGCACCCTTCCCGCCTGGTCGAACAGGGCAATTCCTTCACTGGAAGCATTGATGATGGTATCCAGTTCCTGGGCCATCCTCTTGACCGTTTCCAGCTGCTGGGATAGCGCTTCCACCTCGGAAACATCGTGGAAAAGACTCACCGCGCCAATGATCCTGTCTTCATAAATTACGGGTGCCTGGTTGGCAATGACGGTAGCCCCGTGCAGGACAATTTTCTGGCCGTAACTGGCCCTGCCCGTCTGCAGCACCTTCAGCAAACCCGATTGCGGAATGACCTCTTCCACATGGCGGCCCACCACCTGTTCAACGGACAGCCCGGTAATCCGGGCGGCGGACCGGTTGAAGATAACCACCATCCCCTTGCCGTCAACGGCGCAGATGCCGCTCAGGGCACAGTTCAGAACTGCATTCAAAAAACTGATAATATTTTTATATTTTTGCTCAAAAGCCTGCACCAAACGGGTCCGGGTCATCATGCCGACCAGCCGGTTCTGCCGGTCCACTACCGGCACACGCCCAATTCCGTATTTCAGGGCCATCTCCCATGCACTCTCAGGTACGTCATCTTCAAATATGGTGTACACCTGACGACGCATCAGGTGCCGTACAGGAGTGTCCACGGGCATGCCTCCGGCAATGGCCCGCATGACATGAGTTTTGGTAAAAATCCCGGCCAGCTTCCCGGTTTCGTCAACCACCGGTGCCCCGTCAATTTCATATTTACTAAAAATCTTTGCCGCGTGTTGAACGTTATCATCAGGTCGCAGACATATGGGCTCCCTGGCCATGAAGTCCCGGATTAACATGGTCGCACGCCCACCTCCAGAGATCTGTTGCCAAATCCTGCCGCACCTTTTCGCAGCGCTCTTCTCTCGTCGCAAACGAACCATCGCCCACGTCACGGCACCCCCAGGGCGCAGGGACCGGTGGCGCATTTGCCGCAAACGTCGCAGAGTCCGAGGTCGGCATAATATGCGTCCACCTCCAGCAGGCGCCGGTAGCATTTTTCCTTATCCAGCCCCTCCACACCCAGCGCCCCGGTGGGGCAGAGCTTTACGCAGGCTTTGCAGGTTCCCTTGCGCCGGTACAGGCAGTTCTCCCCGGCCGCCGGCGGGCTCGGGGAAAGGTCCGCATCCACCACCAGGCTCCCCAGGCGGCCGGCACACCCGGACGGGGTGATGAGCATGTGGTGCAGCCCGAAGGTGCCCAGGCCGCAGAGGTAAGCCACATGCTTGTGGGACCAGAAAGAAACCAGCGCAACCGGATCGAAATTATGGGTGGGCTCGCACCAGGCAGCCTTCACCCCGCGGTCTTCCAGTTCCCGTGCCAGCACTCCGCATATTTCGCCAATCAGCCGGTTGGTTTCAATATAGGCCTCCGCCCACCGGCGGCTGACATAGGGGTCCCGGCGGTGGATTTCCACCAGCTCCGGAGTAAAGGGCAGGAAAAAGGCCACCACGGAGCGGGCACCCGGCAGCAGATCCCGGGGCAGCAGGTGACCGGGACCAACCGCTTCTTTTAACCTGGCAAAACCGGGAGCATCGGCCCGGGCAAACCCCACCAGGGGAGTGCGGTAGCCGGTGCTGCCCCGGTGGTTATTTACCACCCGGGCAATAATTTCTTCGATCAGCTTTTCCATACTTATCCTCCCCAGCATTATTACTAGCTCTTTTTAACTCTTTGCCACCGGCTTCCTTCTGGAATCAAGAGCAGATTTTCCCGCCGGAGGGGATCAACCAGCACCCCGGTCACTATCGCCGGGCCATTCTTCCTGCGCCCGGCGGCTTATGAGCCGGTAGATGCCGGCCAGGACCACCTCCGGCGGCTCCTTACCCTTCCAGAAGGGAGGCGGTCCAAGGGTTTTCAACAGCCCGGCCTCCACTTCCGGCGGCACCGGCAAAAAGCGCAGGCCAGCCAGCTCTTCACCCTCATCCCAGAAGCGGTCCAGTTGCCCTTCCAGGGACGGGCCGGCTGGTTCCGGGGAAGCCGGGGCAATCTCTTCCCCCTGCTCCTGTTCTACCCGGGCCGCCCTTTTTTCCCTCAGGGCGGAAATCAACTGCTCCCGGGTGCGCCCCCGGAGCAGGAAGAGGAAAAAGGGGTCTTCATCAAATTTCTCCCCCAGCAGGTAATAGACGGCGGCAATATGCTTGCAGGGATTGGCCCAGTCGGGACACGAGCAGTCGGTCCTGATATCCCCTGCCGAGCGGGGGAACAGGGACAGGCCCGCCTGGCGGAAGGCCTCTTCAATGTCCCGGGGCATTTCCCCCGCCAGCAGCAGGGCGGCAAAAACGGCCCGGCCGGCCATTATACCTGTTACCCTTTCCCATTCCCGGTCCGAAAGGGTCTTAACCTCTATGCTTACCCGGTAGGGACGCGGGCGGCTGCCCTGCACCCGGGCCGAAACCACCCCGGGTTTTATATCGATTTCCAGAACATTGCCTGCCCGGGCGTAAGCCCGTCCCCGCCGCAGTCGCGTATCCCAGCCGAAGGATTCCAGTACCTCGAGCCAGCGCCTGCCCCACCAGGTGGCACCAAAACCTCTTTTGGGAGCCAAAAGCCTTCACCATCCCCCTTGCTATTCTTCACCCAGGGCCTGGGCGCGCAGGGTCAACAACTCCCGCAATTCTGCAGTGGTCATTTCCGTCAGCCACTCCTCGGCGCCGCTTACAATACTGGCGGCCAGGGTCTTTTTTTCCTCAATCAGCTGGTCTATGCGCTCTTCCAGGGTGCCACTGGTGACAAACTTGTAAACGAAAACATTGAGCTTCTGTCCTATGCGGAAGGCCCGGTCAGTGGCCTGGTCTTCCACTGCCGGGTTCCACCAGCGGTCGAAGTGGAAAACGTGGTTGGCCCGCGTCAGGTTCAGGCCCACCCCGCCGGCCTTCAGGGAAATCACGAAAAACGGCGGCCCGGACTGCTGCTGGAAGCGCTCCACCATGCGGTCCCGCTGGCGCTGGCCCACACCACCGTGCAGGAAAAGTACCTCCCGGCCAAAATGGGCCTGCAGGTGGTTCTTCAATATTTCCCCCATGCGGGCAAACTGGGTAAAGATCAACGCCTTCTCGCCGCCGGCCAGCACTTCTTCCAGCATTTCCAGAAGACGCTTCATTTTACCGGACCGCCGGGCCGCCAGTATGCCGTCGCCAAGAAACTGCGCCGGGTGGTTGCAGATCTGCTTCAACCTGGTGAGAGCGGACAGAATCAGGCCCCGGCGCTCCATGCCTTCCGCCTCTTCTATGCGTTCCATCATCTCCTGGACCACCGCTTCATACAGGGTGGCCTGCTCCCTGGTGAGGTTACAGTAGACCCGGCTTTCCTGTTTTTCCGGCAGGTCCTGGATAATGCGGGGGTCGGTTTTCACCCGGCGCAGGATGAATGGCTTCACCAGCTGCTGCAGCCGCCGGGTCTTTTCCTGGTTCCCGTACCGCTCTATGGGCAGGGCAAAACGGCGGTTGAAATCGGCCGCCGGGCCTAAAAAACCGGGGTTTAAAAAGTCCATGATGGACCATAATTCCGAAAGGCGGTTTTCCACCGGTGTGCCGGTAAGGGCAAAACGGTAGCCGGCCTTCAATTTCTTCACGCTGCGGGTCTGCTTGGCAGCCGGGTTTTTGATGTTCTGGGCCTCGTCCAGCACCACCCCGTCCCATTCCACTTCCGCCAGCAGGCGTTCATCCCGCTGGGCCAGGGAATAGGTAGTCAGGACCAGGTGGCAGGCCCCGGCCTCCCGGACAAACTTCTTTCCCCGCAACCGCTGCGGCCCGTGATGAACCAGAACCTTCAAGCCCGGGGCGAAACGGGCCACTTCCCGCTGCCAGTTGCCCACCACTGAAGTGGGGCAGACCAGCAGCGCCGGCCCCCGGGGTTGCCCCTCTTCCAGGCGGTGGAGCAAAAAAGCAATAAACTGCACGGTCTTGCCCAGTCCCATATCGTCGGCCAGGCAGCCGCCCATACCCATGCGGGCTAAAAAGGCCAGCCAGGAAAAACCCCTTTCCTGGTACGGGCGCAGTTGCCCCCGGAATCCCGCCGGCACCGGCTGCGGGTCCAGTTTATCCTCATTCTTCAATTTCTCCAGCAGCGGGGAAAGTTCTCCCTCTCCCGTCACGTCCAGCACCGGCAGGTCATCCAGCTCCAGGCCGGCCCGGGCCGGCATCCCCGCCGCCAGGCGCATGGCTTCTCCCAGGGTTATGACGTTATTTTTCCTGTTGCCGGCCAGCAATTCCAGAATCTTCTCCACCTGCCGGGGCTCCAGTTCCACCCATTGCCCCCTCACCTTCACCAGGGGAAGCTTCATGGCCACCAGCTTTTCAAATTCTTCCCTGCTGATGGTTTCCCCGCCCAAGGCCAGCTCCCAGTGGAACTCCACCAGGGTATCCAGTCCGAGGAGTCCCCGGCCCACCCCTTCGCTCTGCCCCTCCCTGTACCTTCTCAACCTCAAACGCATACCCGGGACGGGGCCGGCAGCTCCCTCACCCCACCAGGAAGGTACCAGCACGCCCAAACCCCTTTCCTGAAACAACGGCACGGCCTGCTTCAGGAAAGTATACGCCTCGGCGGTGCTGAGTTCACAACGGGTGGGGCAGGGGTCCTGCAGGGACCTTTCCAGCGGCGGAAACAGCCGGCAGGCCTGCCCCAGGTCGGCCAGGAGGCGCTCCTGGGGGTTTTCAAAGCGCCGGTGCAGGAAGGTCAGGGCGGCGCCGCTTTCCTTCCACACCATTTCCACCGGCACCAGCAGGCTGGGATCATCCACGGCCTGTAAAAAGAAACTTAAAGTCCAGGTTTTTTCGCCATCGGGCGGCGGTTCCAGGCGGAAACAGGTGCGAAAAGGCACCTGCCGGCGCCGGGACAAGGGCAAGCGCCAGGCTATTAATTGCCCGGTCATTTCCTTGAGCATGTCCTCCGGCAGTTCCACCGGCCCTCCCCCACGGCCCAGCGCCTGCACCCAGCGAGCAGCCGGATCGTTTTGACGGTCTTTGATACATGCTCCGGGCGATGGGGCCAGCCATCCGGATATTTTTTCCTGCACCACCCGGCGGACAAAATCCATCACCAGAACATCGGGTGCCGGCAGGATGGTTGCAGTCCCTTCCGGCGGGCCGGGGCCATTTTTCAAAGCGGCCACGGCACGGCATACGGGGGGCATGGACCGGGCCAGCAACTCCAGCCGGGAGAGGTCTTCCCGGGCGTTGAACACGGGTCTCCAGACAGCCTGATAGCTTTTTTCATCCAGCAGGGGGATAAACCGCTGCCTGACCATCAGCTCCATGGCCCAGAGCGTTATCCGGCGCCAGTAGTGCCAGCCGGCAGACGGCATGACCACCCCCTGGGAAAAGCGGCCCCTTAAAAGCATCTCTGCGGCCTGCCCGGCAGGAAACAAAAACCCCTCCACCAGCCAGGGCCTTAAGACGACCTCTTCATCCGGAAAAAAAACAGGTTCATCGGCAGCACCGGCCACCGGTAAAAGGGGTGAAGGCAGCGGCCGCCCCCCGGAGGAGGGCAGCAGGACCCAGAGCTCTACGGTATCCGGCACCCGCTTTAAATCCATCCCCTGGTATAAATCGGCCACTTCAGCCTGTCCGGGGTGCCATCCCCGGGGCCGGCGTCCCCGCCGGCGGGGCAGCACCTTATCACCGAACTCTGTCCCGGGAGCCAGTTCTCCCCACACAAAAAAATAGCCGCTGCCCTTACCCACCACACCGGCGGGAAGCCAGGTTCCGTGCAAAACCAGCATCAACATTCACCTTGAGTAATGTTTCGACATTTTTAAGCCGTTCCCTGCCCGGGTATGAAACAGGCAGCCGCTCAATGAAAGGCCGGATCATCAACGGACCGGTGAGGATTGCTAAAAGCACATCTTTTCTGTGAGCCAAATCACTGCCCCGTTTCCTTGCCAGGCCTATAATGTAAGCAAATGGTTAAACAAAAAGTAAATGTTCAGCAAAACCGCTACCACCGGCAGGTGCCGCGTTGTCCAAAGCGAGCGACTTGCGGAGCGCTGGTAACAGCACCCGGCGAAGCGAGGGTAACCGGACTGCGGCGCGAAACCAGCGGCACCGAAATGTAGCGTTAGAAAAGGTAACTTGCTAAAACGGTAAAAAGATGATAGTAAGGTAACAACT
Organism: Desulfofundulus thermocisternus DSM 10259; assembly: GCF_000686645.1. Classification (NCBI taxonomy): domain Bacteria; kingdom Bacillati; phylum Bacillota; class Clostridia; order Eubacteriales; family Peptococcaceae; genus Desulfofundulus; species Desulfofundulus thermocisternus. Next base: position 156,022 of record NZ_JMLG01000002.1, read on the forward strand.
GTCATGCCGCATTTGCAGCGCCGCTAGTCCGGTCCGAAGCGAGTATGGCAGCGGCATCGATTTATTTCAGTTAGTGCAGACTTTTTCTGATGCCGCTGCGGCGAGAATTTTTAGCTTTTGCGGAAAAACTATTTTGTCAGCGCGGAGCACCGGAGTGAGCGTGGACAACGCGGCACCGTAGCGGGATCACTGAACATTTACAGCAAAAAAATTCTCAAGGAGGGTGAAAAGTACATGTTTTGTTACCAGTGTGAACAGACGGCCAACGGCACCGGTTGCACCAAAGTGGGCGTGTGCGGCAAAAACGAGGACATCGCCAGTTTGCAGGATACTATAATCATCGCTTTGAAAGGGATTGCCGCTTACGCTTACCACGCCCGGGAACTGGGTGCCAGGGATGAACAGGTGGACGCCTTCATGCACGAAGCGCTGTTCACCACCCTGACCAACGTGGACTTTGACCTGAACCGGCACATTGAAATGGCCCTCAAGTGCGGCGAAATGAACCTGCGGGTTATGGAACTCCTGGATAAGGCCCATGTGGAGCGGTTCGGCTCCCCCGAACCCACCAGGGTTTCCACGGGCACCAAGGCCGGCCCGGCCATCCTGATCACCGGCCACGATCTTTTAGACCTGTACGAACTGCTGAAGCAAACGGAAGGCACGGGTATCAACGTTTACACCCACGGGGAAATGCTCCCGGCCCACGCTTACCCGGAGCTGAAAAAATTCCCCCACCTGGCCGGCCACTATGGCAGCGCCTGGCAGAACCAGAAAACCGAATTTGAACAATTCCCCGGCGCCATTCTGGGCACCACCAACTGCGTGCTCATTCCCAAAGAATCCTACAAAGACCGCATGTTTACCTGCGGCATCGCCGGGTTGCCGGATGTAACCCACATTAAAAACCGGGACTTCACGCCGGTAATTGAAAAAGCAAAGGCACTGCCGCCGCTGCCGGAAAAAGAGGGCGGTGTTCTGGTAACCGGCTTCCACCATAACGCCGTATTGGCCCTGGCCGATAAAATCATCGACGCCGTCAAGGCCGGCAAGATCCGCCACTTCTTCCTGGTGGGCGGCTGCGACGGAGTGAAGAAGGCCCGGAGCTACTACACCGAGTTTGTCCAGAAAGTGCCCCGGGACTGCGTGGTGCTAACCCTGGGCTGCGGCAAGTTCAAGTTCAACTACCTGGACCTGGGCGAAATCGAAGGTATTCCGCGGCTGATCGACATGGGCCAGTGCAACAACGCCTACTCGGCCATCCAGGTGGCTGCAGCTCTGGCCAAAGCCTTTAACTGCGGTGTAAACGACCTGCCCCTGAGCCTGGTCCTGTCCTGGTTTGAGCAAAAAGCCGTAGCCATCCTGCTCACCCTGTTCCACCTGGGCATCAAGAACATCCGCATCGGCCCGTCTGCACCAGCGTTCATTTCACCGAACGTGCTCAAGGTGCTGCAGGACAACTACAACCTGAAGCTGATCACCACTCCCGATCAGGACCTGAAGGAAATCCTGGGTTAATAATCGCATCCGGCTCGTTAAAACGACTTGCTGCTGCAGTAATAAGGCCATGGATAAAGGTCCCGCCGGTTTATGGACACCGGCTGGGGCCTTTATGTTACCAGGACGATCCCGGGACCCATCCTTCACCTGAAGAACCGCATCCCGGCTGCGAACGTGTCATCTTTGCACAGTAATTATTCAGTGAACCCGGTTGGATGCGGTGCTGTCCTCGCTCACTCCAGTGCTCCGCGCCGACAGCACCGCGGCTCGCTTCGGGCCGGCTCTGGCTCTCTGCGGATTGCCCGTGACTAATTGCGCTTCGTTGTAAAGTTCTTAAACTAATGTGTTTCCAACTTTTCTTTCGATTAGTTGTTCTTGCGTCCTCGAGAGCCGAGCCGGCGGCCTCGCTTCACCGGGTGCTGTTACCGGCGCTTCGCAAGTCGTTCGCTCCGGACAGCGCCGCATCCTTGTCACAACGGCTTACTGAATATTTAATATTTACTTTGCGCAAACTCCTCCCGGTACCTGGCCAGAAAATATTCCAGCCGCCTTTTGTTGTGTGTTATTACTTCCGCCCAGGCATGGAGCAATTCCTCCCCTTCCGGAGTTAAACGGTACAGGCGCCTGGCCGGACCGCCACCGCTGGTGTCCCACCGGGAAGAAACCAGGCCCTCCTCTTCCAGGCGGCGCAGGTTCCGGTACACCGTACCCGGGTCGGCCTCGCTGTCCTGGAAGCCAAACTCCCTCAAATTTTGCATCAGCTCGTAACCGTGAGCCGAACGGCGGTGAAGTAAAAGTAAAAGGCACGGTTGCATAAACCGCTCCATAGGAGCCCCGGCACACCGGCAGTCGCCGTGCCGGTAGCCGGGACCGTGATTTCTGCACATCAGGCATCCCTCACTTACCAGACGAAACCTATGTAAGACAACCCCCGCCCCGGGTCTGGGTTGTCCCTACCTTCCAGCTACCCAGTTCTGGTTCTCGCTTGCTCCGGTGACCCAGCACTCACCCAGCACTCACCGGAACCAGGTACCTGCGCAGGGACTAAAGCCGCATATGGTTAGCAGTATTACTACCAGAGAACCTGGTTACGGTGAGTGCTGGGCAAACATCTTATTAATAGTTTTTTTCGCTGACACCTTGCGCAAACCTTCCCGTTTCCCCGACCTTTAAAATCATCTCCATGAGATACCCCGTAGCAATTATGGCCGGCAGGGTTAACGCCAGGCGCAAAAGGGCAAAGGGCAGCCTAACAAACTTGACTTCCATCATCAACATGGGAATTTTAATGGTCGCCCAGGTGCCCAGGAAAATTACCGCATTGGCCAGACGACAGCCCTTTCTGAGCAGCGCGTCGGCCACCGGAAAACCGGCATAAAGGGGACCGGCCGCCGCAGTGGCCACCAGAATGGAGATAACCACACCGCGCACACCGGAGTCCGGTCCTACGTTCTTCTCCACAATCTGACGGGGAACCCATACATCCAGCAGGCCTACCAGGACGAAAATCGGCGGCATGAACAATAGCATTTCCACCAGATAATCCAGGGCACTTTTCACAGCTTCACTACCCCTGGCTGGATATTGCCAGGAAAGAAACAGGTCGGCAACCACCACTAAAGCAAACAGGGCATATCTCCTGAGCTGGGATTTCACTGCAGAACCACTCCCATCACGCCTCCAATCACCAGGGCCAGGACAAACCCGATGGCATTGCGCCAGAAGGTAAATTTCTTACCAAAAAAGTTAACTTCCATGGGGGCCGTGATAATCCCCACCATTAACAGGGTCGTAATAAAACAGGCCACCGCCATCACGCTGGCCCCGGATTGCAAAAGGGAAGCCGCCAGGGGAAAAGCGATAAAGGCGGGCATCAGGGTAACGGCGCCGGCCAGGGAAATGAGGAGAATGCCCGCAGGACTGTTATTTCCAAAGAGCCCCGCAATAACCTCCCGGGGCACCAGCGCCAGCATAAGGCCAATCAGCCCGATGATCCCCAGCATGGTGGGGATCAGGTTGCGAAAGGAGTTCCAGGCTATGGCCAGGGCCTTTTTTGTCTTCTGCCGGTCCCGCTGGAAAGATATGTATAATGCCACTGCCGCCAGTATATACAGAACAATATTAAATAACATTACCCCACCCCTGCACTGTATTTATTTTTTCCCCCGGACTGTTGAAATAGCGGCCAGAAGGGAAATAATTTCCTTCTGGCCGGGTCTTCCAACCGGTTAACCTTTTAATTCTTTAATTTTCTCCTCCACCGCCCTGACTTCGGCCTGCAATTCTTTCAGGTAGTTTTCCAGGCGGGCCAGCCGTTCTTCCCGGCTGTAAAAATGCCGGTGAAAATGCTCGCCGTGACAGCAACAGTCACGGTGTCTGGAAACATACCTGTGGGCAAAAGCGTGACAGCAATGTCCCTTCTCCGGCGTGTGGAACATATAAACTTACCCCCTTTATATGAATTATGCCTATATAGTTTTATAAATAATATACCATCATCCTTCTTCTTTGTAAACATCCTTTCAAAAAAATTTCTATGCCAGCAAGAGGCAATATAACCGCCAGGAAGCAGCGCAATTCAGCCAGCATAAAAAAACCCGGGAATGTCTCCCGGGGTCGTCTTTATTTACCGAATCATTTTTTCGTTAAGACCAGCAAAAAATCCTCACCCTGTTCCCGCACCTCAACCTGCCAGCCCCTGCTCTCGGCCAGCCGGGAAACATTTTCCCTGGCCGCGGCGTTGCTGACCAGCACTTTAACGGTTCCCGCTCCAAGGGCATCCAGGGCCTGTTTGGTCAACAGAACCGGTTCGGGACAAAGCAAACCCCTGGCGTCAACTTCCCTTTCCAATGCTCACACCTCGCTTTACTGCCGCCGGGCGGTTGGCGCAGGCTATAATAAACACCACGATCAGCCCCAGAATGACGGCTATCTGACCGCCTGCCGGTACCCCGGTGGGGCTGCCGGCCAGGCCGAAGTTATGCGAAACTGCAGCTCCAAATATAATACCCATTACAGTCAAAGCACTGTCGGTATTTCCTTCGGCGGCGGCAACCAGCTGGCGCAGCGGGCACCCGCCCAGAAGCACCGCCGCCCATCCGGCCAGCGCCATCCCCAGAAAGTTCCAGAGCCCGTCGGTATGAGCCACCGGCTGTCCCGCAAACCCAATCTTGAAGGCCCCCACCGCCAGGTTTCCCACCAGGGCGACCACAAAGATGGCCACAAAACCATACAGGAGATGGGCATCCCGGAACATAATGAAGTCCCTGATCCCGCCGACCATGCACAGACGGGAACGCTGGGCCAGCACGCCAATCACCAGGCCCGCCCCCAGGGCCGCCCACACGGGAGCATGCATGGAACCGGGACCGCTTGCGCTGAAAAATATAAAGGAAGGGCGTACAAGCAATAAAAGGAGAAGCACCACCATGAGTCCCGTAAAAATATAACCGTTGCCCTTTTGCTGGGGAACGGCCCGCCCCAGGCTGAAGCCGGATTTGAGAAACTGGACCCCCACGGCCACCCCGGCGACCAGACCCAGCAGCCCCACCCCGGCGTTGAGGTCACCGCCGGCCAGCCGCAGGACGGCACGCACGGGACAGCCCAGGAAAACCAGCATGCCAATCATGGCCAGAAAACCCAGCACGAAGCGGGTAAAGGAAGAGGAGCCGCCGATCGCACGAAATTCCCTCGTCGCCTGAGCAGAAATGAAGGCCCCCAGCACCAGGCCGATAATTTCAGGCCTTATGTACTGTACCGGGGCAGCCCGGTGCAAGCCCAGGCCACCGGTGATATCGCGCAGGAAACAGGCCACACAGTAGCCCATGTTGGCCGGGTTACCCATAGCCACCAGCACCACCGCCAGTAAACCCAGGGTACCCCCGGCGGCAACAACCAGCATCTTTTTGCCGTTCAAACATTACCACCTCCCGCAGTTAATACCATATTTTTATTTTCGATTATCTCAAAAAATCCTTTTATCGCTGCCATTTAATTTTTAAATACATCATTCCTGTGCCAAAAATATTTTTTATACTTTGTTCAGCATACACCACTGCTATTTTCACCCGTACCCGGGGGAGAGGCGCAGAACAAAATCGCCCGGCCAGTATCTGACCGGGCGCCAGGCGGTAGGAACCCCATGATTAACACTTTGCAAGTTTTATCTCAGGGGCAGGCCACTATTTGCCTGGACCACAGGTATTCGGCACAGGACGGGCTGTTGCCCAATATCATAAGCAATATGCTACAGGAAACGCTACGGTTAGACCGTGAAGCAGGGAGAAACCCGGGCTCTGCATGCACAGAAAGGGCCCGGGTATCCGTTTCCGGTGCGTCGCTCCGGACAGCGCAGCACCCGGTACAACAGCCCCTATCCCCAGATGGCCCCGTAAATCATCCCCGCAATGGTGGACATAATCACCACCAGGGAAATATAGACGGCGGCCTTTTTGGTGCCCATGATCTGCCTGATCACAATCATGTTCGGCAGACTCAAGGCCGGCCCGGCCAGAAGCAGCGCCAGGGCCGGGCCCTTACCCATCCCGCTGCCGATGAGGCCCTGCAGGATGGGAACTTCCGTCAGGGTGGCAAAGTACATCAGGGCCCCGACTATGGAAGCAAGGAAGTTGGCACCGAGGGAGTTCCCCCCCACCAGAGCCGAAATATATTTGGCCGGGATGATCCCCGTATCGGCCCCGGGCCGGCCCATGAGAAAGCCGGCCACCAGCACCCCGCCCAGCAGAAGCGGGAAGATCTGCTTGGCAAAGCCCCAGGTAGATTCCACCCAGCCGACCAGCTCGTCTTTAGTAAACCAGAGCTTCAATATTACCGCCAGCACGATCAGGAAGAAAACGGTGAGGTACCAGTGCACCCGGTAGACGGCGCTGAAAAAACCCACCGGCTGGGCCGGCTTGCCCCAGGCGGCAAAGATCAGGATCAGGACCATGGTCAGGAAGTAAACTCCGTACTGCCACAGAGACCTCCTGTCTTCCGGGGGGGGCGGTAAAGTAAGGGCGGCCTCTTCCCTGGCCTTTTCCTCCTTGATAAAGATCAGGTGCATGAGCAGGCCGATGATAATGGAAAAGACAACCGCACCCACCGCCCGGGCCACTCCCAGATCGAAGCCCAGCACCCGGGCAGTGAGAATAATGGCCAGAACATTGATGGCCGGGCCGGAATAAAGAAATGCCGTGGCCGGGCCGATGCCGGCACCGCGGGTGTAGATCCCCGCAAAAAGCGGCAATACTGTGCAGGAACACACCGCCAGTACGGTACCCGACACCGAAGCGACGGCGTAGGATAAGACTTTATTTGCCCCCGCTCCGAAATATTTCAAAACCGAAGCCTGGGAAACAAACACCGCAATAGCCCCGGCGATGAAAAAAGCCGGCACCAGGCAGGTCAAAACGTGCTTCTGGGCGTAATCCTGGAGCATGAAAAATGCCTCCAGGATGGCCGACTGCACCCGCGGGTTGTGCAGCGGAATGTAAAAAGCCGCCAGGAAAATAGCAACCATTAAAAGGAATTTGTCGCGTTCTTTCATTGCCGGCGCTCCTTTCCCCCAAATATAGATATTTTTTTATGATCAATTGAAACCCAACCACCTCCCCGGGAGAATCCTTAATAAGGAGTATATTAGATTATTATAATATTGTCAACTACTTTATAAGATAATTGTTAAAGATTAAGGAAAATCAAATAACTAATCCGGCAGAAAAAAAGCGGGGAGTGACTCTCCCGCTAGTTATTATTTCTCTTCCTCGATGTAACGCTTAATGTCTTCCTTTCCGGGAACCTTACCAAATACCTTGAGTTTGCCGTTGACCATCAGGCCCGGAGTGAGCATGACCCCGGCCTGCATGATTTCATCCAGCTTTTCCACCTTTTTAATGTCAGCGTTCAACCCCATCTCGTTGACCACCTCGGTCACCGCCTTATGCAGCGCCTTGCATTTGGGGCAGCCGGGCCCGAAAATCTTGATCTCCATAACAACTCGCACCTCCATGATTTAATGATTTTATAGGCATGATTATGCCAGATTTTCCCCGCAGGGCGAGACAAAACTCCCGCCAGGCAGGTATTTGTAACAACGGAAGTTACCTAAAGCTCAGCGCAATTCATGGGCGAAATACCTGCGCTTGAAGGCCAGGGCCACGTTAACCAGGCTGATCAGCACGGGTACTTCCACCAGGGGACCGATGACGGTGGCAAAGGCCTGGCCGGAGTTGATGCCGAAGACCGCCACGGCCACGGCGATGGCCAGTTCGAAATCGTTGCTGGCGGCAGTAAAGGAAAGGGTGGTGGTGGTCGCATAATCCGCCCCGATCATTCTTCCCAGGTAGAAGGTGACCAGCCACATAAAAACAAAATATATGGTCAGGGGGATGACTACCCGGATCACATCCACAGGCAGGGTTACTATCACTTCACCCTTCAGGGAAAACATCACCAGGATGGTAAACAACAGGGCAATCGGGGTAATCATCCTGATCCGGGGAATAAAGTTCTGCTCGTACCAGTCCCGCCCCCTTGCGCGGACCATTGTGGTACGGGTGATGATGGCCGCAAGGAAAGGAATGCCCAGGTAAATAAAAACGCTCCTGGCAATTTCAGCCATGGAAACATCCACCGCTATGCTGGAAAGGCCCAGCCAGGCAGGAATTACCGTCAGGAATATATAGGCGTAAATAGAATAGGTCAGTACCTGGAAGATGGCGTTAAAGGCCACCAGCCCCGCGGCGTATTCGGGACTGCCTTCGGCCAGGTCGTTCCAGACCAGAACCATGGCTATGCAGCGGGCCAGCCCCACCAGGATAACCCCGGCCATCAGATCCGGTTTATCGCGCAACAGCAGGACGGCCAGGGAGAACATAACCACCGGACCGACAATCCAGTTCATGATCAGGGACAGGGATAATACCTTTTTATTGCTGAAGACTGCGGGCAGTTCTTCGTAACGGACTTTCGCCAGGGGCGGGTACATCATCAGGATGAGTCCGATGGCAATGGGTATGCTGGTCGTGCCGACCTGAAACCTGCCCCAGAAACTGGCAATTTGCGGGTATATGTAGCCCGCCAGCACACCTACGGCCATGGCCAGGAAAATCCAGAGGGTCAGGTAACGGTCAAAGAAGGAAAGCCTGCGCGTCACGGATTGAGCCATATTTGCTACCTCCTGTTATCTCTTTCTTCAGGATTACCCTGCCTTAATTTGCCCACTGAACAGCAAAACACCCGCTGGGTGCTAACCCATGGGCAATTTTCATTTTTGGGCATCCAGTTCGGCCTGCTTGATCAGGTAAAGCTGCTCGGCCGTAAGTACGTTCCCGTCCTCCACAACCGGCTCCATGTAATAAAGGCACTGCCACCGGTGCAGCTTGATCAGCAGGCGGGATCAACCTTCCGCTTGCATAACAGCGGATTTGTTGCGGCTCCGCAGCATCGGACACCGCCAGGCCGCACTTACGGCAATCCTGCAACAGTGCAAACACCTCCCCTTTGAGTAATTGCATCCCACTACAAAATCATCATTATTATACTATATGCTATTAATCTAATACAATAGGCATAATTTCCACTGTTCTTCCAGCATCAAAAGGCCTGACAACCACCACAAAAAAAGAGCGGCTTTGATACCACTCTTATCTCACGAAACAACAATTATTCAGGTAGCTACCTGTTAAAGCCGGGGAAACCAGTGTCTCCCCGGCTTATGTCAATCAAATTTGATTAATTTTGGGGCAAGGTAAAACGCCCTTCCACTTCCGAATTCGGCAGGCCCCATAACCCGCTCACCCGGCATACGTTTTTTAACCGTTGAAAAACCGCTTAACCGCATATCCGGCTTCCATGACCGCATTAATCAGCTCATCCTGGGAGGTATGGTCGGGATCAAATATGACCACGGCCGTGCCGGCCGTTGCGTCCACGCAGGCCCAGCTGACCCCCTCTATACCTTCCAGAATCCTTTTCACTTCCAGCCGGTCATCCTCGGAGCGGATACCCTCGATGCGCAGGACCAGGTTTTCACTGCCCACCGCCACTGCTCCCTTCAGGGGTTAAAAACCAGTGTCTGTTTTAATCAGCAGGTTAATTAAACCTGAGCCCATGTTAGCATAATGTCTTTTTCTTTTCAATGAATAATACACGACAATTTTTACATAAAAAACTGCATTATATAACTTACTGCCAGAAAGGTGACCAGGGAGCCCAGGATCCCCCGGATCAGCCGGTCGGGCAAATACTTTTGGAGATAGGCTCCAAAATAGGTGCCCAGCAGACCACCCACGCCAAAAAGCGCTCCAAGCAGCCAGTCGGGAGAGACGCTGGCCTGGGCCCCTGCTGCAGTAAGGGACAGGAGGTGGTAGACGATAACCCCGGCAATGGAGGTGAGAAAAGTGCCGGCCAGTGCGGCCCCTGCAACGGTATATACGGGCAGACCCAGAACAGAGACCACAAAGGGGGCAATGATGGCTCCCCCGCCGATGCCGTAAATACCGCCGATCAAACCAACCACCAGGGCCAGGGTAAAAACTACCATGGTGCTGAAGGAAAAGGTTTCCCCCCAGAAATCATATTCGATTTTGCGCAGGGATACCGAGCGGGTTTTGACCACCGCCTCCGGGGGCAGGCCCGCAGCAATGCGGCCTGCCGATTCGCTTTTGATCTGCTGCACCCGCTCGCGGAACTTCTTTTCCAGGTTTTTGGTCTGCTCTTTGCTCTTCAGGTAACGCCCGGTGGTTTCATACAACAACCGGACACCCAGGTAGAGCAGAACCAGGCCCACAAAAAACTTAAAGGCTTTCGGGTCGGGCAGGTACCGGATGCGGATCCAGGCACCCAGTAAAACGCCCGGCAAGGTGGCAATTACCACCACCCAGGTGAGGGGCCAGGCCATGCGCCCCTCCCTTATGTAACGGGCCAGCCCCCCGGGGATGGCCACAATATTGTAGATCAGGTTGGTGGGACTGACGGCAGGAGTGGTAAACCCGAGGACGCTGACCATAAAAGGCAGGAGCAGAAAGGCTCCGGACACCCCGGCCGAGGCCGTAACTGAAGAAACCAGGAAAGCTACCAGGGGGGGTATAAGGGGGAAAACATCAACTCCGGACACAGGGAAATGCATAAGAAGACCTCCTTTACAAACAGGTTTGTCGGCCAGGCAGGGCTTTACTATTTGGAAGAACGGCAGTTAACTAATTCCGGTTACAGCCCATACCTGCTGATGGGGGATCGGCCCCGCTCTGACCCGGGGGGTAGCCGGTTGAGCTGAGATAGAGCCCAACCCAGGCTAACAGGGAATAAGCCCGCAGCCCTCCAGGATCTGCTGGCCCTCCACCCCGGTAATGAACTCTACAAACCATTGAGCCTCCACGGGATAGCGGGCATTGCGGGGCACTGCCACGGCAAACTCGATGGGCGCACCGGTAAGCAGAACCTTTTCCCCCGGCATCCTGCCTTCCAGAGTGACGCTGGCCGCGGCATAGTAATCGGCCAGGGCGGGGTTGGAAAGATTGATCCGGGAGGGCAGGTTGACCTGGCACAAGCCCAGCTGGCGGACTACCGAGGAGTACAAAAATGCGTAGTCCACCCTTCCTTCCACCAGCGCCCCGGCCAAATCGATGGATTTGGGATATACCCGGGAACAACCGTCCTGCAGGGCTTCGTAAAGCCCCGGCCGGCCGTAAAACTTTTCCGCCAGCTGCCAGACCATCAGCGTCCGGTAGCCGCAGGGATCCAGGTTATGGTTCGAACGGCCGTAGATCACCCCCGGAGAAAGGAGCACATCTATCCAGTTGTCCCGGGTGATTTCCTCACTGCCCCGGGAAAAGCGATCAAAGGCCACCACAATCTGGTCGGTGGCAAAGACAAAATAGCAGTCCACATAATCGGGTGCCAGCCAGCGGGCAAATACAGCCGTATCGGCCAGGGCCACCACATCATATATGCCGCCGTCGCAAATGCGAGCGGCACATTCCCGGGATCCCGCCGACTCCAGCTCCACGGGAAGATCCGGGTAGCGCTCTTTAAAAACCCGGCTGCATTCCCCCATGGGCCTGCGCAGGGCCCCGGCATGGAGAATACGAAAGGAGATTCGTGACATTATTCACACACACCTCCACCATAAAACTCCGGCCAGAATTACAGCCAGAGCTATCCCTGCGGCAAACAGCTCTCACCCCCCTGAAGATCCGGCCTGCATTCATTTTCATAAAGCCGGATGAACTTTTCCAGTTTTTCCTTCTGCCTGCGTACGGCCAGCATACACTCATCCAGCAGTTCCTCCCCCCTGGAAGTGAGTGTATACTTGCGGCGGGCAGGCCCCGTCCCCGTTGCCTCCCAGCTGGAGACCACCAGTGCTTCCTGTTCCATGCGGCGCAAATTGCGGTACACCGTAGCCGGGTCCACTTCCCCTTCCAGCAAATCCAGCTGCGCCAGCTTTTGAATAAGCTCATAGCCATGGGCAGGTTTCAACCGCAAAAGAAACAGCAGTACCGGCAGCAGCAACCGGTCTGCTGTAAAATTCCAGGAACAACTGCATTTGCACATAATAATACACCTCATCTATTTGCAATAAGCACTTATGGTTAAAAATATAATAACATAACCGGCTCACAACGGCAAGGAGCAGTTATGCTTCATTAAAACTGTTTTTTCACCGAACCTGCTGCTCCGGGAACTTCCCGGGCTGCCGGTACGGCCACCAGCAGGCCGGCCACCCCCAGCCCGGCTGCGAAAAGCATCACTCCATGGTACCCCCAAATCTCGGCGATCAACCCGCCCAGGAAGGGGCCCACGGCACCACAGAGGTTTAAGGTGGACTGGAAGATACCGCTGGCGGTACCCCTTTCTTCCCCGCTCCGCAGGACAATAATCAGGGCGCCTACATAAAGACAGGACCACGCTACCCCCAGGAGGGCCTGCACCGCAAACAGGGCCGGCCGTGCGGTGATAAAGGCATAGGCGGTAAATACCCCGATGGAGAGCAGTTGACCAAAGGCAAAGACTTTATTTTCGTCAAACCTTTCCAAAAAGCGCATAACCACAAACTGCACGGCAAAATTAGTTCCCCAGAGCAAACCAATCCAGAACCGGTCTATGCCCAGCAACGAAAAGTACAGGGGCAGGATAATCCAGACGGCCGTGGCCCCCAGGTGGCGCAGGAATACGGCCAGGTAGAGCCGGAAATTGCGCCTGACCACCAGTCTTATCTTCGGGTTAATTTTGCTTTTTTTAACGGCACTTTCCTTGAAAGCCAGGGAAAGGACCAGGGCCACCAGGCAGCAGATGGAGCTGGTGATAAAGAGCAGGTGGAATTCCTTCAACAGCGCCGCCCCCAGAGCGCCGAAGATCCAGCCCAGGGAGCCGTAAGAGCTATATTTGCCCATATCGGCGCCGGACTCAAAGGCGTAAGCAATCAAGGCCGCGGTGGCAATTCCCAGGGACAGGCCCACGGCCGAACGCACCACGATCAAAACGAAAAGATTTTGAACCAACAACTGGGCGGCAAAGGTCACACCGCTGGCGGCCAGCCCCAGGCGCACAAACAAAAGCCTTCCCAGCGAGTCGGATTTCCAGCCGCAAAACAGGGAAGAAAATAAAAAAGCCGTCCCGTAAGCCGCCCCCACCAGGCCGATCTGCCAGTCCCTGGCCCCCAGCTGGGCCCCCAGCAGGGGGATGAAGATAAGGGAACCCTGCACGGCAAAATTGAGCAGGAAATTGACCAGGCTGATGAACATCAGATGGGATCTTCCTTGTTCAGTGGCACTTGCTACAGGTTCCAAAAAACACGCCTTCTTTCTGCCGTCAAGCCTTACGTAACGCTTTTATTTTACAGTTACATAAAACAATTTTACTCCCTGCCGGCAAATAGTTCATGGGAAATACAGGCCCCGCTGCCGCTGCCACCGGCTGTAACCGAAAAAAAAGCCGCCTTCAGGCAGCTTTGCTAAGAGTTTCTCACGATCTCCTCTATTTCCGCGTTTCCCGCTGCCACAAAGAAGGTCATTCCCCCTGAAAGCAGCGCCCGGGAGCTTTTCTACCCCTTAACAGGCCGCTGCCTGCAGTCAGCGGGTGGTAAGTCACATCCTCAAAACCGGCGTCCTCCAGCCAGCTGCCCATTTCCTGCACGCTGTACACCCGGCCGGTAAGGGTGCCCACCAGCATGTTCAGGTCAAAGAGGGCGGCCTCCAGGGCAGGATCTTCCGCCAGTACATAATCGTGAATCACCACCTGCCCGCCCGGGCGCAGGGCCCGGAAGACCCGTTCCATGAGCTGCCGGTTGGTGGCGGCGTCATAAATGTGCACCACATTGGAGGCCAGGACCAGGTCGTAAACCCCTTCGCCCAGCTCGTCCCTGGTGAAATCCCCGGCACATAGCTCCACCCGGTCCAGAACCCCCGCCGCTTCCATCAATTCCCGGGTGATCTCCAGGGTGGGAGCCAGGTCCAGGATGGTGGCCCGGGCCCCGGGCTCTTTCTTCAACAGGGCAACGGTATACACCCCGGGCCCGCCTCCCAAATCCAGTAAGCGTTCGCATCCGCTTAAATCCAGCACGGCGGCCATCTGCTCCGCTTTGAGCCGGGCCCGGTCCCCCATGGCCAGGATGTAGTCCCGCAGGCGCTCTTCATAGTTCGCCCGTTCCACGGCCTCGAAACCCACCGGGCGGCCGGTGCGCACGGCCTCGCCCAGCCGGGACCAACCCTCGGCCAGGTTGGCAAAGTGGTGCACCGCATGGCCCAGGTAGGCATCCCTTCCCCGCACCAGATGGCGGCTGGCCAGTGGGGCGTTGCGGTAAAACTCGCCCTCCCTTTCCACCAGCCCCAGGCCCTCCAGGGCAACCAGCAGGCGGGCGGTGGCTTCCGGGTGGGTGCCCAGGGCCGCGGCTACCCGGGCGGGAGTTTGGGCGCCCCGGGCCAGGACGTCGAAAAGGCCCAGGTCCACGGCCGTAAAAAGCACCTGAGCCGCCCAGTGGCCGCGGCAAATATGCAGTATATACCAGCCGCCGGAAGAAGAACGCGCTTCATCGCTACACATTTACACGTCACCTCGAAAATGCCGTGTTCTAACACTGAACCTGCCATCCCCCGCAGCCCGGGCGGAGGATGCTTTCCGGATACCCTGCCCGGCCAGTGTTCAACTGCCGGATTTTTTCACGGCCGGAAATATTCCCTGACCAGTCGCAGGGCGCATTCATCCCCGCAGGCGCTGCAAGGTTCCCCTTTTTCCTTCTCAAGGTAACAGCGCACCAGGGCCGGGTCGATGGCCAGGCCGGCCACGGCCTCCCGGTCCAGGGAAGCCCGGGCCCGGGCCATTTTCAGGTCCCACTCCCAGGCCCCCCTGACGCCTTTGGCAATGTCGGCAGCGTGGGCGGCAATGCGGGCAGCCATCACCCCCACGCGCACGTCCTCTTCCGTGGGCAGGCCCAGGTGCTCCGCCGGCGTGACGTAGCAGATGAAGTCCGCCCCGGAAGCCCCGGCCAGGGCGCCGCCGATGGCCGCGGTGATATGATCGTACCCCGGGGCCACATCAATGGCCAGGGTGCCCAGGACAAAATACGGGGCCTGGTGGCAGAGCTGCTTCTGCAGGAGCATGGTGGTCTCCACATGGTGGATGGGCACATGCCCCGGCCCCTCCACCATCACCTGCACCCCTTTCTCCCTGGCGCGGGCCACCAGTTCCCCGGCCACCAGCAGGCCCTGGATCTGGGCGCCGTCCAGGGAATCGGCAATGCACCCGGGGCGGATGGCATCGCCCAGGCTCAAGGTTACGTCGTACTCCCGCAGGATGTCCAGCACCCGGTCGAACTCCTCATAAAGGGGATTTTCTTTCCGGTTGTGCAGCATCCAGCCGGTGAGGAAGGCGCCGCCCCGGCTCACGATGTCCGTCACCCGGCCGGTTTTCTGCAGGCGCTCCACCACCTCAAAATTGAGGGCGCAGTGAATGGCCATGAAATCAATGCCCGCAGCCGCCTGCTTTTCTATGGCTTCAAACATGTCCTCCGGGGTCATGGCCACAATGCCGCCCCTCTTCTCGATGGCCTCAATGCCCGCCTGGTAGATGGGCACGCTTCCCACGGGAACCGTGGCCCTTTCCAGGCTAACGCGGCGCATGCCGTCGATGTCCCCCCCGGTGGAGAGGTCCATAATGGCATCGGCCCCGGCGGAAATGGCCACCTCGATCTTGCGGGCCTCCATTTCCGGGTCGTCCCGGTCGCTGGAGGTGCCAATGAGGGCATTCACCTTGGTCCGCAGGCCCCGCCCGATGGCGCAGGTCCGGATCCCTTTCCGCAACCTGTTTTTCGGGATGACGATGGTACCGGCGGCCACCCCGGCCCGGATGAATTCCGGGTCCACTCCCTCCTGCCGGGCCGCCTCCTCCATTTCCGGCGTAATAAAGCCCTTCCTGGCTGCCAGTAACCGGGTCATAACCTAACACACCCCCTGCTCTTTGCCCAGATATTCCCCGACCACCTGCATGGCGCAGTACCTGCCGCACATGGCGCAGGCCCGGTGGGAACCATGGCTGCGTTCCCGGCGCAGGGCATCGGCCCGGAGGGGATCAATGGCCAGCTCGATCTGCCTGTCCCAATCCAGGGCCTTGCGGGCCCGGGACATTTCCAGGTCCCACTGCGCCGCCCGGGGCTCCCTGGCCACGTCGGCCGCATGGGCGGCTATGCGGGCGGCGACCACCCCTTCCCGCACCTGCTCCACACCGGGCAGTCCCAGGTGCTCCGCGGCGGTGACGTAACAGAGAAATTCCGCTCCGGCCCAGGCCGCCAGGGCCCCGCCGATGGCTGCAGTAACATGGTCGTACCCCGGGGCGATGTCCGTAACCACCGGGCCGAAGACAAAATAGGGTGCCCCGTGGCAGAGCTGCTTTTCCAGCTGTACGGTGGCCTTCAGGTGCCCCAGGGGGACGTGCCCCGGTCCTTTGACCATCACCTGCACCTGCTGCTGCCGGGCCCGGGCCACCAGTTCCCCCAGCACCACCAGCTCCTGCACCTGGGCCGCGTCCAGGGAATCGGCCAGGCAGCCCGGACGCCAGCCGTCGGCCAGGCTCAAGGTAACATCATAGCGGCGGCAGATCTCCAGCAGCCGGTCGAAATGCTCGTAAAGGGGATTTTCCTTCTGGTTGTAAATCATCCAGCCCATTAAGTGGCTGCCCCCGTGACTGACCAGGTAATCGACGCGGCGGTGTTTCTTTGCCGCCCGCAGGGTCTGCCACGTGGTGGCACAGTGCAGGGCCAGAAAATCCACCCCGTCGGCCGCCTGCCGCTCGATGACCTCGAACATCTCGTCCACCTTCATTTTGACCGCCGCCCCGTACTTCTCCCGGGCTTCCGCCAGGGCCTGGTACACGGGCAGGGTACCCACGGGCGTGGTGGTTGCGGCCAGCACAGCCCGCCGGGCACCGTCTATATCCCCATATACGCTCAGGTCCATGACGGCGTCCGTCCCGGCTTCCACGGCGGCGCGCACCTTGGCCACCTCACCTTCAATGGTATCACCGGGCCCCGCCAGGCCCACGCTGGCGCTTACCTTCACCCGAAGTCCTGTTCCGATGCCCACGGGATTGATGTTCTTTCTCCTGCGGTTGCGGGGAATGACAATGGTGCCTTCCGCCACCCCCCGGCGGATAAATTCCGGGTCCACCCCTTCCCGGCCGGCCACCCTTTTCATTTCCGGGGTAATTTCCCCGGCCAGGGCCCTGGCCATTTGCGTCGGCATTTATAACCACCTCCAGGCAGGTAAAATAAAAAGTCCCCAGCCAAAAACTTTCTGGCTGAGGACTTTACCATCATCCTCCGCGCACGGCTGCCCTTTCGCGCGAGGGCGACCACACTTCAAACAGGCAGGTCTCCTGGCTAACGGATCATTGCCCTTCCCCCCGGCCTTCCCGGCCGGCGTTCAACCGCGCTGCTTTTCTTACCTGCAGCTGTACACGGTGAATGCCTGCGACCAGTGACCGGGACAAGCTCCCCGACTACAGTGGCGGGACCGCGCCGTTTCCGGGTGGTATGCCACCCGTCCGGACTTCCCTATTCTCCCCTTCATGGGGCACCTGTTTGACTATTCAATTATCCAGGGTCTATTTTAACACAGCCGGCCCGGGGCGGGCAAGAAAAATTTTCCGTGAGATTCAAAATCAACCCCTCCGGCGGGCCGGGAAACCGGTTATGATTTACCAACCGCGGCTCTGGAAATGAACACATAAAAATGATATTATTTAAAAAAGATTAACAAATTAATTATTTTAAAGAAAGGTAGGGAGAGGCTATGGCCAACCAGTTTGCCGGGCTTTCCAGGGAAGAACTGCTGGCCGTGCTGAGCGATTTTGCCAAGCGCTGGCTGGCCCACGACGGGCTGTGGTTCCAGGCCGTGGAGCGGGAGCATGGTATGGAGGCAGCCATCAGGGCCGATGCGGCCGCCTGGGAACAATTCACGGTCAATGAAGCCAGGCGGATCATGAAGCTGCACGGCATCCCGGAAAACGGGGGCATCCCGGCATTAAAAAAGGCGCTGGGATACCGCCTGTACGCCCTGCTCAACCGCCAGGAAATTGTCGATGTGGACGAGAACCGGATTATTTTCCGCATGAACGACTGCCGGGTGCAGTCGGCCCGCAAAAGGAAAAACCTGCCCGACTTCCCCTGCAAAACCGTGGGGCTGGTGGAATATACGGAGTTTGCCCGGGCCATCGACCCGCGCATTAAAACCCGCTGCGTCTGCTGCCCGCCCGACGAGCACCCGGAAGAATACTACTGCGCCTGGGAATTCTGGATCGACTGAACGGCTTTCACCCGTGCCGGGCGCCGGCGGTCAGCTAGGCGCCCGACACGATCACATTGGCCAGCCGGCCGATGCCGGATATAACCACCTCCACCTGATCGCCCGGCTGTACCGGCCCCACCCCGGCGGGAGTACCCGTAAGGATGACATCCCCGGGCAAAAGGGTCATAATATGGGAAATAAAACTGACCAGCCGGTATACGGGAAAAATAAGCTGTGAGGTGGAGGAGTGCTGCTTTCTCTCCCCGTTGAGGTAAAGTGAAACTTCCCTGTCCCCCGGATCCAGGCCGGTGACGATATAGGGCCCCAGGGGCAGGAAGGTGTCGAAGGATTTGGCCCGGGTCCACTGCCCGTCCTTTTTCTGGAGGTCCCGGGCAGTAATATCATTGGCGCAGGTATACCCCAGAATGTATTCCGCGGCCTCTTCCTCCTGCACCTGCCAGGCCTTTTTCCCCATCACCACCGCCAGCTCGGCTTCGTAGTCCACCTGCCGGCTCATGGCAGGATAAACAACAGGTTTTCCCGGGCCGGTTACAGCTGTGGGCGGTTTGAGAAACAGCACCGGTTCCTCCGGCAGGGAAAGGCCCAGCTCCAGGGCGTGATCCCGGTAATTAAGCCCCACACATACCGCCTTTGTGGGCAGGCAGGGGGCCAGCAGTTCCACTTCCGCCAGGGCAAACCGCCGTCCCGGAACCGGTTCCAGAGATTGAAAGGGGTCGGCCACAGGCAGAACCGTGTCACCATCAACTATGCCGAAAAAAGTCTGTCCCTCATAATGAAAGCGGCCAATACGCACAAAAAAACACCCCTGTTTACAGCGTTGATTTTCCAGTGTTATTTTACCACAGTCCTGACACTCTTTCACCCGGAGCTCTCACCTTCCGGCAAGGACGAAGGCGGGCCCGGGACCCTGGATAGCCGGGGCCGGCGCCTGAAGAGCGGAGAGCATTATGTAGAGGTAAAGGTTATAAATCCTTTTGCACCGGATGCCCGGCCATAATTCTCCGCCGGTGGCCAGCAACAAAGGGCCGGGTCCCCCGCCACAGCGGAAACCCGGCCCCTCCTGACCGGCCACTACCTAGTTCCCGGAAAGGATATTATCCTGCCCGGGCGCCGGTAATTCTCTGGCTTCTTTTGCTTCAGCCGGCAGTTCAATCTTTACTTCGCCGTAGTCGCACCTGTTCACCTGCACCCGCATTTCCACCAGTTCCACCGGTATGCTTTCCTCGCCCAATTTGTTGTTCAGAGCAACCACGACAAAAGCCTCCCCGCCCCGGGTCAGATAGTCATCGGTGCCGATATAATCCTTGCCCCAGAGGGAAATGGAGCGGACCATCCGGGCAACTGCATCCAGCGCCTTCTCAAATTCCGGCCCGGAAAGCTGTGAACGCATGGATGCAGGCAGGTAGAGCTGGAAGAAAGCGGCCAGATCGTCAATCCGCCCGTAGTAGCCAAGCTCGTACACCGTTTCCCCATTTTTCTGGGTGGTACCCAGGACATGATAATGGAACGCGGATAACAGATCCTCCGGTATCCCCCCGGCACCCATTTGCATTTGTTCCCGCATCATGCCCTCCAGTTCGGGCATGCTCATTTTCACCCATTCGGCCTTCCCCGTTGCCGGGTCGGTTACCTTCATGTATAACTGGCCGTCCACATAATACTGCTCCATTTCCATCGCGGGCAGCTCTCCCCCGGCGTTGCCGGAATTCACAGGCTCAAAGCGGAGCCGGCCGTTCATATACCAGGTGCCGGGGAGAATCATTTTCATTTCCATCTGCCCCGACATCTTCAAAGCCGGTACCTGAGCGGCCATATCCGCCCGCGGCTTTACAGCCAGATCAATGGTGGCTTCCATAGCCATGGTGCGGGCCCCTGTTGCTGCCTGCTGGCTCTTTTTCACCACTTCCATGGCCCGGGGATCGCTGCCGAAGACCCGGGCCAGCAAATCGGCAGCTTCACCCACCGTAACCTGCTCCGCCGGATCCAGTTCTCCGGTAAGCAGACCCTGATCGATCAACCAGTTATAAGGAATAGCCCCCCAATGCGCGGGCTGCAACGGGCTTTTGACTTCAGGCCTGTACAGCGTCCCGGTCAGGCCCAGGGTGCGGGCCACCATCACGGCTGCTTCCACCCGGGTAACAGGCTGTGCGGGCCGCAAAGTCCCGTCGGCATAACCCGTCACAATCCCTTGCTGCTTCAGGGTGGATAGAGCGGGTAAATACCAGCTCCCCGGTTCAACATCCCCCGCGGGCAGGGCGGAATCCACAGCCAGAGGTAAGCCAGCCGCCTCGACCAGCATGGCGGCAAAAGCACCGCGGCTGACGGGACCCTGGGGAACGGGTGTTTCCGGGAAAATTTCCAGCAGGCTTTCCCGGTCCAGCGACTGGGCAAAGACCAGCGAAGCGGGCACCAGGATCAGGAGCAGCAGGGTCAAAATTATTAAAGGTAACCTGGGCATTCTTTCACCTCCAGTTTTTCTATACAGGCTCTTACCTTTTTAGCCGAGCGCCTTTCCCCACCCCTCCTTTACCGTTTTTGCACCGGCCAGCCCCATTGTGATTCCAGCAGTAAGAAGTAAAAAAACCGGTTTAAACCTACCTTTCTCTGTTTAAACCGGAATTCCTGCAAAAAGGAAAAAAATAATACCGGCGGAAAATAACACCGTAAATCCCCGTTAAATGCGCAAAACCTTTTCCACCTTGTCCAGGTGCTCGAACATGGCCCGGCGGGCATCCTGATCCCGGCCCTCTTTTATAGCCTGGAAAATAGCTTTATGCTCGTTCAGCAGGCGCTGGGGGGTGCCGGGCGTCATGTAGAGCTGCATGCGCGCCGCGCGCAGCACTCTCTGCATGGTACCGGCAATGGTGTTCATCAGCTCCACCAGCAGGGAATTGTGGGTAGCCTCCGCTATGGCATAGTGAAATTTCCAGTCAGCCTTCTCCCCCAGTTCCCCCGCTTTTATATCGGCCTCCATCTGGGCCAGGGCCTCCTCCATCTGGGCCAGTTCCTCCGGGGTATGCCTCAAGGCAGCCAGGCCGGCCGACTCCACCTCCAGGATTTTACGCAGCTCCATCAGCTCTTCCGTGGTATCCCGGTTCATGATCAGGACCAGCGAGAGAACGTTGATTAACTCCTGGGGTTCCACCCGCCGCACAAAGGTACCCTCACCGGGCCTTATCTCCAGGATCCCCATGGCTTCCAGGGCGCGGAAGGCCTCCCTTACCGCCGAACGGCCCACCTGAAGCTTTTCCGCCAGCTCTTTTTCCGAAATCAGCTTGTCCCCGGGATTCAGCACACCCTCGGCAATGAGCTGCTTCACCTGATCAATGATTTCCTCATATATTTTCCTGGGCTTGATGGGTTTTAATGATTCGTAAATGGCCTCCCACCCTCCTGTTTCCAGTTTTCCAGCAGCCTCCCTATCACCGGCCGCCCGCGGGATACGCTTTTCTTTATTAAATAATTCTACAGGGGCTTCATTTCTCCTACATCCAGGCTGATGTCCAGGAAGCGGGCGGAATGGGTGAGGGCACCTACGGAGATGAAGTCCACTCCCGTACGGGCTACCTCCACAATATTCTGCTCGTTGATTTTCCCCGAAGCCTCCAGACAGGCGCGGCCGGCCACGAGCTCCACCGCCCGGGCCATGGTGGGAATGTCCATGTTATCCAGCATGATGATGTCAGCCCCGGCGGCAAGAGCCTCCTCCACTCCGGCCAGGTCCTCAACTTCCACTTCCACCTTCATGGTGTGGGGTATGCCGGCCCTGGCCAGCTCCACCGCCCGGGTAATGCCCCCGGCCACCTTGATGTGGTTGTCCTTGATCAGGACGGCATCGTACAGGCCGAAGCGGTGGTTGAGGGCCCCTCCCACCCGCACGGCGTACTTTTCCAGGACGCGCAGGCCGGGGGTGGTCTTGCGGGTGTCCACTATCCTGGCCTTGAAGTTCCGGATGAGATCTACCAGCCTGGCGGTATAAGTGGCAATGCCCGACATGCGCTGCAGGAGGTTTAAGGCTACCCGCTCACCGCTCAAAATAGCCCGGGCCTCCCCTTCCACCCGGGCCAGGAGCTGCCCGGCCTGAACCCTTTCCCCCTCCCGCACCCGGATCTGGAAGGAGATATGCGGGGAAAGCCGGCGGAAAACGGCTCCCGCCACCGGCAGGCCGGCCACCACCCCCGCCTCCTTGGCATGGATGAACCCGATGGTGGTGTAACCCGGCGGTACGATGCTGTTGGTAGTTACATCTCCTGTGCCTATGTCCTCCCTGAGCACCCGGTCGATAAGTTCCTCCAAAACAATGTCCTGCACGCTTCCCCCCCCTTATAAGGCTCCCGGAATGCGCCCGTCCGGACCGGACCCTCTAGCGGCGCAGGATGATATGTTTTAACCAGAGGTTTCGGGACTGGGGATAATCAAGGCGATAATGCCCGCCCCGGCTCTCCGTACGGATCAGCGCCGCCTGGGCAATCAGCTGCCCGGCCAGGAGCATGTTCCGGACTTCCATCTCCTCCACGTTCCGGGCCCGGTATTCGGCCAGGTGGGCCCACTCTTCAAAAAACGCCAGGGCTTTCTCCAGCCCCTGGGCCGTACGAACCGGCCCCACATATTTCCCCATCACACTCTGTATTTCCCGGCGCAGGTGGGCCACGTCCATTTCAGGGGCGTCGCCCAGTTCCCGGCAGGAAAATTCCGGGTGACCGGAACGCCGCGGTGGAAGGCTGTTCACCCGCTCCACAATACGGCCGCCGAAAACCAGGCCGTCCAGCAGGGAATTGCTGGCCAGGCGGTTGGCCCCGTGCACCCCCTGGCAGGCTACCTCGCCGCAGGCATAAAGCCCCTCGATACTGGTTTCTCCATAAAGGTTGGTTTTTACTCCTCCCATCATATAATGGGCTGCCGGAGCCACGGGAATGAGGTCTCTGGTGATGTCCAGCCCGTAAGAAGCGCAGGTGCGGCTGATGGTGGGAAAGCGCTGCTGGACCTTTTCCGGATCCAGGTGGGAGAGATCGAGGAAAACCCTGTCCGAAGCGGTGCTGCCCATCTCTTTCAGGATGGCCCTTACCACCACATCCCGGGGAGCCAGCTCCGCCAGATCGTGGTAACGGGGCATAAACCGCTCCCCATAGCGGTTCCGCAGGTACGCACCTTCACCCCGCACGGCTTCGGAAATGAGAAAAGGCGGCGCCCCCGGCAGGCTCAGGACAGTGGGGTGGAACTGGATGAACTCCATGTCCATCACTTCCGCACCGGCCCGCCAGGCCATGGCAATGCCGTCCCCGGTGGCCACCGCGGGGTTGGTATTGTGCTCGAAAAGCTGGCCCAGGCCGCCGGTGGCCAGGACCACCGCCCGCCCCCAGAAGACCCTGAGTTCCCCCGAGGAGCCGTCCAGGGCCAGCACGCCGTAACAGGTGTTGTCCTGCACCAGGAGGTCCACCGCGAAATGGTTTTCCCGCACTTCAATGTTGGGCGACAGGCGTGCCTGCCCGGAAAGGACCCGCTGGATCTCCGCCCCCGTGGCATCCCCGGCGGCATGGAGAATGCGCCGCCGGCTGTGGGCCCCTTCCCGGGTCAGGGCCAGCTGCCCGTTTTCCCGGTCGAACCGTGCCCCCATAGCGATTAATTCCCGCACCCTGCCCGGCCCCTCGTTGACCAGCACATTCACCGCTTCAGGATCGCAGAGGCCCGCCCCGGCGGCCAGGGTATCCTTCAGGTGCAGGGCGGGAGAATCGGAATGACCCAGGGCGGCGGCAATACCTCCCTGGGCCTTATCGGTGTTGCTATCTTCCATGGTGTACTTGGTCAGCACCACTACCTGCCGGTCGAAACGGCTGGCCGCGTACGCAGTATACAACCCGGCTATGCCACTGCCCAGGATTACATAGTCCCAGTTTTCCTGGGGCAGCTGCCGGGTATCGAAGTTAACCAGGTATCTTCCTATCAATCCTCAATCCCTCCTCTGGAATCAGGTCACCGCCAGCATCCTCTCCAGGGAGCGCAGGGCCTTTTCCCGGATCTCCGGCGGCACCGTCACCCGCGGTTCCAGGGTAACCAGTGCCCGGTGCACCTTTTCCAGGGTGGTGGCTTTCATGTTCGGACAGATTAACTTATCGGAAGCCAGGTAAAACTCCTTGTCCGGGCATTGTTTGCGGAACTGGTGCAGGATACCCGTTTCCGTGCCGATGATGAACTCCCTGGCACTGCTCTCCCGGGCAAAGCGGATCATCCCCGTGGTGCTGGCCACGGCATCGGCCAGGTCAATTACTTCCGGGTGACATTCCGGGTGCACCAGCACCAGGGCTTCGGGATGGGCTTCCCTGGCAACCAGCACATCTTCCGCAAACAACCTGTCGTGGGTGCTGCAGTAACCTTCCCAGAGGTGGATTTTCCTTCCCGTCTGCCTGGCCACGTATTGCCCCAGGTTCTTATCGGGGATGAACAGTACGGGCCGGTCTTCAGGCAGGGAGGAAACGACCTTCACCGCGTTGGCACTGGTGCAGCAGACATCACTTTCGGCCTTGACGGCGGCCGAAGTATTCACGTAGCAGACCACGATTACCCCCGGGATTTCTTTTTTTCTCTCCCGCAGGGCTTCCACGGTGACCATGTCGGCCATGGGGCAGCCCGCTTTGATTTCGGGCAGGAGCACAATTTTATCGGGAGACAAAATGGCCGCGCTCTCGGCCATAAAGTGGACACCGCAGAAAACAATGACTTCCGCGTCGGTTTTGGCGGCCTGCTGGGCCAGCCCCAGAGAATCTCCCACAAAATCGGCAATCTCCTGGACCTCCGGGCGCTGATAGACGTGGCTTAAAATTACCGCCCGCCGCTCCTTTTTTAACCGTTCAATTTCTTCAGATAAATAACGAACCTTTTCCTCATTACCGGACATGCATGTTTCACTCCTTACACCATAGAACCAGCAGAAAAGAAAAAACCACCTTCTACCCCAGCGCCCGCGGGAAAAAACCGCAAAAAGCCACCAAAAATGTCAACAATCATGAGATAATTCTAACCACAGGGGCAGAAGATTGTCAAGATCCAGGTTACAGCAGGGGATCCGGCCCCAAACCGCATCCCGGGGCATTGCAGGCCGGGTTTTACCGGCGCCGGGAGCACAGCTTTTAGCCCTCTTCCCCCGGCGCTTCCTCCCGCCGGACCTCCACCACCCGGTTCTGCCCGTCCACCATGACCACCGTGGGCGAGAAACCGGCCGCTTCCTCCGGGGTCATCAGGGCATAGGCTATGATGATAACCGTATCTCCGGGCTGCACCAGCCGGGCGGCGGCACCGTTGAGGCAGATGACGCCGGAATGCGGGGGACCGGCGATCACGTAGGTTTCAAACCGGGCCCCGTTGTTGTTGTTTACCACCTGCACCTTTTCATGGGGTAAAATGCCTGCCGCATCCAGCAGAGCCCGGTCAATGGTGATGCTGCCCATGTAGTTCAGGTTGGCCCCGGTTACCGTGGCCCGGTGAATTTTGGATTTAAAAAGCGTAATGAACATGCCCGCATAACCCCCTTTCCCTTGAGGTGTTTGTCCTCCGACCCGGCCCCTGCCCGGGGTGCCGGGCCGGATGATAACACCGGCCTACAGCACCCCGTCCGGGCTGCCGAGCACGACGTTATCAATTAAACGGGTAGAACCGAAACGCACGGCCAGGGCCAGGAGGGCCGGCCCTTCCAGGCGGGATACCGGCTGCAGATCGGGAACCGACCGGAGTTCCACGTAATCGATTTCCGCCCGGGGTTCGGCAGCAATCATGCTGCGCACCAGCTCCACCAGCCGGTCCGCATCCCGTTCCCCCGCTTCGTAGGCCCGGCGGGCGGCCTCCAGGCTCCGGGGAAGCACGGCAGCGGCCCGCCTTTCTTCCGGGCTCAGGTAAACGTTGCGGGAACTCATGGCCAGGCCGTCATCCTCCCGCACCGTGGGTACCGTCACAATTTCCAGATCCATGTTCAGGTCCTCAACCATGCGCCGGATTACCAGGGCCTGCTGGGCATCCTTCTGGCCGAAAAAGGCCCTGTCGGGGCGCACGATGTTGAAGAGCTTGGTCACCACCGTGGCCACCCCCCGGAAATGGCCGGGCCGGGAAAGGCCGCAGAGGCACTCGGTGAGGCCCTCCACATCGACATAGGTGGCAAAGCCGGGCGGGTACATCTCTTCCACGGAGGGATGAAAGATGGCATCCACGCCCACTTCCCGCGCCAGGGAAACATCCCGGTCCAGATCCCGGGGATAGCGGTCGTAATCCTCCCGCGGGCCGAATTGCAACGGGTTGACAAAAATGCTGACCACCACCACATCACAGGCCTCCTTTGCCCGGCGCATGAGGGTGAGGTGACCCTCGTGGAAATAGCCCATGGTGGGAACAAAGCCCACGCTCAAGCCCCGGGAACGGGCCTGGTGCACAAAATCCCGGATTTCTTTTATCGTGTGGCAGACGAGCAAGATACTCCCCCTCCGGCTCAATACAATTTGCTCAGCACTTCCCCGGGCATATCAAAGCCGTGCTCCGGGCCGGGGAAAGCGCCGCTCTGCACTTCCTCCCGGTAGGCCTGCAGGGCCCGGGCAATCTCCTCGTGGAGGTTGGCATAGCGCTTGGCAAACCTGGGCGATTTCCCCATAAACATCCCCAGCAGGTCGTGGGTGACCAGAACCTGCCCGTTGCAGTATGGCCCCGCGCCTATGCCGATGGTGCACACCTCCAGGGTTTCGGTAAGCAGCCTGGCCAGGGGCACGGGTACACACTCCAGGACGATGGCGAAAACCCCCGCCTCCTGGATGGCCCGGGCGTCTTCAAGCAGCTTTTTCGCCTGGGCCTCGTCCTTGCCCTGGACCCTGTAACCGCCCATCTGGTGGATGGACTGGGGTGTCAGCCCCAGGTGGCCCATTACCGGAATGCCGCAGGACACCATGGCCCGGATGGTTTCGGCCACCTCCTGGCCGCCCTCCAGTTTGACCGCCTGGGCACCGCCTTCCTGCAGGATGCGGCCGGCATTGCGCAGGGCCTCCTCCCGGGAAATATGGTAGGACAGGAAGGGCAGGTCGCCCACGACCATGGCCCGCTTGACCCCGCGGGTGACGGCCTTGATGTGGTGAACCATGTCGTCCATGGTTACGGGAATGGTGGAATCATAGCCCAGGACGGCATTGCCCAGGGAATCTCCCACTAAAATGGCGTCAATTCCCGCCTCGTCCACCATCCTGGCCATGGGGTAATCGTAGGCCGTAAGCATGGTTATTTTCCGGCCGGTTTTTTTAGCCTCCCGGAAATAGGCGGTGGTAACTCGTTGATTGCTCATAAGGATACCTCCCGGTTATGGTTATTCTTTATTGCCGGCGGAATTGAAAACTTCTTCCAGTTGCCGGGCCTGCCCTCCGTCAATGGAGCCCTTTTCCCGGGCCACCCGGACAGTATACAGCCCCAGCAGGTGGTAAAGGTGAGACTCCAGGCTTCCCACCCGCTCCAGGGCCGGCAGGTGCCCGCTGACGGTGGGCACATCGCCCCGGGATACGGGGCCCGTGAGGGCGTTCACCGGTCCCACCCGCCGGATATTGTTTATTGTACCCCGCACCAGGGGATACAACGCCTCAAAGGCCTCCTCCCGGGAGAGGCCAAAACGCCCGTAAAGGCTGGTTGCCAGGTGCATTAAAGACACCAGGTAGTTGGAAGCAATGCAGGCCGCCGCGTGGTAAAGGGGCTTATCTTCGGCCCTGATGATAAAGGCATGTCCCTTCAGGTCATCAACCACCTGCCGGGCCAGGGGAATGGCCGCTTCGTCCCCCTCCAGGGCGAAGTAAGATCCGGGGAGGTTTTCCATGGCCCCCGCCACATCGGCAAAGGATTGCAGCGGGTGAATGGACACGGCCAGGGCTCCCGCTTCCCGGACACCCCGCAGTTCGCTGGAGGCGTGAGCGCCGCTGGTGTGGGCCACCACCTGGCCGGGGCGGAAACCTCCCTCCCGGGCAATAAGCTCCGCTACCGGGGCAATCTCCCGGTCGGGCGTGGTGATAAAAACCAGATCGGCTTTTAAAGTTGCCTCCCAGGGCCGGTCATAAGCACTGCAGCCCAGGGAACGGGCCAGTTTCCGGGACGATTCCGGGCTCCTGCTGGCCACGGCCACCACGGGGTAACCCCGCTCCTTCAATAGCAGGGCCAGGGCGCTGCCCACTTTACCGCAGCCCACCACGGCCACCGAAGGTTTGTTCATCAAACTCGCCTCCCGTTACCTGAAATTCCCGGCCCACGCCAATCAGCATAGAACTCGCCTGAAACAACAAAAATGCCTTCCGGGTTCCCCGAAAGGCAGCAATCTTCTTCTCCCACCCCCGTCTCGGTCCTTCCCGGCTCCAAGCGGTAAAAGCTTATCCGGTTTTAAGGTTCTAATAAGTATGGTTGGGTATGGCTCCCGCGGGGATACCATCCTCGGGTAAATTTTATCATACCCTCCGGTAATGCACAACAGTTTTTTGAAAATTGTCATACTATTGACAGGAAAAAGGTGTTCCCGGAGTGAAAAAGAATTAATGACTCAGCAGTATCGAACCAGGTGGCAGCGGACAAAATGGACAACCGCAAAGAGCAAACATATATCCCTATAGGGCTGCTGGCTTTAATTCAATTGCTGGTGCTGGTGCCGTCCTACTGCCTGCCGGCCGTCCTCCCCCTGGTGGAAAGGCAGTGGGGGATCAGCCATGCCGAGTCCGGGGTGATGGTAGCAGCCTTTCAGGCCGGGTACGTGGCGGCCGCCCTGGTGGCCCTGCCCCTGACGGACCGCATCGACGCCCGCCATGTCTTTGTCGGGGGAGCAGTTTTATCAGCCGTCACCCATTTCCTCTTTCCCCTGCTGGCCCGGGATGCCCTGTCGGGAACCCTGCTGCGGGCCCTGACCGGAGCCGGCCTGGGCGGTATCTATATGCCCGGGGTTAAAATCATTTCCCAGGCTCCCGCCTCCCGCGGCCGGGCGGTGGGCTTTTACGTTTCCTCCTACCTGGCGGGCACTTCCCTTTCCTTTGCCCTCACCGGCGCTTTCACCGCTTTTCTGCCCTGGCAGGAGGCCTACCTGGTCCTGGCCGGGATCAGTTTCGCAGCCGTTTTCCTTTCCCTGTGGCTGTGGCGCCAGCCGGCAGGTGCCTTTTTACCCTGCAGAAGGCAGAATAAAACCCCGGAACCCGGAAAAGCCGGCCCGGCACGGGAGGTACCACAGGCCGGAAAAACGCAGCGCAACCTGGCCCTGGCCCTGGTCATCCTGGGCTATACCGGACACATGTGGGAGATGTACGGCCTGCGCTCCTGGCTGGCCCACTTTCTGACCGCTGTATTCCAGGAACACTACGCCCGGGCCACCTCGCTGGCGGCCACCCTCACCGCCTTTTCGGTAATGCTGGGGGCACCCTCCACCCTGCTGGCGGGGTGGCTGTCGGACCGCCTGGGGCGTACCCGCACCGCCCTGGCCATCATGCTCACCAGTGCCGCCTGCTCCCTCACCTTCGGCTGGCTGCTGGCGGCACCATTATGGCTCCTGCTGCTGGTGGGCCTGGTCTACAGCCTGACCGTTACCGCCGACTCACCCATATTTTCCGCCGGGCTGGCGGAAATCGCCCCCCGGGAAAAGCTGGGGAGCATCATGGCCTGGCAGACCCTGGTGGGCTACCTTTTTGCCACCGTATCACCCGCTGTTTTCGGGCTGCTCCTCGACCTCTACCCGGGCCCAGCAGGCTGGGTCCTGGCCTTTTCCAGCCTGGGAGCCGGGGTACTGGTGGGAGCGGCGCTGATGTTCTATCTCTCCTTCCTGCCGGCAAGCCGGGCCATGGGGGAACGGCCGCCGTCGCAGCGGGTCTCCCGCTGACGCCGCCGGTACCCGCATGCAACATCCATCCACAATAAGAGAATTGAAAAACGGGAGGCCCCCATGTCCGTAATCGATCTGAAAACTGGCGAAAACCTGGTCCTCAAAGCTCTGGTCTGGCGCGGGACGCCGGAACCGCCCCGGGAAGGGCTTGTTTTTTTGCGGGAAGGCAGGGTAGCGGCCGTGGCCGAAGGGGACAACGGCTGCCGGGATAAAGTCCCCGCACCCGGTTCACCGGACCTCCTGGAGCTGCCCGGCTGCACGGTTATCCCCGGTTTAATCGACTGCCACGTTCACCTGGCCCTGGACGGCAGGGATTTTTCGCGGGCGCGGCAGCAATGGAACAACCGGCCGGAATGGCAGGAGCGGGTTAAAGCGGACCTGCAGGAGACCCTGGAACGGGGCATTGTCGCCGTGCGAGACGGGGGGGACCGGGCGGGTATCGGACTGGAGGCGAAACAACTGGTTATGAGTGGCAGGCTGGACGGGCCCCTGGTGCTGGCCTGCGGGCAGGCCCTGCACCGGCAGGGGAAATACGGCTCCTTCCTGGGGCCGGGTTTAACCCCGGCAGAACTGGAAACGGCGGTGGATTCCCTGGCCCGGCAGGGAGTGGATCACCTCAAGGTGCTGGTATCGGGGATAGTAAGCTTTTCCGAATACGGGCGGGTGGGCGGCCCCCAGTTCACCCGGGAGGAACTGCAGCGGATAGTCCACCGTGCCCGCGGGCGGGGGCTGAGGGTTATGGCCCACGCCAGCGGGGAGGAAGCCGTCCGCCTGGCCATAGAAGCCGGGGTGGATTCCATAGAGCACGGCTATTTCCTCAGCGAAGAATCCCTCCACCGCATGGCCGCCCGGGGCATTGCCTGGGTGCCTACGGTCATCCCGGTGGCCGGGCAGGTGAGGGGACAATGGCGGGCACAATATACGGCCCGGGAAGCGGAGATCATCAACCGTACCTGGCGCCGCCACCTGAAAATGGTCAGAAAAGCCCTGGAAATGGGAGTTACCCTGGGGGTGGGCACCGATGCCGGGGCCACCGGCGTATGCCACGGACGGGGCTTCCTGGAGGAACTGCTGCTCTACCGGGAGGCCGGCCTTTCCCCGGCGGACATCCTCCTGGCCGCCACCCGCAACGGTGCGGCCATCCTGGGCCTGGAACACCTGCTGGGCTGCATTGAACCAGGGCGCCCTGCCTTCCTGGTGGCCGTGGAAGGCAACCCCTGGAAGGACATCGGCGCCCTGGCCAGGGTAAAATATGTCTTCCGGCCCGCACAGTGAAAATTTAGTTCATCACATTGGGCCCCCTGGCCACCAGTTCTCCCACCTCGCCCGCAGGCAGCTCCCGGTCATTTTCGTCCACCACCCTGACCTCGACGCCGGGCCCAGCACCTGCAGGATTTCCCTGGGCCTGAAATTAGCCAGAATGGTAATGGTACAGCCCGGGTACAGCAGCAGCAGCACACATACCGTCTTACCCGCCGGTACCGCTGTACGCAGGCGCCCAGGGTTTCTGGAACACCATTTTATTGTAGGCATACTGGGCGGCCAGATCCGTTAGCGCGTAATTTGCGCTGGCCAGGCTTACTTCCGCCGCCAGTACGTCCACCCTGGTCGCCATACCCAGCCGGAACATGACCTGTTTTTCTTTCAGCTCCTCTTGTGCCGTAGCTGCCGCCTGTTCCGCGGATTTGTACGATTCCTCCAGGCTTTTCAAGGTGTGGTACAGTTCGCGCACCTGCATTTCCAGGGCATCCCTGGCGTTCCGGGCATCCAGTTCGGCCTGCGCCAGTTCCGCCTGCCGTACGTCATAGGGAGTGTACTGCCCGCTGGCAAACATCAGGTCGGTGGCATATTTCTTCTGGGTGACTTTCTGTTCGGCAAGCCACACGGACGGGCTATTTTCCAGCACCCGGCTCACCTCGGTGTCCAGGTCTGCCACCTGCAGCGGGGAAAACTCCAGTTTATCGACCAGGACCGGCCGGTCGCCGGGATGCAGTCCCACCAGCTGGTTCAGCTTTAAATAGGCCTTATCCAGCTCATTTTGCGCCGCCGCCAGTGCGCTTTCCGCTTCCGCCACATCTGCAACGGCCTGTTCCAGCCCTTTTACAGAGGCTGCCGAACCGCTGCTCTGCAGCCTGCCGGTTAAACCCAGGCGGTACGCCGATTGGGACTTCTGCAGCTCCAGGCGGGCCAGTTCCAGGGCCAGTTCCTTTACCTTTACATTTTCCTGAGCCTTCAATACATTCCAGTACAGCTGGCATACAGCCAGGGTGATGCCATCGAGCCGGGCGTCATAGCTTTTCTTGGACATGCGCCAGGTCAGATCCGCCTGTAACAAAGAATACCAGGCCGCTTCCACCTCCGGGTCATAACCGCTGTCCCCGGTGGGGGTGAAGCTTAGCCGGTCCGCCGCTTCCTCACGCAGCGCCTCCGTACGTTCAATTTCCAGTTCATCTATTTTCAGGGCCTTATTTTGCTTTACAGCCATCTCTATGGCCTTGCTCAACGAAAGCTCGGGCCGGGCTGGTTCCCCGGCCATGGCAGGCTGCAGCACGTTGAAAAAGGCCAGGGCTGCCATCAAAATTGACAAAATCCATTTTTTCATAACCTTAACCTCCCATCGCCGTTAGAAACCATGACGCATTCAGTGCCGCCAGCAGAGGACGAAAGTGGCCGCCGTTTTGCACGAAGCGCCCGGCACTCACTGGAATCGGAGCTCTGTTGGATGAATGATTACCAGCTATGGGCTTGTCCCAAAGGAGGTTCACTTTCAGCCCGCTTCCTACCTCTCGAAGCGGAGCGCTTCAATGGGGTCCAGGCCTGCCGCCTTCCTGGCGGGGTAATACCCGAAGAATACGCCCACCGCCGCCGAGAAACCCGCGGATAATAATATGGAAGACAGCGTGACATATGCCGGCCACCCGAAAGCTTTGGAGATTACCCTGGAGCCAACGATTCCCACGAGAATTCCCGCAACCCCGCCAATCAGGCAGAGAACCAGGGCTTCCACCAGGAACTGGTTGCGGATATTGCTTTCGGTTGCTCCCACGGCCATACGCAGGCCGATTTCCCTTGTCCTCTCCGTAACGGAGACCAGCATGATATTCATGGTTCCTATACCTCCCACCAGAAGGGATACCGCCGCCACACTGGCCAGGAGCAGGGTCATGATGGCCGTGGTGTTCTCCGCTGCTTCCAGAACGGAAGTCAGGTTGCGCACGCTAAAATCATCGGAGCTGGAACCGGTCAGGCGGTGTCTCTCCCGCAGCAGGCTTTCGATGCTGCTCTGGACGAAGGCCATGCTTTCCGGCGTTTCGGCCTGCACATTGATCAGGCCGACATGATTGACCCCCAGCAACCTTTTCTGCGCCGCACTCACCGGTATATACACCACATCGTCCTGATCCTGCCCCCCCATGGAAGCCCCCTTGGCGGAAAGGACCCCCACCACTGTAAAGGGCAATTTATTGATCCTGATTGTCGAACCCACCGGATTGGTACCCGGCAGGAAAAGGTTGTCCACCACCGTTTTACCCAGGACCGCCACCATGGCGGCACTTCTCACGTCGTCCCCGGTGAAAAACGACCCCGCGCTCACAGGCCAGTCCTTGATCAACTGCATTTCCGGCGTGGTGCCGACAACCCGGGCGGTCCAGGTCTGGCTGCCATAGCTCAGGGTACCGCTGGTGGAAAGCTCCGGCGCCACATGAGCCACCATGCTGAGCCCGGCTATGGCCTCCGCATCCTCCAGGGTGAGGGTGTTGACGCTTCCCGAAGCACCGCGCACGGGACCCTGCCCGGCCCCGGGGAAAACCATGAGCAAATTCGAGCCCATGCTGGCAATCTGGCTGGTAATTCTCTTGCTGGCACCCTGCCCCAGGGAGATCATGACGATGACCGCGGCGACACCAATGATGATGCCGAGCATGGTCAGGAAAGATCTCATTTTATTGGCCCGCAAGCCGTTTAAGGCCACTTCCAGGTTGTGCAGGAAGTTCAAGCCGGCACCCCCCTCTCTTCAGGAATGGCCGCCAGATCCTCGGCGGCATTCCCCGGATTCTCCACCGGAGCATCGCTCAGGATACGGCCGTCCCTCATGTGGACCAGGCGGCGGCAGTACAGGGCGATGTCCTTTTCATGGGTGACCATCACCACAGTGATGCCTTTTTCCATATTCAACCTCTGGATTACCGAAATAATCTCTATGCTTGTCCTTGAATCCAGGGCACCCGTGGGTTCGTCGGCCAGGATGATGGACGGTTCGTTTACCAGGGCCCGGGCGATGGCCACCCTCTGCTGCTGCCCCCCCGACAGCTGGCCGGGATAGTGGTACGCATACCGGGACATCCCGACCCAGTCCAGGGCCTCCTTCGCCCTTTCCACCATCTCCTTCTTTCCCACCCCGGCATAGACCAGTGGTAGCTGGACATTGGCCAGCACCGGGAACCTTCCCAGCAGGTTGAAGCTCTGGAAGACAAAGCCTATTCTTTTGTTGCGGATAAGGGCCAGCTGGTTTTTATTCAGCCGGGAAACATCCTCGCCGCCCAGGTAATAGGTTCCCCCGGTAGGCCTGTCCAGGCAGCCCAGAATGTTGAGGAGGGTGCTCTTGCCCGAACCGGAAGGACCCATAACGGCAACCATTTCACCTTCCTGAACGGTCAAGTTTATTCCCTTCAAGGCGATAACCCGGGTTTCCCCCATGTGGTATATTTTTGTGATGTTCTCCAGCACGATTGCCGGCTTCCCGGCCACACCGCATCACCATCCGAAACTGCTTTTTTGTAACATTTCGTGGAATTTACCTGCTGTGTCGCGTCGCGGAACTTTTCGCCAGCCCACGGTACCGGTTAATTACGCTACCCGTTTGCTGCGGACCGTCCTTCCCGGTCAGCGCCTTCCGCCACCACCCCCGCCGGGAGGCATACCGCCGGGCATAAACGGCATGCTGCCGCCCCGGCTGCTCGTACTTCCGGTTTCCTGATCCAGGGAACCTATCACCACCAAATCCCCTTCCTCAAGACCCTCCAGTACTTCATAGCTTGTGAGATCCGCCAGCCCCAAAACCACCCGCCGGGGCGAAGGTTTCCCCGAATTGTCCAGGACGAGGACGAGGGCCTGCTGTCCCTGCTCATTCGCCCTTGCCGCCCCGGAAGTCCCGGTTTCATTGCCCCCGCCGCGGGCGGAACCGGCTCCACCGGCCCCTGCGCCACCCGTGTGTCCGCCACCGGAGTCGCTCCCGGACGGCCGCTGCCCCGGGGCACCGCCCTGTCTCATTTTATTCAGGTAACTGACGGCGTAAGTAACGGCGCTTTTGGGCACGGTGAGGACGTTTTCATGCCTGTCGACGATTATATTCACGTTGGCGGGCATTCCGGCCATCAGCCCATCCTGGTTTTTATCCAGCTGGATGACCGCATCGTAAAGCTGCACGTTGGACTCCGTGTACGCCTGGGGGGAGATGCTGCTCACCCTGCCGGTGAAGGTTTTATTGGG
The DNA here is from genome assembly GCF_000686645.1 of Desulfofundulus thermocisternus DSM 10259. Classification (NCBI taxonomy): domain Bacteria; kingdom Bacillati; phylum Bacillota; class Clostridia; order Eubacteriales; family Peptococcaceae; genus Desulfofundulus; species Desulfofundulus thermocisternus. Next base: position 191,665 of record NZ_JMLG01000002.1, read on the forward strand.
GAAGGAGTTGACCGTGAACTCCGCCTTCTGGCCGACCTTCAACCTGCCGATGTCGGCCTCGTTTACCTGGGCCCTGACCTGCAGGGCTTCCGAAATAATGGTAATGAACCCGCCTCCACTGGTGTTGTTGTTGTTGGCCGCAGCCCGCTGGCCCTCGGAACCGTTGACTTCACTTACAATTCCGTCTATGGGGCTGAACAATTTGGCTTCCGCCAGGTCTTTCCTGGCCATCTGGAGCTGCGCCCTGCAGCTTTCCACCCGGGCGGCGGCTGCTGCGATGTCTTCCGGGCGGTTGCCCGCCTGGAGCAGCTTTAGTGATTCCTCGGCCTGCTTCAATTTGGCCTCCGCGGTGGTAAAATCGGAAATTATCTGGTCCAGGTCGGCCTGTGAAATGTACCCCTCATTGAAAAATTGCTTATAACGCTCAAGCTTGGATTTCGCCAGGTCGTAGCTTGCCCGGGCCATTTTGACGTCCGCCTCGGCCCTGGCTACTTCTTCCGGCCTCGAACCTTTTTTGAGCAACTCCAGATTGGCCGTGGCCTCCTTCAAATTCGCCGAGGCCTGGATTACCTGCGCTTCCAGGCTGGCGGTGTCCTGTTCCGCCAGCAGCTGGCCGGCGGTAACCCGGTCACCCACCTTTACGTATATTTTCTTGATTACTTCGGCGTTTTCAAAACCCAGGGAAACTGTTTTCACCGGCTCGACCACACCGCTGGCCGGGATACTGCTGGTGATGGTGCTCTTCTTGACGGTACTGGTGAGGTAATTTCCGCTTGCCTTTCTTGTTCCAGCCAGAAAATAAAAGCCCGCCACGACCAAAACGAAAATTGCCGCCATACCGATGATTATTTTTTTTCTCCCGAAGACACCGGAAACAATTTTAAGGTGCCTGGAAAAGAAACTCGGCTCGCTTTGCATCCGCTTCCCCCCGTATTTCAGTTTGGTAACCGGTTTCAATTAATGTTCCCCAGTGGAATGATAACCGTCGAAGAGACACCGCCCCTCTCATTTTTCAGGTTGATCTCTCCCCGGTACATTTTTACGATCCGCTGGACTATGGTCAACCCCAGCCCGAATTTGCCCTCCCGCCCTTTATGGAAGGGCTGGAACAGCTGGTCAAGGATGTGGGGCTCAATCCTGGAACCGTCGTTCCAGAAACGGAGGATTACACCTTTTTTTTCATTGTCCAACCCGAGGTCGATCTCAAGGCGTGAAGACGCATAACGCAGGTGGTTTTCCAGCAGGTTTTCAACCATAACCCGCAGAACTTCTTCATCTCCACAAATACTTACCGGCTGCAAATCCAGCTGACATGATATTTCCGGCCGCTGCGGGCATAGACGCTGGACTATATTTTCAACCAGCGTGTTCAATTTCACCTCTTTTTGAACCCTTTCCCGCGTGGCCAGGTAATCAAGCCGTGTCAGGTACAGCAACTGCTTGACCAGCTTTTCCAGGCGCGCACCCTCCTCGTCGATCACCCGGATGCTGCCGGCCAGATCGCCCCTGGGGTAAACCCCGTCCTGGATGGCCTGGGCATAGCTGCGGATCACCATGACCGGTGTTTTCAACTCGTGGGAGATATTCTGCAGCATGGACTGCTGCATTTCGTCCTGGCGAACAAGCTGCCGGCGCATAACCTCGATGGAGCGGGCCAGCCGGCCTATTTCATCACCCCGCTTTACATCCAGGGGTTCGTGCCAGTTGCGGTTTGCAATACGCTTTACATGCCGTTCCATTTGGATCAGGGGCCGGGTTAAGTAGCGGGCAATAAAAAGAGAAGCAAACCAGCTGATTATCAGGGCAATGCCGGTGAACACCAGAAAGTTCAGCAGCAGGGATTTTATAAACCTGTCTTCTTCGGATTTCCTGATGAGCGCCACCCGGTAGAGGGGGCGCCCGTAAGCTTGCTCCTTTCTTATGACGTAGCGGATATTTTCCTGGCCGCGGTTATATTCATACAGACGGGCGGATGCTTTCTGGGCCACGGCGTTCTGCAGGATTTCCCGGATAAACGAAGATGAAAACATTTGCCCGGCCTCTGCGGGAATGGTAGTCCCGTCCTCCAGGACGATAAAATCACGGATGCGGAATTCCGGCCTGCCCAGGACAGGGGGACCGGGAGGTGAAGCGGGGGGTGGTGTTTCCCGCCGGGCGTTTTTTTCAGGCGGTTTCTCCGGCGGCGCCTGAAGCCCCATCATGTTGATCGTGAAAAAGTTGCGCACCAGAAAGGGCATGATCAGGATGACAATCACATACACCAGCAGGCTGACCAGCGAAAGGGCCAGCCACATTTTTACCGTCAGCGAAATTCTTTTCATTTGGCCGTCATCCTGTATCCAAAGCCATAAATGGTTTCAATGCGGAGGTCAGGCATTTTTTTCCGCAACTTTAACCCGTATCATGCAAGTTATTTTATCTTTCTGTAAATATTTAGCAATTATGTGGCGCCACACTTAAATTTATATATACAGGTGGAATACGGAAAAATTATCAAGAAATTATGGGAAATTGTGAAAACGATAACCACCAGCTGATTATCAGAGCAATACCGGTTAAGTTGCAGATTAACAAGGCATGATGAGCATGACAATCACATACACCTGCAGCCTGACCGGCAAAGGGCTGGCCGGTTTTTTACTTCAGAAAGGCACGGCGTTGTCCCGCCAACTACCCTGGGCTTCCGCATGGGACAACGCCGTGCCTTTGTAGTTAACACACAGTGGGTCTACCGGACATTTACCAGTCTATTGATTTGTTTTTAACATCACCTCATGCAACTCCCTGTTTCTTTCCTGCAGTCGTTTCAAAAGCTGCGGCAGCAGCTCTTTAATCCGGGCTTCATCACCGGCTTCCACCGCTTTTCTAAACTCACCCATCAACTGCTTTTCTTTGTCAGCGCTGGGTAAACAGGATTCCCGACGCGGGCCTTCCTTACCGAGCCCCAGCTTTTTGAATTCTTCCCTTGCCTGTTCCGGTGTCAGCTTGCCGTTCTCGACATCTTTACGAATGGCTTCGACTTTTTCCTTCACCTCAGCGGGCAGTTGGGGCGGTTCCCCTCTGCCAAGCCCCAGTTTTCTGAACTCTTCCCTTGCCTGTTCCGGCGTCAGCTTGCCGTTCTCGACATCTTTACGGATGGCCTCGACTTTTTCTTTCACCTCACCGGATATTTGAGGTCTTTGCCTTTGCACCGGTGCCTTTTCCTTCAACTCACCCCTTAATTGCTCCCGCTCAGCAAGGGCATTTTTCCACTCTTCCAGAATTTCCGGAGTATACTTGCTAACCATTTCCAGCAGCTTTTCCTCATTTTGCTGGCGCTGCTCACTGTTAAGGCGTTGATGGTAGGCCAATCCTTTTTTAACAGGTATATCCTTTTCAGCCGTGCCGGCATCAGCTGCAAAAGCGGCAACCGGGACCAGCAGCGACAATGCCAGGGCAGTTGATATAATTCTCGTCTTCCATTTGTTCATTACTCATTCCTCCCTGTAAATATTTAGTATTTATGTGGCGCCACACTTAAAATATACAGGTGGAATGCGGAAATATTATCAAGGAATTGTGGGAAATTGCAAAAAACCAGTGCTCTTTGCACTGGTTTAACCCCTTGCCTTCTGCCGCAGGTAGGCGGAAATGAACTCGTCTATTTCCCCGTCCATGACCGCCTGGACGTTGCCCACCTCCACCCCGGTGCGGTGGTCCTTGACCAGGCTGTAAGGGTGAAAAACGTAGGAACGGATCTGGTTGCCCCAGGCAATCTCCGTCTGTTCACCCCGGAGGGCGGCCAGTTCGGCTTCCTTCTTTTTCATCTCCAGGTCCAGGAGTTTGGCCCGCAACAGCTTCATGGCCGCATTGCGGTTGGCAATCTGGGAGCGCTCGCTCTGGCACTGAACCACAATGCCCGTGGGCAGGTGGGTGATGCGCACCGCCGACTCGGTTTTATTCACGTGCTGCCCGCCGGCCCCGCTGGAACGGAAAGTATCTATTTTCAGATCCTCGGGTTTGATTTCCAAATTCACATCTTCCTCCACCTCGGGCAGCACATCCACCGAAGCAAAGGAGGTATGCCGCCGCCCGGCGGCGTCAAAGGGGGAAATGCGCACCAGCCGGTGGACGCCCTTTTCCGCCCGCAGGTAGCCGTAGGCGTTGGGTCCGGCCACGGAAAAGGTGACGCTTTTTATGCCCGCCTCGTCCCCGGGCAGCATATCCATGATGGTCACCCGGTAGCCCTTTTCCTCCGCCCAGCGGGTGTACATGCGCAGGAGCATCTCCACCCAGTCCTGGGCCTCGGTACCGCCGGCCCCAGCGTGGAGGGAAACAATGGCGTTTCCCCGGTCATAGGGGCCGTTCAGCAGCACCTCCAGCTCCATTTTCTCCACCTGCCGGGCCAGCTTCTTCAGCTCCCCCGCCGCTTCCCTGGCCACCTGCTCGTCTTCTTCCTCTTCTCCCAGGGCCAGGAGGACGACCAGGTCTTCATGGGCCCGGGCCAGTTCCTGAAAACGGGTGACCCGGTCCTTTAAGGCGGCCAGTTTCTGCGTCACCTGCTGGGCTTTTTCCGGATCATTCCAGAAACCCGGGTCCATCATGGTTTCTTCCAGGCGCTTTATTTCCTCTTCCTTCCTGGCGATGTCAAAGAGAAACCCTCAATTCTTCGATGCGTTTACCCAGGTTTTCCAGTTCCCGGGACAGTTCGGCGTACATATACTGTTCACCTCTTGTTCTTTGATGACTTGTAAACATTCGGTAAACCCGGTTGGGTGCGGCGCTGTCACGCGCCGTCAGCACCCCCTGGCGGCTTCAGCCCGTCGCCGCCCGGCCGCAGCACTTCTTGTACTTTTTGCCGCTGCCGCAGGGGCAGGGATCGTTGCGGCCCACCTTCTGCTCCCGCCGCACCGGCTGCCGGGGGCCTTCCTCCTGGTAGCGGTTTTCCACCAGCTGCCGCTGCTGCGGCTGGGGGGCCTGCACCACGTTAACCCGGTAAATGTAGCGGACCAGGTCCTCCTGGATGCTGGCAATCATATTCTGGAACATTTCGTAGGCTTCAAATTTATACTCCACCAGGGGGTCCTTCTGCCCGTAGGCCCGGAGGCCTATGCCCTCCCGCAGCTGGTCCATGGCGTCCAGGTGGTCCATCCACTTTTCATCCACTATGCGGAGCAAGAGAACCCGTTCCAGTTCCCGCAGCACATCGGCACCCAGTTCGGCTTCCCGGGCCTCGTAGGCGGCGAGAGCTTTTTCTTTTAGCTCTTCCACGATCTGCCGCCGCCCCATATCGGTGAAATCCTCTGGAGTCAGCCTGTGGTCGGGAAGGAAGTGCTGGGCGGCATAATGCAAAAGCCCCGCCAGGTCCCATTCCTCCTCGTGCACTCCCTCGGGGCAGTAGGTGTCCACCGCCCGCTCAACGGTTTGGGCGATGGTCTGCAGGACGACTTCCTTGAGGTTTTCCCCCATGAGCACCTGCCGCCGCTGGCGGTAGATCACTTCCCGCTGCTGGTTCATCACGTCGTCGTACTGCAGGACGTGCTTGCGGATGTCAAAGTTGCGGTTTTCCACCCGCTTCTGGGCCGTCTCGATGGATTTGGTCACCAGGCCGTGCTCGATGGGCATGTCTTCCTCAATGCCCAGCCGGTCCATAATGCCGGCAATATTCTCCGAACCGAACAGGCGCATCAGGTCGTCTTCCAGGGAGATAAAGAACTGGCTCGAACCGGGGTCCCCCTGGCGGCCCGCCCGGCCCCGCAGCTGGTTATCAATGCGCCGGCTCTCATGGCGCTCGGTACCGATGATGTGCAGGCCGCCCAGGGCCACCACCTTTTTGTGCTCTTCATCGGTAATCTTCTTATATTTCTCCAGGGTGGCCCGGTAAAGCTCCTGCACCCGGGGATCCTCATCGGCCGGGTCGTACCCCTGCTGGCGCAGCTCGGCCTGGGCCAGAAATTCCGGGTTGCCACCCAGAAGGATGTCCGTACCCCGGCCGGCCATGTTGGTGGCAATGGTCACCGCTCCCAGCCGCCCGGCCTGGGCCACGATTTCCGCTTCCTTCTCGTGGTACTTGGCATTCAGCACCTGATGGGGAATGCCCCGCTTTTTGAGCATCCGGCTTAAAAGCTCCGATTTTTCGATGGAGATGGTGCCCACCAGCACAGGCTGGCCGGTGGCGTGGCGGCGGGCGATTTCCTCCACCACTGCCCGGAACTTGGCCTGCTCGGTCTTGTAGACTACATCGGGGAGGTCCCTGCGGATCATGGGCTTGTGGGTGGGGATGACCACCACGTCCAGCCCGTAGATTTTGCGGAACTCTTCCTGCTCCGTGGCCGCGGTACCCGTCATCCCGGCCAGCTTTTCATACATGCGGAAGTAGTTCTGGAAGGTGATGGTGGCCAGGGTCTGGGACTCCCGCTCCACCCGCACCCCTTCCTTGGCCTCTATGGCCTGGTGCAGGCCGTCGCTGTAACGGCGCCCGAACATCAGCCGGCCGGTGAATTCGTCCACAATGATCACCTGGCCGTCCTTGACCACGTAGTCCCGGTCCCGCTTCATCAGGGCATGGGCCTTCAGGGCCTGGTTCAGGTGGTGGGTCAGCTGCATGTGCTGGTCGTCGTAAAGGTTTTCCACCCCGAGCATTTTTTCCACTTTGGCCACACCCTCTTCAGTGAGGGTGACCGAATGGGCCTTTTCGTCCACCGTATAGTCGACATCCTTCTGCAGCCTGGGTACCAGGCGGGCAAAGGTGTAGTACAGATCGGTGGCCCTGTCGGCCTGGCCGGAAATGATCAGGGGGGTGCGGGCCTCATCGATGAGAATGCTGTCCACCTCGTCCACGATGGCGTAATGGAGTTCCCGCTGCACCAGCTGGTCCGGGTGGATGGCCATATTGTCCCGCAGGTAGTCAAAGCCGAATTCGTTGTTGGTGCCGTAAGTTACGTCGGCAGCGTAGGCCTTACGCCGCCCGGCCGTGTCCAGCCCGTGTACGATGAGCCCCACGGAAAGGCCCAGAAACTTATAAATCCGGCCCATCCACTCGCTGTCCCGGCGGGCCAGGTAATCGTTCACCGTGACCACGTGAACCCCCCGGCCGGTCAGGGCATTGAGATAGACCGGCAGGGTGGCCACCAGGGTTTTACCTTCACCGGTTTTCATTTCGGCAATTTTCCCCTGGTGCAGGACAATGCCCCCCATAAGCTGCACGTCAAAATGGCGCATGTCCAGGACCCGCCGGCTGACCTCCCGTACCACGGCAAAGGCTTCGGGCAGGAGGTCGTCCAGGGTGGCGCCCCTGGCCAGGCGCTCCTTGAACTCACCGGTTTTGGCGCGCAGGTCATCGTCGGAAAGGGCGGAAATCTCCCCTTCCAGGGCATTTATCTGATCCACCGTCCGCTGCAGGCGTTTGATTTCCCGCGCGTTGTCATCCAGCCAGTTACGCAGCAATTTGAGCATAAAAATCACCTTCGTAAAGAAGAGGAACCATCAAGGTTCCTCTTCCTAAAATAATTCCCGTATTATTGTAGCACCCGCCGGGAACGGTTTCAAGTGCGGGCCGGAGCCGGCGGAACCACCGGCAGGCCTGCTTTTTAAAATTCCGGTTCAATCAGGCCGTACCTGCCGTCCTTGCGGCGGTAGACCACGTTGACCTTTTCCGTGTCCGCGTTGGTAAAGACAAAGAAGCTGTGCCCCAGCAGGTTCATCTGCATTACCGCTTCGTCAACCGACATGGGCTTCACGGCAAACTTCTTGGTACGTACAATCGGCGGGCCGTTTTCTTCCCTGGCTTCTTCCTCCCCGGCCTTCACCTCCATGTTCTGGCGGCCCAGGCGGCGGTACAGCTTGCCCTTGTAGCGATCGATTTGTTTTTCCAGCTTTTCCACCACCAGATCGATGGAGGCATACATGTCGCCGGTGGTTTCTTCACCCCGCAGAATAATGCCGTTAATGGGAATGGTCACTTCCACCCGGTGGGAATCCTTTTCCACGGTGAGGGTTACCTGCGCCTCTTCAATTAAATCGAGGTATCTTTCCAGCTTACCAAGGCGCTTCTCCACATACTCCTTCAGGGCGTTGGTTACTTCCACGTTTCTTCCCCGTACCTGTACTTTCATCCTGGCACCCTCTCCTTTCTGGTCCCTGGTATTAATATTATTCCCGAAAATGGCCGGAATTCCTGCCTGCAGCCTGCCAAAAATACCAAAAACCCCGGCACCGGGCCGGGGTTTTGCTTCCTGAACCTACAACTTCACCACATTGGCGGCCTGAGGCCCACGGGCACCCTCGACGATGTCAAACTCCACAAGCTGCCCCTCGTTGAGGGTTTTGAACCCTTCTTCCTGGATGGCCGAGAAGTGGACAAATACGTCCTTTCCGTCCTCCCCCTCGATGAAGCCGTAACCCTTCTCGGCACTGAACCATTTGACTTTGCCTTGCATGAACATTCCTCCCAGCATAAAATCCCGTGGGTGCTTGCACACACACGTAGGTGAATACTAACATATTCAGCTCCCATTGTCAAGGGTTGCCAATCCAGCCGTTGCAGGAAAGACCTCCAGCGGCATTGCAATGTTGAAAGATAAAAGCCTGTGGATAACCTGCCCTGTGGATGAAAATCCTGTGGATAATGTGGATAAACCTGTTAATAACCCGCCGGACAACTTCTGCGGGTTCTGGATAAGTTGTTGGTAAGCTTTCTATCTCCCGGCCGGCGGCCCGGCAGGGGTAGTGGCCGGGCAGTAAGGTGCGGCCACGGTAAGGACGTATACCGCTGCCGCACCTGCGGCCAGGAGAACAGAGGTACATTCCCGGGCCGTGGAGCCGGTGGTGATTACATCATCCACCAAAACCACCACGCGCCCCGGCGGCAGGGCACCGGGAACGACAGCAAAGGAACCGGATAAATTGCTCAAACGTTCTGCGCGGGACAGGCCGGTCTGGGGCAGGGTTTCCCGCACCTTGCGCAGCACCGGCACCAGGGGCCAGCCCAGTGCCGTGCACAGTTCCCCGGCCAGCAATTCGGCCTGGTTAAACCCCCTTAACGCCAGGCGCCTGCTGGAAATGGGCACCGGGACCACCAGGGGAACTGCCCCGGGCGGGACCATCTCCCGGGCCACCGCGGCCAGCAGATGTCCCAGGGGGCGTGCCAGTCCCCGCTCCCGGCGAAACTTCAGGCGCAGGACAGCTTCCTTCAACACGCCTTCGTAGGGACCGACGGCCCGGGCCGCTTTGAAAGGCGGGCGATCGCTTCTGCAGTGGGGGCAGAGGGTGCGGGGGGAAGGCCTGCTGCCGGAGCCGCCGCAGGCGCCGCCCGTTCCGTTCCGCACCGGAAAGCAGCCGCAAACCGTGCAACCCACCGGCGCCCTGTGGTCCAGGAACATCTCCCGGCACCGGGGGCAGAACCCTTCCCCTTCCGCCCCGGCACCACAGAGGGGGCACCCCCGGGGCGGGGGAAATAACAGGTCCAGAAAATCGCTCCACAACTCCCGCAGGGGAATTAGCAGACGAAACACCCCGCTCAGCTCCCTGATCTTACCCGTACCGGACACTGCTGCCCGACACGGGGGATGCATCCCGCCGGCCGGTTTTCACCATTCCTGCCGCGGCAGGTCGGCCAGCTGCCCGTATAATACCACGCGATCCTTGCCCGTCCTCTTGGCACCATAGAGGGCCCGGTCGGCCATTTTTACCAGCATATCCGCATCCCGTGCATCCCGGGGGTAGCCCGCCACACCCAGGCTTATCCGCACCTGCCGGGGCATGTCCTTTACCGCAAAATGATGTTCCCGCACCAGCCGCCTTAAATCCCCGGCCAGTTCGCCGGCCCGGGCGGAATCAAACCCGGGCAGGAGGATGGCAAATTCCTCCCCGCCATAACGGCAGACCACTCCCCTCTCGCCCACGGCATCCCGCAGGAGCCGGGCCAGTTCCACCAGCACCGCGTCCCCGGCAACGTGGCCGAAACGGTCGTTGATTAATTTAAAATTATCCACATCCAGCATGATCAGCGCCAGGGGCAGGCCGGCATCCCGGGCGCGCTGAAACTCAACTCCGAGCCGGTACGTGAAATAGCGGTGGTTGTAAATGCCCGTCAGGCCATCGGTGTTGGCACTATCTTCCAGCTGCTTCATCAGCAGCGTGCTGGCAATGGCCACCGCCGCCTGGCCGCAAATTACGGATATGGTATGCAGGTGGTTTTCATTGAAGGCAAACGGGCGCTTATCACCGATAACCAGAACCCCCACCTTCCGGTTGTCAGCCAGGAGGGGGATGACCATAAAGGAGCGCAGCACCTGGAACAACCCCGGCTCGTGGCGGACCCGGGGGTCCTCCCGCGCGTTATAAATAATTTCCGGCTCACCTTTTTCCGCCACCCAGCCGGTGAAACCTTCTCCCTTAAAGATCATGCTCCCGGCTAATTTATCCCTGAACGGGCCGGCAGCGGCCCGGGCTTCATAGCAGCACTTCTCCCCCGACCACAGGTAAACCACCCCGCTGTGGTAGGATACCACCCGCCTGGTCTCCTTCAGCACCAGGTCCAGGATTTCCTGCACATCCAGCTTCTGATTGAGCGCCCGGGCCACGTGGTAAAGGGCCAGCAACTCCCTGTTGGCCAGCTCCGTATGCACGTACAGGCGCAGGACGAACTGGATGACCAGCAGGAGGAGGGAAAGCAGCACCACACCGGACAGGCCCGTTTCGCGGTATAAATAACTCATGAGCAGGCCGACCGGTATGCAGGACAGGCAGGTCAGCCCGTCCCAGCGCAGGGCATCCCCCCGGGAGAGCAGGGGGTGGCGGTACTTCCCGGAAGTGGTAATGTACAGGGAGACCAGCAGGTGATTTACCAGAAAATACACTCCCGAGAAGGCCAGGAGGCCGGCCACCTGGCCCGTTGAGATCTGATCGCCAGCCGGGCCGGCCAGCCGGTGGCAGGCATAATTGCCCGCCATTACTGCCAGCACATGCTGGGCGGCATTGAACAAAACGGTCCTCAGGGAGTTGCCCCGGGGCCAGAATCCCTGGCTGATCAGGGTGGCCAGGGCTCCCGTCCAGGCGGCTGCCGGTGCGCCAAAAAGGATGAAGGTGGCCAGGACCAGGGCGAACCCCCCCGACAGCTGGCCGTGGGGAAAATTCACCGCCAGCCATTCCGCGGCCACCCCCAGGCCGGCAAAAACAAGAAAATGCCCGCCGTAATCCAGATCCAGAGAAGAAAAAAGGCGTGCCAGTACCCACGCACCCGGGCCAACAACCAGCCAGGTGCAGGCAACGTGGGTAAGGCGACGCATTCCCTTCAAAACTCCTCACCTCAGGGAGTTATTTCGACAGGAAAAGGCCATTCACCTCCCGGCATCCTCAGGCTGCCCGGCTCATCTGCCGCAATACGGATGTGCGCAAAAGGTGCTTGCCCTGCAACCCCCGGGCATCGTAATACCAGGTGGGAGGGTCCCCGCCGGCCAGGCCGTTCCGGGGTTCCCCCGGCAGGCGGGCCAGCATGGCCGAAAGGGCAGCTTTTTCCGCCCCGGCCGCTCCTTGAGCCGGTATGACGGTGAAACCCAGCTGACGGCCCAGGATGCGGGCAATGCCGGAAGTATCGTCGCTGCTGTCTTCACCCACCACCACGGCCAGCTCCATCCGGGGCAGCAAAAGCTCACACCCGGAGGCCAGCCGGCGTAAAAATCCCTCGCAGGCCTGTTCCTGGTTGGAAAGGAGCAGCACCAGTTTTCCCCGGCTTTGCCCGGCATAACGGCGGTAAACCAGGACCAGGCGGCATACCTTCACCACAACCGCCACCAGCCACGCCAGCCAGAGCGCCAGGAGAAACTGCACCAGCAAGACAATCACCCCCGTTTTCGCTCCTGCTCCACCATATGCAGGACCGCCGGCGGGGGTGAAAGGATTACCCGGCGTTTTAAATGTCAATATTCCGTGAACCCGGTTGGATGCGGCGCTGTCCCCGCTCACTCCAGTGCTCCGCGTAAGATGCGCACCGCATCCTCTTCATAACGGTTTTACAGAATACTTTTAAATTGCTTAACTCAATGTTTATGTGCCTGGTCTCCTACGCTCCCGCTTCTTTGCGCAGGATTTCCGCCTTGTCGGTACGCTCCCAGGGAAGGTCGATATCGGTGCGGCCGAAGTGGCCGTAGGCGGCGGTGCGGCGGTAAATGGGCCGGCGCAAATCGAGGGCCTTAATGATTCCGGCCGGCCGCAGGTCAAAATGCTCCCGGATCAGCCTGACCAGCAGTTCATCACTGACCCTGCCGGTACCGAAGGTATCCACCATGATGGATACCGGGCGGGCCACGCCGATGGCATAGGCCAGCTGCACCTCGCACTTATCGGCCAGCCCGGCGGCCACAATATTCTTGGCCACATAGCGCGCGGCATAGCTGGCGGAACGGTCCACCTTGGTGGGATCCTTGCCGGAAAAGCAGCCGCCGCCGTGGCGGGCCATACCACCGTAGGTATCCACGATAATCTTGCGCCCGGTGAGGCCCGTATCGCCCTGCGGGCCGCCGATGACAAAACGGCCGGTGGGGTTGATGAAGTAGCGGGTGGTGGAGTTGAGCAGTTCCGGCGGTATGATCGGCCTGATAACCTTTTCAATCAGGTCCTCCCGGATCTGGTCCAGGGGTACCCGCGGGTGATGCTGGGCCGAAATGACCACTGTGTCCAGGCGCACCGGCCGGTCGTCCTCATATTCCACCGTCACCTGAACCTTGCCGTCGGGACGCAGATAGGGCAGTTCCCGGGTCTTCCTCACCGTGGCCAGCCGGCGGGCCAGCCGGTGGGCCAGGGCAATGGGCAGGGGCATGAACTCCTTCGTTTCATTGGTGGCAAAACCAAACATCATGCCCTGGTCCCCGGCGCCAATGGCCTCGATCTCCGAGTCGGTCATCTCCCCCGAGCGGGCCTCCAGAGCCCTGTTTACTCCCATGGCAATGTCCGGCGACTGTTCGTCAATGGAGGTAATCACCGCACAGGTATCGCAGTCAAAACCGTACTTGGCCCGGGTATAGCCTATCTCCCGCACCGTTTCCCGGGCAATCCGGGGAATATCCACATAACATCTGGTGGTAATCTCACCGGCCACCAGAATCAGGCCGGTGGTGACCAGTGTTTCGCAGGCCACCCGGGCATCCGGGTCCTGAGCAATAATCTCATCCAGGATGGCGTCAGAAATTTGATCGGCCACCTTGTCCGGGTGACCTTCGGTTACCGATTCCGAAGTAAAAAGTCTCCTGGCCAATCCAAACACCTCCATAACTGCGGGCAAAAACTGCCACGACTATTCTAGCAGAAAGCCCGGAGCAGTGTCAAATTAATTCCAGAACCGGGCTAAAAAGAGCTAATTCACCCGGCCCTTATACCCAGAATATGACATATATTTACATATTCTGGACTTGACGGCACCTCCTGACCCGGGTATAATAAGGTTACTCGAACACGTGTTCGATAGATAGTTCTATTAGGAGGTGTTCCTTTATGGCTGTAAACAGAGTTCCCGGTACCACTGTCCTGCGGCTGGTCCTGCAGACCGGAATGGATGATGAGGGTAACCCGGTTTACCGCAACAAGAACCTGAACAACATTCGTCCCGACGCCGCCGACCAGGATCTTTTCGATGTGGCCCAGGCGCTGGCCGGACTCCAGGAATACCCCCTGGCGGGAGTAAACCGGATCGATAACGTCCGCCTGCTCCAGGCCTAACGGCCGGTGTTTGAAGCGGGACCCGTGTTAAACAGGTCCCGCTTATGACCCAAATCCGTGTAACAGAACGGCTGTTATCATTTAAAACCACAAGGAGGTGCTTTTAAGTGGCCATCACCACCACCCAGACCCTGCGCATGGTTTTTAAGAATGAAAGCGGCTCCAACTTTACCATCAGCCTGGACAACCCCCGGGACAATATTACCGCCGCCGAAATTGAAGCCGTCATGGACCTGATCATCAGCAAAAACGTCTTCCAAACCGGCGGCGGCGCCCTGGTCTCCAAGCAGGATGTACAGATCGTCGACCGCACCACCAACGACCTCTACGATCCGGCCTGAACCATCTCCAGAATCCCGGCCCCCGGCAGCGCTGCCGGGGGCCGTCTTCCCGGACCATAATCCCTGGAAAACGTAAGAAGGTACCCGGCTTTAGCGGATACCTTTCCAAATCCCACTTCTCACCTCTCACTTCTCACTTCTCATATCCGGAGGTGTTGCCCTGTGGAAACCATTTTGCAGGCCGTCGGCAACCTTGGCTTTCCCATAGTGGTCACCGCCTACCTGCTGGTGCGCATCGAGACAAAGCTGGAAAACCTGGCCTCCAGCATCGCCGGGCTTGCCCAGGCGGTAAACGCCCTGCGGAAGTAGAAGGCCCGGCGTAAACGCTGAACGGCTCGCTTATATCAGCAGCCCTCCTGCAGCCCCAGCATGGCCCGGACCTCCTGCTGGAGCCGGCGCAGCTCGTCCTCCGTACCGGCCTCCACGTAGACACGGAAAAGGGGTTCGGTGCCCGAAGCCCTTACCAGCACCCAGGAACCGTTCTCCAGCACCAGCTTGGTCCCATCCACGGCAATGCGCCGCTCCACCTTCAGGCCGCCAATTTCCCGGGGGTGAAAATCTTCAAGCAGCCCCAGGATCCTCTTTTTATTTTCCGCCGAGGTATGTACATCCAGCCGCTCGCTAAACAACCGGCCGTAAGTAGACCAGACTTCAGCAGCCAGGTCGCCCAGGCTCTTGCCGTGGGCGGCCACCATTTCCGCAGCCAGAAGCCCGGCCAGGATGCCATCCTTTTCGGGGATATGCCCGCGGATGGACAATCCCCCGCTTTCCTCCCCTCCCAGAAGACAATTTTCTTCCCGCAGGTACTGGCCAATATACTTGAAGCCCACAGGTGTTTCATAGGCCTCCTGCTCATGGGCCCGGGCCAGGCGGTCCAGCAGGTGGGTGGTGGCCACCGTGCGCACCACCGGCCCCCGTTCACCACGGGTCTTGAGCAGGTGATAATACAGCAGGGGCAGGAAGAGGTTGGGCGCTATATAGGTGCCGTCCCGGTCAATGATGCCGAAGCGATCGGCATCCCCGTCCAGGGCCAGGCCCAGGTGGGCCCCGCGTTCCAGAACCAGGGAGCGCAGCTCGCCCAGGGATTTACCGGTGGGCTCGGGGAGGCTGCCGCCAAAAAGCGGATCCCGCCGGTTGTGAATGGTTTCCACCTCCACCCCCTCACCGGCCAGGATATCCTCCAGGTAACCGATACCCGCCCCGTACATGGGGTCCACGATAACCTTCAACCGGGCCTTTCTGATGGCCTCGAAGTCAACCAGCCCTTTTATATGCTGGATGTAGGCAGCCCGGGGGTCAATCCGGCGAACGGAACCAGCGGGGAGCCCACCCGGCTCGCCCCGTTCCCCCGCCTCCTGCAGGCGGTGAATTTTTTCCTCAATTTCCCGGGTGATGTGGGGCAGGGCGGGCCCGGCATATTCGGGGATAAACTTGAACCCGTTGTACTCCGGCGGGTTGTGGCTGGCCGTCAGCATAACGGCCCCCCCGGCCCGGTGCTCTTTAATGGCAAAGGCGGTAACCGGAGTGGGGGTGGCCCCTGCGGTAAGGTAGACGGGAATGCCCCGCCGGGCAAAAACGCCGGCCACGGTGTCGGCCAGGTGTTCCGACAGGAAACGGTTATCGTAGCCCACCACCACCCCCCGCCCGGCCAGCCGGTGGTCCTCCAGGTAGCCGGCCACCGCCCGGGCCACCAGGGCCACGTTATCAAAGGTGAAATCCCGGGCCAGCACCCCCCGCCAGCCGTCAGTGCCAAAGGAAATTCTGGTAGCCAGAATAATCCCCCCTTCTTGATACTTGGCAGCATTAATTTGCCCGGCCAGCCTACTGGGGCATTTTGCCGGGAAGCTTATCGGTAATGTCGGTTACGTTCTGCATGGTGTCCTCTTTTTTATCCACATACAGGTTGCCTTCTGAATCCAGGCTGGCATATACCACATCCTTGACCGACTTGACGCCCTGCTTTTCCAGCTCCCGGTAGAGCCAGTCCTCGGTCAGGTTGTTCTGCTTCAGGTTCTGCTGGATAACCACACCGTCCACAATTAATTCCGAGGGAATGCCCTGATACCTGGTGGGAATCTGCATATGCTCCGGGGTAAGGGGCTGCTTATGGCTCTTCAACAGCACGCTCAGCTTCCCGTTGGGTTCGGCCACGGCAAACTCCACATCGGCAATGTTAAACACATTTTTTTCCCGCAGCTGCATCATCAGGTTATCCAGGTTGTAGGTCAATTTCTTCATGTTGTGTTCCAGGATCTTGCCATTGTGGATGATTACCGTGGGTTCACCTTCCAGCAGTTTACGCAGGGGACGGGATTTTAACGAACCATATTCGCAAATAAGTGTTAAAAGGCCGAACAGGACGAGCCCAAAGGCATAGTACCAGCCGTTTTCTTTCAGATCCGTAACCAGGGAGGCGGCAATGGAGCCAAGGACAATGGCGTTGACAAAATCCGCCACCGTAAGCTGTCCCACCTGGCTCTTACCCACCACCCGGGTAATTACCAGGACCGCCACAAAAGCACCCACCGCCCGGATAAGAATTTCCAGATAAGGATTCATTTTCCCTTCCCTCCATCAGTATTAATTTACAAGCCTTAGTTTACCGGGGGACAGGGAAATTATACCGTGTTCCGGGCAGGGGGTTTACTTATTCCATTTACTGGCAATACTGGTACCGGGAGGGGTAAATTATGAACAGTAAAAAGCTGCTCACCAGGCTGGAGAAAAGGCAAAAGATGTTTGAAGAATACCTGCGCCGGATCCGGCAGGGCCGTAAAAATAAGGTTCCGGCAGGCTGCAGGATCGGCTGCAGGGGCGCGGGCAAGAATTGAACCGGGGAGCGGTTTCAACCGCTCCGGTCCGGGCTCAGGCTATGCCTGTACCATTCCACGGTCAGCTTTAAACCGGTAGCGAGGTCCGTACGGGCCCGCCAGCCCAGGATTTTTTGCGCCAGGTCACAGGCAAGATAGCTGTGACGGATATCACCCGGGCGGGGCGGGCAGTAGCGGGCCTTTATTTTTGCCCCGGTGATGCCCTGCAGCAGGCGGAGCAATTCATTGACCGTCGTGGCCCGGCCGGTGCTTACGTTCAGCACCTGGCCGCCTCCCTTTCTGAGGGCAGCCAGGTTGGCCGCGGCCACATCCCCCACGTAAACAAAGTCCCGGGTCTGCTCGCCGTCCCCATAAACGCAGGGGTCCTCACCCCGCAGCAGGCGGCGGGTAAAAACGGCCACCACCCCCCCTTCCCCCGTGGCATCCTGCCGGGGGCCGTACACGTTCGCATAACGCAGCACAGTGTAATCCAGCCCGTAAAGGGCGCGGTATACCTGCAGGTAATGCTCCACCGTATGCTTGGATATGCCGTACCCCGCCAGGGGGCGAACGGGATGCCCTTCATCCACGGGCAGGTAGAGGGGATCCCCGTAAACGGCTGCCGAAGAGGCGTAAACCACCTTTTCCACCCCGGCCTGCCGGCAGGCTTCCAGCAGGTGAATGGTGCCTTCAATGTTTACCGCGGCATCCCGGGCGGGATCGTCCAGGGAAGTCCGGACATCCACCTGGGCCGCCTGGTGCACGACCACCCGGGGCCGGAAATGCTCCAGGGTTTCCCGTACAAACACCTTATCCCGGATGTCCCCATGGTAAAGGCTGACCCCGGGGGGCAGGTTGGCCAGGCTGCCCCGGGAGAGGTCGTCCAGGACCGCCACCGTCGCCCCGCCCGCCGCCAGCTGCTCCACCACGTGGGAACCAATAAAACCGGCACCGCCGGTAACCAGAACCCGCATGCTTAACCCCTTTCGTCATCCTGCAGAATTTATCGCCCGGCCAACCGGGCAGCGCTGTACATAAGCGGGAGCCGGTCTTAAAACCGGCTCCCACCATGCCGGGCTTCTAGAGGTTCCGTACAACTTCCTTGAGGTAAGAAGCAAATTCTTCGCCCAGGTCCGGCCGGTCCAGGGCAAATTCCACCATGGCCTTCAGGTATCCCAGCTTATCGCCCACATCGTAGCGGCGCCCTTTAAAGGCAAGGCCGTAGACCGGCTGCTCCTGACAGAGCACCTTCAACGCGTCGGTAAGCTGGATCTCCCCGCCCGCCCCGGGCGGCGTCTCGGCCAGAATATCAAAAATGCGCGGGTCAATTATGTAACGGCCCATAATGGCCAGGCAGGAAGGTGCCTCCTCGGGTGATGGTTTTTCCACCAGGTCCCGCACCCGGTAGACGCCATCCCTGATGGGCTCGGCATCCAGGATTCCGTACTTGCTGACGTCCTCACGGGGTACCTCCTGCACTGCCAGGATGGTACCCGGCATCTCTTCGTAAAGGTTCAACAGCTGCTTTAGACACGGTGTCCTGCTGCGCACAATGTCATCGCCCAGCAGCACGGCAAAGGGCTCATTGCCGATGAATTTCCGGGCGCAGTAAACCGCATGCCCCAGCCCCCGGGGTTCTTTCTGCCGCACATAATATATGTCGACCATCTCGCTGATATCCTGTACCAGCTCCAGCAGCCCCAGCTTATCCCTGGCCCTGAGCTGTTCCTCCAGGTCCGGGGATTTGTCAAAGTGGTCCTCTATGGCCCGCTTGTGACGGCCGGTAATGATCAGGATGTCCTCGATACCCGAATGTACCGCCTCTTCGATGATGTACTGGATGGTGGGCTTGTCGACTATGGGCAGCATTTCCTTGGGCTGGGCCTTGGTAGCCGGCAGGAAGCGTACGCCCAGGCCGGCTGCCGGAATGATTGCCTTGGATATGCGCATGCAAGCAACACCCCCATTGAAAAATAAAGTGTAAAAAAGCGGTCCTCCCACCCGGCAGGACCGCTGGTGCTGCTTAATTCTAGAACCTGCTCGATGCCTGTCGATCCCGATCAGGAATTCTGCCAGTTACACCCACCTTGTTTGCCCCGGCGATGATTACAATGGCCATAACAACCAGCAGGGCCAGCGCCTGGTCGGTGGCCACCAGGTTCAATATTACCGCGCTGGCGCCCAGCAGGGCGCTGACGCCGTAAATTACCAGAACGGCCTGCCTGTGGGAAAGCCCCATGGCCAGCAGCTGGTGATGCAGGTGCTCCTTATCCGGCTGGAAAATGGGCCGGTGCCTGTGGCAGCGGCGCAGGATGGCAAAGAAGGTATCCAGCAGGGGGATACCCAGTATAACCAGGGGTACCAGCACCGAAACCGCGGTGACGCTCTTGGTCAGGCCCATAATGGCCATTACGGCCAGGGTGTAACCCAGCAGCATGGACCCGCAATCGCCAAGGAAAATCCTGGCCGGGTGGAAATTATAGCGCAGGAACCCCAGCAGGGCTGCCGCCAGCATCAGGGCCAGCATGATTATTTCCCGCTGCCCGGCGGCACCAAAAACCTGCCACTGCGTCCAGCCCACCACCGCCATGGTAACGGCGGCAATGCAGGACACACCGCCGGCCAGGCCATCCAGCCCGTCAATCAGGTTCACAGCATTGGTAACGGCCACCACCCAGAAAATGGTGACGGGAATGCTCAGCCATCCCAGGTCGACAATATGACCGTTAAAGGGGTTGGTAATAAAATGCACCTGCACTCCCAGGGGCAGCAGGACCAGCGCTGCAACCACCTGCCCGGCCAGCTTCACCCGGGGGGAAAGACCCCGGGTATCGTCCCATATGCCCAGAAGCAGGATCAGCGTCATCCCCAGCAGCAGCCCCCGCAGGGCGGGTGTGAGAGGCATGGTAACCAGGACGGCTGTCACAAACCCGGCGTATACCGCCAGGCCGCCCAGCCGCGGCATGACCTTCCTGTGCACCTTGCGGGCCTCCGGCCGATCCAGCGCACCCCAGCGAAACGCCTGCTGCCGCACCCACGGCGTGACCGCCAGGGTGATCCCGCCGGCCAGCAGCAGGCCCACCCATAATTTCAGCAAGCTCAATCCCTCCGCAAGCGGCATTATCCCATTTTACCAGTAGTATTGTACCATTATGAACTAATCAACTACAAACCGTGGTTTAATGCGCTGGAGGGCGAAATATGGTGAACAGTGGAATCCGGACAAGCCTATTCAGCATTTTGCCCGCTGAGGAAGAATTTGATTATTTCCCCTGTTCCACGGCGAAAACCAGCTCTGCCTCCGCCGCCAGCTGATCCCCCACCATGGCCCGGCCCGCCGCTTTGCCGATGTTCCCCCGCATTTTAAGTATCTGCACTTCGATGAGCAGCTGATCGCCGGGTACCACCTGACGGCGGAAGCGGGCTTTGTCGATGCCGGCAAATAAGGCCAGCTTTCCTGCAAATTCCGGCACCTGCAGCAGGGCCACCGCCCCCACCTGGGCCATAGCCTCGATTACCAGCACCCCGGGCATCACCGGGTGGCCGGGAAAATGCCCGGCAAAAAAGGGCTCGTTGATGGTTACATTTTTAATGCCCACGGCCCGTTTTCCCGCCTCAACCTCCAGAACCCTGTCCACCAGCAAAAAGGGGTAACGGTGGGGCAAAATTTCTGCAATCGATTTAATGTCCAGCATGAATTTTCCGGCCCCAGCCGGAACAACACTCCTTTCGCAGAATTTAAGCACGCGCCTGCGGACAGGAATATTATACCACAAAAAGCTTCCCGCCCGGCCCTTCGCGCCCAAAATTTTTTCAGCCGGGGCCGGCGCGGGTTCCGGGCCGGCCCCGGTGCACACGATAAATCTGTATGCGCCGCCACCACCGGATATTAGTGGTAGATTGTGCCAGGTTACAGCCGGCGCCCCCGGCGGGCCGGAACTATTGCGCAGCGTCATCCGGTGAGGCAATCACCAGGACACGGGACCGGGAGCTGGTCAGGGTCAGGGGAACAACCACCCTGAACGGGTCCACGGGAGCAGCCAGCCACTGGTTCATCACGGGAAGACCGGCCAGGGCACCCTTCCAGGACCAGGAATTGACAACCCGGCGGTCCGGAGCCACTTCCAGCAGGGTGGAAGTGCCGGCATCGGCAATCAGCGTGTTCCCGTTGGGAAGACGCAGGACACCCGTGGGCCGCTTGAGCCGGACCGGCCGGGGGGCGGCATCAGCGGCCGGGGCGGTACCCGCCGGGCCGGGAAGTACCTGCCGGTCGCCCTGTCCTTCCCCGCTCCCCGCCGCTTCCCCCGGCACCCCCTGTGAAACGGGCGGCGGGTTATATGTACCGTCCCCCACCTGCCATACCACCTGCTTATGAGCGTCTAACTCCAGCACCCGACCCCCGGTAAATCCCTGGTCCACGATCAGGGTGTGGCCGTTGGGCAGCCGCACGGCCTGCACCGGGTTGGCCAGGTGGCCCGGCGTGCCGGGCGGCACAGGCCTGCCCCAGCCGTAGGACCAGACCACCCTCTTATCCGGGGTTACTTCGATAATCTTGTAGGGCAGGGTGATCAGGGTATTGCCGCTGGAAAGCCGCTGGGCGTAGCGGGGCGCCTGGGCCAGGGAAGGCAGGCGGTACTCCCAGGCCACATTGCCAGCAGGGGTTACCTCCACCACGCGGGGCGCAAAAGGCCTCCCCGGCGCACCGGAATCGGCAATCAGGGTATTACCGCTGGCCAGGCGGGTGGCCGCAGCAGCCTGGACGCCCCGGTAAGACCAGACTTCCTGGCCGGCAGGGGTGATTTCCACCACAGCCGGTGACTGGTGGCCTACCCGGGTCAGGAGCAGGTTGCCCCCGGGCAACCGGGTCACATAGTAAGGATGGTTGTAGGTAATGTCATCCCGGTAATCCACCTCCACCACCGCGTCCCCGGCCAGGGCGGGCAGGGGCAGAAGGGTGCTGGCCGCAACCAGGGCGGCAATAAAAGGCGCCAGGAGCCTGTATATTCTTGCCATCACGGTTATCCCTCACCTTTCACGCCGGGCCATTATCCCCGCGGGAGCCCGGCCGGGTTTTTCACTGCTCGATTATTACTGCCAGCGGGTTATCCTGCCAGGTTACCGCCGCCCCCAGGGCCTCGCCCACAAAACGCAGGGGGACCATGGTACGCCCTTCCACCGCCCGGGCGGGAGCGTCCAGGGGCAGGGTTTTACCGTTGACAACGGCCTCCTTCTGCCCCAGGGCCAGGCTGACCGTGCGCTCCCCGCGGGTCGCCGTCACGGTCCTGGTTTCTTCATTCCAGGACACTTCCGCCCCCAGGACTTCGAAAATCCTCCGCATGGGTACCAGGGTGCGGCCATTGTCCATCAGGGGCGGAACGTCAAAAAACAGCCGCTCGCCGTTCAGATAAACCGGCACCTGATGGAGCACCAGAATGGCATTGGCCAGCTCCCGCTCCCGTCCCCCCGATGGACGGCTGACCAGCCTGCCCTTCACCCACATGGCGCTGGAACCTCCCCCGTCCAGGGCGGCAGCGCGCACCGCTCCCAGGTCGGCCATCAGGTAGGCCAGTTCCTCCAGGGTAACGCCGGCGCTCCACTCCTTCAGCCGGCCGTCCACTTCCACCAGCAGGAGCCTGCCCTGGCCGTCCACCCCTATGGCCGTGCGGGGGGCCGGCTCCAGCACGCTGCCCCGGAACCCTTCCATAATGGCCTGGAGCAGGGGCTGCCCCTCATCCACCAGCAGGGGCCCGGCCGTAACCAGGTGCTTTAACCCTTCCCAGCCGGCACCCCAGTCGAACTGCACGTCCACCGGTGTGCCCACCGCCAGCACGGCGGCCTGTGCGGCCGCCTCACCCCGGAAGGTGAGCACGTAACCGTCCCGGGGAATCGGGCTGCCCCCGTAACCAATTTCCGAAACTATGTACCGGCTGCTTTTTTCCGTCTCCGGACGTACCACCACATCAATACCGTCACCGGCGGAACCGGCGCGCTCACCCCAGGCCGGGGTATACAGGGTAATCCCCCCGGCCACGGGGGAAGTGTTGACCCCGGCCGCCACCAGGGGTTCCCCATCTCCGGGACGCACCGTCACCCGGGGCGCGAAGTAACCGAACCGGACCCGGTTATCTCCGGTGATCCCGACGGAGGTCCGCAGGATCCCGGAGGTGGCCAGCAGCCGGCCGTCCTGGACCAGGCTGCCGATGGGGTGTCCGGAGGAGGGGTCGAAGTACCCCCCGTTCACGGCGGCCACGGCCCCGTGGCGGGCGGCCAGCCGGCTCAGCGTTTCCTTCCGGCCAAGGGCGTCGCCGCCCACCGCCACCCGCACTTCCAGCAGGGCCTGCCCGGGGTCCACTTCCAGCACATGCCCCTTTAAGGGTTCATCCTGCCAGGTGCGCCCGGAAATGGGATAATAGCAGACACCCGGGGCCAGGGTCTGGATCTGATCGGCCGGCGGCCGGGAAACCAGGGGTTGCGGCGCCGGCCTGCCAACTACCGTGGCCTGTACGGCCTGGGAACCGGCGGCGGCACTATCCGCCCCGGCCGGTAGAACGGCAAAGGCGGCCGTGCAGCCCCATAGAAAGGTCCCCCCCAGCAGAAGGGCGACTAATTTTTTCACACTACGCAACGCGAAATTACCTCCCCAGATAAACAATACCTCGTTTTCGCAATTTTTCCAGTGCAAAAGGTCAAAAAAATTTTTCACCCGGGGCAAGTTTAACTAATCGAATTTTCCGACCTCCGACTTCCAACCTCCAACTTCCATTAATGCACCGGCCAGCCGGGCGGTGGCCCGGGCGCGCTCCCTCAACGGCTCTACGGCCCGGGAAAGCCGGGCCCTGAACCCGGCCGGGTCGGCCAGGATTTCATCCACCGCTTTGCTCAATGCACTGTAGTCCAGATCGGCGGCCCGCCCCCCCGGCTGCAGCCCCAGCTGTTCCAGAAAGCGGTCGATTTTCGGATCGTAGCTTATACCCAGGGGCGGCACGCCCATCACCGCGGCCAGGATCAGGGCATGCAGCCGCATGCCGATGAGCAGGTCCAGGCAGCCAAACAGGGACACGGCCTCACCAACGGTAAGCCCCCGCTCCAGGACGATAGCCCCCTCCTGCATCATGGCTGCCACCTGGCGGCTCACGGCCAGGTCTTCCGGATAGTGCAGGGGAATGAAAAGCACCCGGTATCCCCGGCGGCAAAGGTCGTCACCCACCCGGGCCAGGGCCCGCTGCTGTTCCGCCCCGAAGCCGGGCCATTCCCGCACCGATACCCCCACCACGGGCACGGCCGTCCCCGACCCGCCATCTTCACCGGGGCGGCTATTATTCCCCCCGCCTGTGGCCGGCGGTTCGAGAATGCCCGCCCTTTCCAGGATCTCCATACCCTTTTCCCTGCCCGTCCGGGCCGGGTCCAGGCCCAGCACCGGGTCGGCGGTAACCTCCACCGGAGGCCGGGTGACCCCCATCTCCGCCAGGTCCCGGGCGGAAGCCGCGTCCCGTACGGTGATCAGTTGAACGTCGCTGGCCACCAGGCGCACCAGCAGCCGGCCCGTCCTGCTCCGCACGGGGCCGATGCCCTGGGCGTAGAAAACCACCGGCTTGCCCAGGCGACGGGCCAGCCAGACCACGCCCAGGTAGTAGACCAGGCTCTTGAGGCCGGTGACGTCCTGCAGCAGGCTGCCCCCGCCGCTGATCACCAGGTCGGCACCGGCGAGGGCACGGTAAACTTCCGTCACCCGCCAGCGGTTCACGGCCTCCACGCCGTAAAGGGCGCGGGTCCTCTCCGGGGCGTGGGAAAGAACCACCGGCCGGACGGCGGGGCAGACCTCCCGCAGGGCCTCCAGCAGACTGTAGAGGACCGCCTCGTCCCCCAGGTTGTCGAAACCGTAATAGCCGGAGATGGCCACCACCGGCCCCCCACCAGCCGCCATAACTGCACCCCCGTTTTCACCCGATTCACTTTCCAACTTAAGGCACGGTGTTGTCCCGCTCACTCATGTGCTCCGCGTAAGATACGCACCTCGGTTCGCTTCGGGCCGGCTCTGGCTCTCTGCGGATTGCCATCGATATTGTTTTTATGCTCTCCACTTTATCTACCCGATGTGGTTCTTCTACATTAATCTCGCTTGGTTTCGTTGGCGTCCTCGAGAGCCGAGCGGGCAACCTCGCTTCACCGGCTGCTGTTACCGGCGCTCCGCAAAATCGTTCGCTCTGGACAACACCGTGCCTTTGCAGTTAACAACACAGTTTTATAGATATACTCTAATTATCCTCCGGGGAGAACCTGCGCCACCATTTCCCGACCAGATTCACCACCAGGATAACCGCCAGGCCCACCAGCATCCCCAGCACCAGGCCGTTGACCAGCCGCACCAGGGATACCAGCAGCGGCGTGTGGATGTGGGCAAAGGTGTTCACCAGGGAGACCTGTCCGATGGCTCCCAGCAGCAGAAGGGGCAGGAAGCGGTTATCCCGGTAGCCGGTATAGAAAAGCAGCATCAAAGCGGGGTGGCCGAGCAAAAATTCCTTCGTTCGCGGGCGCACCCCCAGAAGGGCATCCAGCAATCCCCGGAATTTCAGCTCCAGGGCGGTGGTAACCGCTTCCCCTTCGTTGCCCGTGCGCACCAGATAAACGGCCAGCACCACCAGGAGCAGGGCGGTGAGAACGGCCCATTTGACCAGCACCGGCTGGTCCAGCGTCCTGTGGAGGCGCTTTGCCGCAGGTTCAGCCGGGCCGGAAAGGAAGAAAAACACCCCCGCCACCAGGAGTAACGGCGCCAGGTGGGCCACCTTGACCCCGCTGAACTGGTCCAGCTTGAGCATGAACCCGGCATCCGCCAGCAGGCCCACCATGAACAGCGCGCCCAGCAGGGATACCAGGGTGGTGCTCAAAAGGAGGCCCGCGCTTTCCAGGATGGATGCACCCCGGGCGCGCACACCGGTAATCAGGGCCAGGCCGGGGAAGATGATTACCGCCGCCAGGGCCATCAGCTTGCGTGCCGGAACCGGGGCTGCCGCCAGCAGCCCGGCCCAGGCCGCCGCCAGGAGCAGCAGCCAGATCTCACCCCGGCGCAGGCCCAGGCGCCCGGCGAGGAACAGACAGCCGGCGATGACTCCCAGCCCTATCACGAAGAAACCGGCCCGGGAAGTGGGTATGGCCGGCAGGGTAGACGCCCGCCCCACCACCAGGCCCTCCTGCTGCAGGCCTGCTTTCAGCCTGCCAACAAAATCCAGGTTTTCCTGGAGCAGATCCTGCCCCCCCGGCGCTGTAAAGGGCCGCACCAGCAACAGCCTCATGTTGCGCTCGGCCGCAGCCAGCCGGTATCTTTCCAGGGCCCCGGTGGGAGTATACCGGCCCAGCTCACCGGGAGAAATGCTGTGCAGGCGGACCACCTGCTTGTCCAGGAGAATTCCCAGTGTATTCAGGCCTTTCTGGGGGAAGAACTCGATCTGAGCCACCGGCACACCCAGCTGCCCGACCACCCGGGCCAGTGCCCGCAGCTTTTGCGGGTAGCCGGGCAGGGTATCGTCGTTAAACGCCAGAACCGAAAGGTTGGGAATATCCTTCAGAGGTGCCAGGGCCTGCTCAATCCCCCGGGCAGTGGCTCCCGGCCAGTTGCGCACCTGCACCGCCACCAGCAGCCCGGCCCGGGCGCTTTCCTCCAGGGGCTCTTCCGGGAACCCCAGGCCCAGCAGGGCAAGCAGCCCGGGATCGGCGGGAGTGCGCACCACGTAAACTCCCGGCGCCGGCCGGTATCCCTCCGCCCCGGAAGTTTTGGCCCGGAGCTGGACCAGCAGGCGCTGGAAAGTTTTTTCCCGCGTGGTCAGCAGGTAAGTGTCGGAGGGCGCCAAACCGCCGTCAGCCTGCAGCTGCCCCAGCCAGGGGGGTGACATCAGCAGCAACTCCTGGCCGGTCATTATTGCGATTTCTCCCGCCCGGCGCAGGGCGTCCGCCGTGGGTTCTTTAACCAGCACGGTGGTCAGCCCCCGCTCCCGGAAAAGGCGCATTACCTCCACGGTATCCCGTCCCGATAGCCTGGCCAGCCTGCTCAGCTCATCATAGGGCATGGCCACTTCCACCTGGCGGAAAGCCGCCTCCACCCGGTAACGCTGCCAGCCCGCCGCCCCCGCCGCGATTATGCCCGCGAGCAGCAAAACCACCAGCAGCAGTGGATACCAGCGTTGCTTCATATAATAATGACCTCCAGCATAATAAAAATGTTCCCACCAAAGTCCCCTGAAATTAATAAACCTCCTGCAGGCACGGCAGGCGTTCTGCAGGAGGCCCTACAAACCCTCCGGGTAATTCATCCTGTGGTCTGGCCTGGACGCGGCGCCATCCGCCGCCCGTTTTATTTCCGGCCCGGATAACCCCGGCCGGCACGTATGGCTAGCTGGCACCTCTACCGGGCAGGGGGATGATTTCTATGGTTGTACCGCCATCCTCACCATACCCCCCACCGTGGGCAGGCGGGGCAGGGCCACCCTGCACCCCGTCATCACCCGTGTGGCTGCCGGGTAGAGGTGAGTTGCTTTCCTCCGGCGTACCTTCCCCGGTCAACCCGCCGCCGGAATCCTCACCGGTCCCCGCATCAAGACCCGGTTCGACCGCCTCCGGGGCGGGAAGAACCGGCGGCACCGCCGGTGGGGGTGGCTGAGACGGTGTTACCACCGGCTCACCAGCTGCCAGCTGGCCCGTCCCCGTCCTGCGCGCGGGCGGGCCGGAAGAAGACTTGCCCTCGCTGACCGTGGGGCCCTGAACCACTTCCGTCACCCGCCCCTCTTCAAAAAGGGCCAGGGCCACTTCATGGGCCTGTGCAGGCTCCACATACCAGTAGCTGATGCCGTTCAGGTTCAAAAAACGCCCCGGCAGGGTCTGGGTGACTATTTCGGCCTGCTCGAAGTCCCGGGCCGCCCGGGCCAGGGCCAGCATCTGCCGGGCACCCAGGTTGGTTTCTATGCTTTTGTTGATCTCCGGCACCAGGCGGGGCAGTTTCAACAGGGTGGACGGCTGCATCACTTCCCCGGCCAGGGCCTTCAAAAACTTCAGCTGCCTTTCCGTGCGGCCGATATCCCCCAGGGGGTCCCCCCGGAAGCGAACGTACTGCAGGGCCTTGCTGCCGTCCAGGCGCTGCACTCCCTTCCTGAGGTTTATGGCATATTCACGGCCGTCATTGCTGTCATAATGATACATATCCTTTTCCACTTCAATGGTTACCCCGCCCAGAACATCCACAATGTTTTTAAACCCCTCCCAGCGGGCCAGGGCATAATACTGGACGGGCATACCGATGAGGTTGGAAACGGTCTCGCAGGTCAGCGCCGGGCCGCCGTAAACAGCGGCAGCATTGATCTTATCCGTGCCGTGTCCGGGAATATCCACCCTGGTATCCCGCGGTATGGACAGCAGGGCAATGCGCTTTTTCTCGCTGTCCACATTGGCCACAATAATGGTATCGGTGCGGCCGACCTTCTCCCCGGCCCGGGCATCGGTACCCAGAAGCAGTACGGTAAAGGAACCCAGGGGCTCGCTGGCCATGGCCTCGTTGTCCCCCGGTGCGGCAGGTAAAGGCGGCCAGTTCAGGCCCGGGTGCCCCGCCAGCAGGTAGCCCCCTCCCGCCAGAAGCAGCACCATTAAAAGCAGAAACAGGGGCCTGGGCCTCCACCTCCGCCTGCGTTTAGCAACCATACCAACACCCCGCTTTTACAGGACAGGCGGCAAAATGCCCGCCTTATTTGCCGGTGGCACCCCGGTACATGACGATTACATCGGTCTGGGCGCGCAGCCCCCGGCCGTCACTTCTCGGTATGATGTACAGGTGGTTGGGGGCCACTTCCCTGCCGGCAGAAAGATTGGTGCCGGCGGTAACGTCAGGTATACCGCTGCCCGTGGGGTCCACGGCCACGGCCCTGCCGGTGCGCAGGATAAACTCCATCCCCGCACCGCCAGTAAATTCCTGCCCGGCGGGTACACTGGCTACCCGCCACTGGAAATCGCCGCTGCCCCGTCCTTCTCCCAGCGCCTCGCTGACATACCTGGCCACGTATTCTTCGACAAAGCTTTTGCTCACCAGGGGATCGGTTTCACTGCCCGGCTCCCCGCCGGCAGCCCCGGCCAGGTGAGCATAACCACCCAGTGCCAGCATCCCGCAGACCAGCAGGACCGCCAGCACAGGCCATTTTTTCCTCATTTTTTCTATCCCTCCACCGGACGTAATAGGTTAAATCTTCGACAAAAGCGCTCTCTTTCCTCCCGCCAGCTACCATTTTATTCACCTTCCGGCCGGTCGCGCCCTGCGCCAGACGAGCCAGGCAAAGCGGGGAAGGACCAGCATCCGCCGCCAGCGGCGCGGTTCCCGGATCAGGCGGCCCAGCCACTCCAGGTGCAGGCGGCGCATCCATTCCGGGGCCCTGGCCACCCGGCCGGCGATCACGTCAAAGCTCCCCCCGACCCCCATGGCCACGGGTACGCCCAGCACCTCTTTATACCGGTCGATAAATTGCTCCTGCTTCGGGGCCCCCAGGGCGACAAAAAGCAGGTCCGGCCTGGCCCGCCGGATTTGCTCCACCACCTCTTCCTCGGTGGGAACCCGGGGCTCACCCGGCCGGCCGCCGTACCCGGAAGATGCAACCGGGGCGCGGCCGGGCGATATAAATACCGCCTCCCCTCCTGCCTCCCCGGCACCTGGCCGGAAGTAACCGTGCTGCGTGCCGGCCACCACCAGCCCGGGGTGCTTCTCCCGCAGGCGCCGGGCAGCTTCTTCCGCCACCCCCGGCGCCGCCCCCAGCAGGAAGATGCGCCAGCCCTCCCGGGCCGCCCTTTCCACCAGCGCCAGCATAAGATCGATCCCCGTCACCCGCTCGGGAACGGGGGTGCCGGCCACCTTTGCCGCCCAGACAATACCAATGCCGTCGGCGGTAACCAGGTCGGCCCGGTTGATCAGGTCCAGGAGCTCCGGCTCCTTCTGGGCGCGGTACAGAATTTCCGGGTTTAAGGTAATTACCTGGTGGGGGTGCCCGGCGGCCACAAATGCGGCCACTTTCTCCACCGCCCCGGCCAGATCCACGGCATCCACCCGGGCACCCAGGAGGTTAATATGCATGGACGGCAACTCTCCTTTTGAGTAGACGTTTTACGACAGCCCGGCAGTGACTTAATTTCCAGCACTTCGAGGCCGTCTATTCTATCAGGTAACCCTATCCACCCCTGGCAACCTTCCCCTTCTTCCCCAGGAACAGTGATAGCGGGATGGCCAGGGCCACCATAACGGCACTGACAACGAAGGTATCGGCAATGGCGCTGGCCATGGCCTGCCGCTGGGCGGCCAGGCTGAAGACAGCCAGGGCGCTGTCCCCGGGGAGGCCCAGGGCCTGCTTGACCTGCTGGAGGGCTCCATAAGCCACCGGGGAAGACCAGGAAAAACCGTCGGCCAGCCAGCTGAAGTGGTAGGCCTGGCGCTTTGTCATAACGTAAGTGAGAAAGGCGATGCCCAGGGAAGCCGAAACCTGGCGCACCAGGTTGTTAAAAGCCGACGCCCGCCCGGAAAGCCTGGCCTCAACGGCCTCCATACCCGCCGTGCCGATGGGCATCATGGCCAGCCCCATACCGAGAGACCTGTACACCATCATCATCTGCAGCCAGTGTGTGGAAATGTCCAGATTTATTTTATGAAGTTCCCACGTGGTATAGGCAACCACCGACAGCCCCACCAGGGCCAGCGGCTTTGCCCCAATTTTATCGTACAACCGGCCGCTGATGGGCATCATCAGGCCGCTGGCCAGTGCGGCAGGCATCAGGAGTAAACCCGTCTGCGTCGGTGTTAACCCGAGCAGGTTCTGGGTAAAAATGGGAACCAGGAAAAGCCCGCCGAAAAGGCCGATGGTCACCACGGCCGTGGTTAAAAGGCTGGCTGCAAACACGGGGTTCGCCAGCAGGCGGACGTCCAGCATGGGTTGATCTTCCTGCAGTTCCCAGAGCACAAACAGGAGCAGGAAAAAGAAGGCCGACACCAGGAGGGTGACGATATACTGGGAAGTCCACCCCCTGTCCTGCCCTTCGCTTAAAGCCAACAGGACGGCAAAGCAGCCGGCACTGCAGAGCAGGCAGCCCACCGGGTCGAACCGGGCCTTTAAAAGCGGGGTTTCCCGCAGGAATATGGCGGCAAGGAACATGCCCAGCAAACCAACCGGCAGGTTGATTAAAAAGATCATGTGCCAGGAAAGTTCATCCACCAGGTAGCCGCCCAGGGTGGGGCCGATGGTGGGGGCCATCATGGCCGATATCCCCCAGACACCCATGGCCATACCCATCTTTCCGCGGGGAACGACTTTAAAAAGCATGCCCATGCTGATGGGGACGAGCATCCCGCCTCCCACGGCCTGGAACACCCGGGCCACCACCAGGGAAGTGTTGCTCCACGACAGGCCGCAGAAAAGGGAACCAAGGGTGAAAGCCGCCAGGGACAGGATGTACATGCGCCTGTACCCCAGGACGTCCCCCAAATACCCGCTGACCGGAATGACAACCCCGGAGGTGAGCAGGTAGGCGGTTAAAACCCACTGCACTTGATCGGTGCCCACGCCAAAAACGGCCATCAGCTTGGGTACGGCCACGTTGACGATGCTGCCGTCCAGTATGGCCATAAAGGGGCCGATGACCAGGATGAACAGTTCCCGCCAGGGAAAACCGTTTCCCTCAGAAACGGCCGGTTTAGCCTTGGACATGATCATACACCCTCCCGCCCGGTCACCGGATATGAATCTTCACCCGGGCATTGGTGCCTACTTCCACATAATTGTCGGGATACTCATCGAACACGATCTTCACGGGCACCCGCTGCACCACCTTGGTAAAGCTACCCCCGGTGTTTGCGGGCAGCAGGGAGAAGGTGGAAAGGGAGGCCCGCCCTATGCGGGCCACGTGACCCGTAAACTTCTGCCCCGGCAGGACATCCAGGGTGATGTCCACCTTTTGACCCGGATGCACCTTCTTCAAGTCGGTCTCCTCGATATTGGCGGTGATATAGAGGGCTGACGGATCCACAACCATGATAACGGGCTGTCCCGGGGCGGCAATCTCACCCACGTGGGCCACTTTTTTAACCACCACACCGTTTACAGGCGAGCGCACCACGGCCAGGTCAATGCTGGCCGCCGGGGAGAGGGTGGTGTCGTCCAGGCGGGCCACAATATCCCCGGCCCTGACTGCCTGCCCCTCTTCCACATTGATCTCCAGCAGTTTACCGGACACCTGGGGACTCACCCGGTAAATATCCCCGTCGATACGGGCATCTTCGGTGGTGACGTAGTAGCGGTTCATATGCCAGTAGTAAAAGGATATGGCGGCAAGGACGGCCACCATCACCGCGGCCACGGCCAGCATAGCCTTTTTGTTTTTCATCCCGCACTCTCCCTTCTCTCTCTCTCTGGCTTCCGGCCTCCAACCTTATTTCCCACTTCCGGCCTCCAACCTTATTTCCCACTTCCGGCCTCCAACCTCTAACCTCTATTCCCGGCCTCCAGGCGGGCGGTCCGTCTCCCGGCCCACCGGGCCTGCCAGCGCTCCTTCCAGTCATCCAGGATGGTGTAAATGACGGGTACCAGCACCAGGGTGATGAGGGTGGAGAAGGCCAGTCCCCCGGCCACCACCGTGGCCATGGGCGCCTGCCCCTCGGAGCCCTCGCCGATGCCCAGGGCCATGGGCAGCATGGCCAGGATGGCCGTGAGCGCCGTCATCAGGATGGGGCGCAGCCGGACGGGGCCGGCCTGCAGGATGGCCTCCCGCCTTTCCAGGCCCCGGCGGCGCAGGGTATTGACGTAGTCCACGAAAACGATGGCGTTCTTCACCACAATACCCACCAGCATGATCACGCCGATGAAGGCAGGTACGGAAAAGGCCCGCCCCGTTACCAGCAGGCTGAAGGTTACCCCCACTATGGTCACGGGCACGGAAAACATGATGATGAAGGGGTAGAGCAGGGACTCGAACTGGGCCACCATCACCAGGTAGACCAGGACCACCGCCAGTATCAGGGCCAGGCTCAGGTCGCCAAAGGTCTCGGCCATCTGCTCCTGCTCACCGCTGAATTCCACGGTGTATCCCGGAGGCAGGGAGAGGCCTTTCAACCCGGCCTGGATATCCTTGATCACACTGCCCAGGTCCCGCCCCGCCAGCTGGGCGGTAACGGTTACCAGCCGGGTCTGGTCCTGCCGGTCAATGGCGTGGGGCCCCCGGGTTTCCACTATTTCCGCCACCTGGCTTAAAGGTACGGACGCACCGGTGGGGGATAAAATGGTCAGGGTTGATAAATCGGGCAGGCGGGTGACCGCACCATCGCGAAGCTGCACCCGGATGTCCACCTCTTCCCCGCCGGTGCGGTAGCGGGTGGCCACAGTGCCTTCAACGGCCGTGCGCACGGTGGAGGCCACCTCGGCCGGGGAAAGCCCGCAGGCTGCCGCCCGGTCCCGGTGAACCAGCACCTGCACCTCGGGGCGGCCCTCCTGGAGGCTGCTGGTCACCTCCCGGGTGCCGGGGACGCGGCGCACCACCTCCGCCACCCGGTCGCCCAGCCGGGTGAGGGTGCCCATATCATCGCCCCGCACCTGGATCTGCACCGGGGCGGTGCCGCCCATCATCCCGCTCTGATCTTCCATGGCGCTCACCTTGATTTTGGCGCCGGGAATATCTTTAAACCTCTGGCGCAGTATTTCCGCCACCTCATCGGCGGTAACGCTGCGCCGGGACTTATCCACCAACTGCAGGGTGATCTGGGCAACGTCGGTGGAGCTTTCCCCCCACATGCCCTGGGTGCCGGTAAAGCCCACACCGGTAAACACGCTCTCCACCCAGGGGTCCTGCACCATTTTCTCTATGCGCGTGGCCACCCGGTTGGTCTCCTCCAGGGAGGTTCCCCGGGGCATTTCCACGGTAATGTTTACCTGCCCCTGGTCCATGGAGGGCATGAACTCAAAGCCCACCAGGGGGAAAGCCGCCACGCTCAGGACAACAAGCACCGTCACGGTGGCGATCACCCGCCGCCGGTGGTTCAGGGCCCATTCCAGGAGCCGGCGGTAAGCGCTGTTCAAGTTGTTGAACCAGCGCTCGGAAAGCCTGTACAGCCTGTGCCAGCTCCTCTCCCCGGCTGCATCTCCCGCCGGCGCCTCTTCCAGGTGCAGCCAGCGGCTGGACATCAATGGCACCAGGGTCAGGGCCACAATCAGGGAGGTGAAAATGGAGAACGACACCGTCAGGGCCAGGGGGGTGAACACCTGCGCCGCCAGGCCCTGGACGAAAACCACCGGCAGGAACACGGCCATGGTGGTCAGGGTGGAGGCAATTACCGCGCTGCCCACCTCACTGGTGCCCACCAGGGCGGCGTCCACCAGGCTGTAACCCAGCTGGCGGTGGCGGTAAATGTTCTCCAGCACCACAATGGCGTCATCCACAATCAGGCCGACCCCCAGGGCCAGCCCGCCCATGGTGATCAGGTTGAGGGTCATGTCGTTGAAGTAAATGAGCACAAAAGTGCCGATGATGGAAATGGGTATGGACGTGGAAATGATCAGCGTGCTGCGCAGGTTGCGCAGGAATATCCACATCACCAGCATGGCCAGGAAACCGCCCACCATGATTTCCTTGACCACGTGGCTGATGCTCCGCTCCACAAATTCCGACTGGTCCATGACCACATGAAAGTCGACCCCGGGCAGTTCCTTTTTCAGCTCGTCCAGGGCCTCGCGCACCGCCCGGGCCACCTGGACCGTATTGGCGCCGCTCTGCTTCTGGATGTAGACCGTCAGGCCGGGCTTGCCGTCCACCCGGCTGTACTGGGTGACCTCTTTAAACCCGTCTTCGACCCGGGCCACATCCTCCAGGTGTACCGGCTGGCCTCCCGGGGCGCCCACCACCACCCGGCGCACCTCATCCAGATCCCGGAATTCGCCGGTTACCCGCACCAGCAGGTCTTTCGTTCCTTCCTGCACCGTGCCCCCGGATATATTCAGGTTCTCCGCGGCCAGTGCCTGGGTCAGGCTGTTCAGGGTCAGGCCATAACCGGCCAGGCGCTCCGGGTCCACCAGCACCCGGATCTCCCGCTCCATACCGCCGGCAGACCAGACGCTGGCCACCCCGCCGACGCGCTCCAGCCGGGGCTGGATAATATCATCGGTAATCTGCTTCAATTCCCGGGCATCCGCGGCGGACAGGGCCAGCTGCATGATGGGCATCAT
Organism: Desulfofundulus thermocisternus DSM 10259; assembly: GCF_000686645.1. NCBI lineage: Bacteria > Bacillati > Bacillota > Clostridia > Eubacteriales > Peptococcaceae > Desulfofundulus > Desulfofundulus thermocisternus. Next base: position 226,729 of record NZ_JMLG01000002.1, read on the forward strand.
GTTGGGGTCCATTTTGACGGTCATGGGTGCTTTGGCCCCCGAGGGCAGGTACTGCCGGATCAGATCAACTTTTTCCCGGATCTGCAGGGCAGCGTAGTTCATATCCGTGCCCCAGTCAAACATGAGGACAATGGTGGAAACACCCATGCTGCTGGTGGACCGGATGGTATCCAGGTTGCTCACCGTAGCCAGGATGGACTCCAGGGGCCGGGTGACCTGCTGCTCCACTTCCTCCGGCCCCGCCCCGGGATATTCGGTGACCACCGCGGCCACGGGCAGGTTCATTTCGGGCCACAGGTCGATGGCCAGGCGGCTTAAAGAAACGCCGCCCAGGATCAGCAGTACGGTTACCAGCACGGCCACCAGCATGGGGCGCTGGATGGATACATCGGTAATTTTCATTCAATGAACCTCCTGCGAAAGCACGGCGAGAATTAAAAAATTCGCCTTTAGCACGGGGATGACCGGCGCCTTTGGAACCGTATATTTCCGGTTGGCCCCGTTTGTTTCGCCGGGGCACGGGCGTCGCCGGTGACGGGGGCCGCGCCCGTGACGGCGGGGCCGGCCCCAGTCAGTTCCTGACCGTCACCCTGGCTCCATCCTGCAGGCTCTCCTGGCCGGCGGTAACCACCTCTTCCCCCGCCTTCAGGCCGGAAATAACGGCAATGTACCTGCCGTCCGATTCTCCCGCCTTTATCTCGCAGCGCTGGACTTTGCCCTGTTTGACCACCCACACGTAATCCCGCTCCCCGTCTTTTACCACCGCTTCCCGGGGGACCAGGAGCTGTTTTTGTTCCCCATTGGGCAGCTGAACCTCGGCAAACATACCCGGTTTCAGGACGTGTTTGGGGTTGTCAATTTCCACCTTGATGGGAAACGATTTGGTGGCCGGATCGGCAGCGGGTGCAATACTGGTGATCACACCGGTAAAGGGCCGGTCCGAAACGGCACTGATTCTGACCTGCACTTTATCCCCTTTATTCAACTGATTGATATATGTTTCACCCACCACAGCCCTGACCAGCACCCGGTCTATATTGGCCAGGGTAAGCAGGGGCTGAGTGGCAGCCATTTCTCCCGGATTGATGTTCCGGGCGGTAACCACCCCGCTGAAGGGTGCTTTGATAAAACTGTCTTCATAGCTGGATTGGGCCAGGGCCAGCTGCGCCCGGGCACTGGACACAGCTGCCTGCTGCACTTTAACCACGGCCCGGGCCTGTTCCACCTGCGCGGGAGCAGTGCCCTCCAGCGCCTGCTTTGCCTGCTTGTAGGGAAGTTCATACTGGCCCTCAAAAACAGCCGGTGGAATGGCACCGGCAGCCAGGAGCTCTTTGCCCCGTTTATAGTTGGCCTCCGCATTGGTAAAATTGATCCGGGCGTTCTCCAGGGCCGCCTGCGCCGCCTTCAGCCCCGCCTGCGCCTGGGACAGGGCTGCTTCGGCCTGGGCTAAGGCAGCTTTTGCCTGGGCCACCCGGTCGGCCAGGTCTTTATTCTCCAGGGTGACCAGCACCTGCCCGGCGCTGACCCTGTCCCCCACATCCACATGTACCCTGGCCACCTTACCGGGGACTTTGGTTACAATGCTGGCGGTCTGCACGGCCTCCAGCTTGCCGCTCACCACCACCCGGTTATCCAGCTGCCCCACGGCCGCCTTTGCCGTGCTGACCGTTACGGGGCCCGCGTTGGCCTGACCTCCCTCCTGCTCTTTCCCGCACCCGACCGCCAGCAACAGGAAAATCAGAAAAACAGCCAGGGATATTTTTACACTGCGCATTTTCCCCATCACTCTCCCCAGTCCAAAAATCAAAGCTCAGACAATCCCTGCTTCACAGAATAAATGGAATTATGAGTCCGACTGACGTTTTCCCAGCGCGCAGCCGTCGCCCCCGGAAGCGCCGGCCCCGGCGGGGCCCTGTTGCTCGACAGACCCGGGCTGGCCGCGCCTTTCCCCGGCTGCTCCCGGTTCGTCCCGCTCTAATATGGACAGCAGCTTTTCGTAGATGCGCAGTAACTGCTCCAGATCCTCTTCCGGCAGCTGGCCCAGGTATTTTTCCATCACCCGCCTCCTGGTATTCAGGCAGGAGTGGACGACCTCCCTCCCCCTGGGGGTGAGCTCCAGCCAGACCACGCGGCGGTCGTTCTCATCCCGGCGCCGCTGGACGTAGCCGGCCCGGCACAGCCTGTCCACCAGGGCGGTGATGGCGCTCAAGGACACACCCAGGTTGCCTGCCACTTCGGACACGCTCACGCGCTCACGGCGCAGTATGCACATGAGCACCCCGAACTGGCTGGCGGTCAGCCCCTCCACCAGCTGCTGGTCCATCTTGCTGTGCAGCCGCCTGGACACATGATTTACCACCTGCTCCAGCCTGTCCAGGCAGGCGGATAATTTAGGGTTACTCACCTCCGTCACCCTTCCCACCGAAAAATTTAAAGTCGCAAATTGTTCGTCAAGTTAAGTATATGTATACAAGGAAGACCCTGTCAACAAAAAATGATGCAGTTAATAGCTTCCAAATACTATGGAGCCCGCCAGTTTGTCATCAACACCCCGGGGAAAAATTATGTGAAATTGTACAGGGAAGCAGACCTTATTGACGAAAGCGAGCTATAACATTATAATGTTGGCAGAGGTGATGTTTGATGCACCGCACCCAAATTTACCTCCGCCCCGAACAGCACAGGGCACTGCTGGATGAAGCGGCAAAAAAGGGCATCTCGCTCGCCGAGCTGATACGGCAAATCGTTTCTGAACATCTGGAAAGGCAGGAAAGGAAGGCTCCGAAAGAGGCATTCCTGCGGATTATAGGCATGGGGGCAAGCGGCAGAAAAGACGTTTCCGAGCTGCACGACTACTATCTGGCGGAGGTACTGGACCGTGGCCATAATGGTTGATACAGGCGCCTGGTACGCGGTTTGCGACATCTCGGATCGAAACCATGAGCGGGCGAGGAACTTTTATGAAAAGGTAGCCGGCGAAGTCCCGCTTCTAACGACCGTTGCCATCCTGGTAGAAACATGGGCTTTACTGGCCGCCTGCCTGGGCCGTCATGCCGCCCAGGCCTTCTGGCAAATGCTGCGCGAAACCGGCACTCCCGTAGTCGCCCTGGAACAGCCGGACCTGGAGGCAGCCTGGCAGATAATGCATGCCTTCCCCGACCAGGATTTCAGTTTTACAGATTGCACCACTTTCGCTGTTATGGAGAGGCTGCGCATTGACCGGGTCTTTACTTTCGACCGTCACTTCCTGGTCTACCGCTACGGTCCCGGCAGGAGGAAAGCTTTCATTTGCGAGCCGTGACCCCTGCATTTAAATAACCATCATCACCACGCGAGGCCTGTTAAGGTTCCAGTCTACCATACGGGTCAGGCTGGAAGGAAGCCCTTAACTGGTGAAACAATAGCCCCCTGCCCGTATGGGAAAGGGGGCTTTTAACCGCCAGCTACCGGCCCTGGGTGCTCCCCGAAGCCCCGCCGCCCGTGCCGCTGCCACCGGCAACAGCCAGGCTGATGTAAGCCCAGGGCTTTTCAAAGGCCAGCTTGAGGTAGGCGTGCTGGCAGGCCGCCTCCAGCGCCTTCTGCCGGGCCTGAGCCAGGGCCGCCTCGGCAGCCGCCACCTCGGCCCGGGTGGCCATACCCACGTCGTATTTAACCTTCGTCACCCGCAGGTTTTCTTCGGCGGTTTTAACCCCTTCCTGCAGGGACCGGTAGGACTCTTCCAGGCTTTTGGCATTGTAGTAGAGGGACCGGGTGACCTCTTCCAGCATCTTTTTAGCACTGGCGGCGTCCAGCTCGGCCTGCTCCACTTCAATTTTTCTTGCTTCGTAGGGCCGGTACTCGCCGGTATAGAACATCATGTCCTCAAGGTATTTCTGCAGGGTCACTTTTTCATTGGCCAGCCAGACGGTGGGGCTCTCGGAAACTATCCGGCCCACCTCCACGTTTACATCGGGAACCTCCAGGGGGGCAAAATTCACGCCGTCCACCAGCACCGGGCGGTCCTGGGGCCACAGGCCCACCAGCTGGTTGAAAGAGGCATAGGCGTTGTCGAGATCGTTTTTCGCCGCTTCCAGGGCAGCCTTAGCTCCGGCCAGCTGCGACTCCGCCGCCAGCAGGTCAGCCTGCGGGATCATTCCCACCAGGAAACTGACCCGCGCCCTTCGCACATCCCAGTCAGCCTTCTGCAGCCCCGCTTCCGCCACTCTAACTTTTTCCTGTGCAACAAGAACATCCCAGTATTTCCTGCACGCGTCCAGGGCCACCTCGTCCTGCTCGGCGGTCAGATTTTTTTTGGCCATGCGCCAGGTCAGGTCGGCAGTCAGCAGTTTGGCCCAGGCCATCTCCACGTACTTGTTACCAGGCGGTGCTGTGGGCACATAATCCAACTGATCCGCACTTTCTTCACGCAGCTTGTAGGTACGGTCGATTTCCTTTTCTGCCTTCTTCACCGCTTCGCTGTGTTCCAGGGCCATGGCAATAGCCTGGTTCAGGGTCAGCTCGGGCGTGGCCGGCTCCTTGGCCCAGGCAGAGGGTGGTACGAGCAAAGAAGCTATGAGGATAAACACTGTGAGAATGCGGCCCAAGTTTCAGCCCTCCTTTTTCCTGTTCGGTTTCAACTCGTTAAATTATTGTTAAACCGTTTAACTAATTTTCACCCCCAGTATACCCCTGGCAAACAGGTGCAGTCAAGGTTTTTTCGTCCTCGGGGACCATGATTTTCACATCATTCCGGGAGACGATGCCCGGATGGTTTTTGTACATTTTTAATGAATTTCGTGCGAGCAGGTCCTTACAACCTCTGCTCCGGGAGACTTTTCAAACACTTTTCCCAGATCGTCAAACAGGGAACAGGCCACCGGGGTAACCATACCGCCATAATGGTGGCCGTACCGGCCACCGCGGGCAGCATGATTTCGTTTTTACCGCCAACACATCTATATGTTGCCATCCCGCACCGGCTCTGTTAAGATCAAGGTGGTGATGGTAATGGCAGATGCCCTTCCGGGAAACAAATACGACATAACCATAAAAGAACTCTTCGCCAACAGCGAAGAAGAACTGGTCGGTTTTTTTGCCAGCATGAGAGCGGAAGTCATCAGGCATTTGAACATCGAGTTCCCCAGGGTGGAGATCAAGAGAAGCGACCTCATCCTGGAGTGCCGGACCGAATTCGGACCCGCCGCCGTGCACCTGGAATTCCAGAGCACCAACGACGGCGACATCCCCTTCCGCATGCTGAGATACGCAACGGAACTGCAGCAGAAATACAGGCTGCCCGTTTACCAGATCCTCATTTATTTCGGTGAGCGGGAAATGACCATGGCCGACGGCCTGGAATACAGTTTCGGTCCGCAAAACCACCTGGATTACCGGTACAGGGCCGTCGACCTGGGCAGCATATCCCGGGAGGAAATCAAAAAGACAAATAACTATACACTTTATGCACTGCTGCCACTGGCCGACAGACCGAGAAGAAGGCAGCACCCGGAGGCCTTTTTACGGGAATGCGTGCTGGATATCATGCAGGCTTCCGTCACCACGGAGGAAAAAAGAAAGACCCTCCTGCGAGCGGAGATATTTGCCGGTCTGTATTTTGAAGAGAAAATTATCGAACAAATCTTCCGGGAGGTAGAAACCATGCTGAACATCGAAGAATCGGCCGGTTATCAGCGGATTTTCAAAAAGGGTGTCGAAAAGGGAATACAGCAAGGCATGGAGAAGGGTATGGAGAAGGGGAGGCAGGACACCCTCAGGGAAAATGTGTTAAGGCTCCTGCACAAAAAGTTCAAGAAAATACCCCGCCCCTATGTGGATAAAATTAAGTCCCTCGATGAATACGCCCTGGGGCTGATCCTGGATAATATCTTTGAAATAAACACTCTCTCCGACCTGGAGGAGTACCTCTAGCGATGGACACCCTTGCCTTTGGCTAGCAAACCCGTGCTGCCTCGCCTGCAGTAGATTTTTACCACCAAGTTAACGCCCATGCCGGGTGCACATCGAGTAGGAGGGGGTAGCTAGCCCCCTCCTCTCACACTACCTTATCAATTATTTTCAATGAGGTTGACCTTTGCCTTTTTTGTTCCTTCTCGCCATATTTATTTCCAGCGCTTGTTAGGGAATAGACCACCGGGATAGCCACACCGCCACAATAGTTACTGCTCATCGACCGGAAAAGGCGGAAATGCCGGCCCGCTTCAGCTGAAAAACCATCCCCTTTTTCGGGACGGTTTTCAAGAATCAGTTGGGCTTGCATGCTCATACTGCCTGTACTGCCGGGCGAAGAAAAATATGGACAGGGGCAGGAAAACGATGGACAAACCGGCCAGGACGGCCAGATCACGGGCCAGCACCGGCAGGCCCGCTCCCATCAGGGCAATATCCCGCAGGTTGCCGGCAAAGTAGGTCAGCGGGAGCGCCGCTGAGACGGCGCGGGCCACGGGCGGCATGGCTTCCACCGGCCAGGTATAGCCGGAAAACAGAAACGACGGCACGGCCACCAGCATGGCCAGCTGGGTGGCTTCCAGCTCGCTGCGGCAGACCACCGAAAGGAAAATACCCAGGGCGTGTATGCCGGCAAAGAAAAGCAGCTCCAGCAGTCCCAGCAACGGCAGGTTCCCCCGGAAGGGAATCTGGAACAGGGTGAAAACCATCAGCAATACACCGTTTAAAGTGGCCAGGTTTACCGCCAGGTAGGGAACAACCTTGCCCAGCACCACCGCCGGGGCGGAAATGCCGGCTCGTTTCAGCTCGCCAAGGGTACCCGCTTCCTTCTCCCGGCTTACGGCCACGGCCACGTAAAGCAGGGCGATTTGCTGCAAAGCAGTGGCCACCAGGCCCAGAAGCAAAAAATTGGTATAGTTAAAGGTAGGGTTGTACCAGACCCGCAAGCGTAAACTCAAAGGAAGGGCGGTATCCAGTGCCCTTGACGGCAGCATGCCCTGCCCTTCCATTCTGGCCACGCTCACCCCGGCTGAGAGGGTGCCGGTAATCTCGGAAGCGGCGGCCAGCACTGCATTGCTGTACAGCATGTTGGTACCGTTGACTATGACCAGCAGGGGCGATGCCCGCCCGCTCTTCACCTGCTGCTGGAAATCGGGCGGGATGACCAGTGCCGCTATCGCCCTGCGGGCCTCCAGCACCTGCCTCAGCTCCGCTTCACTGTACACGTAGCCCACCAGGTGGAATTTCTGCGAGTCCCCAAAGGCCTGTATTACTTCACGGCTCATTCCCGTATTGTTCTGGTCGTAAACCACGGTGGGTATCTCCGTGATTACATGGCGGCTGTATAAAATCCCAAACATGCTGATGTATAGAAAGGGAACCACCACCATAACAGCCGTCAACCGGCGGTTGCCCCGCATGTAGACCCATTCCCGCCGGGCTACATAAGCGATCTGGCTCAAAATGCCCCTTTTCACTCAAAATTCACCTCGACCATCATGCCGGGCCATAATGAGGGATTGTTTAAAGACACCTTCACGTTAAAGGCCATAATATCCTTATCGCCCCGCTCGTTGGTGGCCCGGTAGGTGGCAAAATCCGCTTTTTTATTGATGGCTGTTACCTTACCCTTGAATTTTTTCCCCGGAAAGGCTGCGCTGGTCACCGTTACCTCTTTTTTCAAGGATATTTTGCCGAGCATCGTTTCCGGTACTTTTACATCCACCCAGTTCCTGTCCCGGGCAGTAATGGTTAACAGGGGCATTCCGGTGGAAACCATCTCTCCCTGCTCCACGTTACGGGAAGTAACCGTACCCGCCATTGGCGCCCTGAGCTGCGTTTCCAAAAGGTTGGCCCGGACCTCCTGCAATTCCGCTTTGGCCCGCTGGTAAGCAGCCCGGGCCGAGTTCAGGTCGGCCTCCGCCGCCGCCCGGGCCGCCATGGCCGTAGCCAGCTCAGCACGGTAAACATTCACCTGGTCCTTCTGCGCCTTTGCCGCCGCCAGATCGGCCCGGGCCGCCTCCAGGGCTGCGTTGGCCGCAGCCAGCTTGTTTCTGGCCTCATCCAGCTGCTGGGCGGTGGCAGCACCATTCTGGTACAAAACCTCAATGCGCTTGTAGGTCTGCCCGGCCAGGGAAGCGTCCTCCCGGGCCTTTTCCAGACCGGCCTGCGCCCTGGCCAGGGCGGCGTCGGCACTCTCACTGACGGCACCCAGGGCCGCCCGGGCCTTGGCGGCAGCCGCTTCCGCCGCTTCCATGCCGGCCTTTGCCTTTTGCATGGCCGCACCGGCCGCTTCCACCGCCGCCAGTGCCGCCTTTTCCTTTGCCCTGAGATCCGTACTATCGATTTCGGCCACCAGCTGGCCCTGGGCCACGCTATCCCCTTCGCGGACCAGCAGTTTGACCACCCGGCCGGGTATCTTGGTAGTTACATCCACCTCCGGGGCATTGACCATTCCGCTAAAGGGACCCTTCTCAAGGGTCGCTGATCCGGTACTGGCGCACCCGTTTAAAAACAGGGCTACGCAAAACAAAACAAGAAATATTACGCAAACCAGAAGAAAACCAGGCTTTTGTTTTTCATTTCGGGCCATCATAATTAATCCTCCGTTTTATCCACCCCGGTTTGTTTTACCTCAAAAGATACCCCGGGTGACAGAATGCCGTAAAAAACCAGGTCCAGCACGTGTTCCAGGTGCTCCTGCAACATTTCCGGGTCCAGGATGTCCCGGGGCCAGAGGAACTGAAGCATCTCGCGGCGGGAAAAATAGTTCAGGCAAAGACCGCTGACGCTGATCACCAGCCGGCGGATGTCCACGTCTTTGCGGAAAATCCCTTCCTGAATCCCTTGCTGTAAAATACTTTCCAGGTCTTCCAGACCGGCATTGAGTACGTCCGGCAAAACCCGGCGGGCATGCCGGCCGCCCTGGAGGGTTTCCCAGCTGATTAACCTGACCACATCCGGGTTTGCGGCGAGAAAATAAAAATACTGGGTTATAACCGCCCTCGCCCGGGACAGGACATCCCCCTTCCCCGCCAGCACCTCCCGGCTTAAAGAAAAAATGCGGCTGAAACTGTCCCTTAAAACCGCCAGATAAAGGCCTTCCTTGCTGCCGTAATAATGATAAACCATGCGTTTGTTCACCCGAGCCATCGCCACAATTTCATCTACCCGGGCGGCATTGTAACCTTTAGCCGCAAAAACGCTCCGGGCGGCTTCCAGGATCCGGGCTTTTGTGGTCCCTGCGTCCCTGGTGCGGTTAACACGCGACTCCATGATCACCACCCTTGGTAACTAATTGGTTACTTGTCACTTTCGTTTTACCAGAACTCAGGCAACCTGTCAACTCAAAAAAGAAAGGAGCAGAAACCTGCCGGTCCCTACTCCATGACTTGAAAAACCCAGACAAAAACAACTGGAGACACAAAGAAAAAAACCGGGCTGGAATCATCATGTGCTCCAGCCCGGTTTGCCTTAGCGGCTTACAGGGTCATGGTGACGGTCTGTTCGGTGGGATCCCAGTTGACCTGAGCACCCAGGGCCTGGGCAACCCAGCGGAAGGGCAACATGGTCCGGCCGTTGGTGATCTCAGCTTTAACGTCCATGGTCACGCCCACGCCGTTAACCAGCATGACATTGCTGCCGATGGTGAACTGGACCACCTTATCGCCCTTGATCAGAGTCACTTTGCCGCCGCTGAACAGGATGTTCTCAGGAGCCACACCCACGGCCTGGGCGGAGTAGCGCACCGGGATGTAGGTCCGGCCGTTCTTGATATACGGGGCCACATCCATGGTCTGCTCCGCACCGTTCACGGTGAACTTGGTGTCGCCGACTTTGAAGACCACGGTAGCCTTCTGCTCACCGGGCGCAGGGGTGGTGACCTTAGCGTTTACCGTCTTGGCAGCAGTAGAGGTCTTCGGGAAGATCTTGCCGTCTTCACCAAGCTGGAACGCCTCGAAGCCGTCTATTTCCACCTTGTCGTATGCGTCTAGATTCGGGTCACCGTAGTAATCCCGAACTTCCTCCAGGTCGTTTACTTCTGCCACGGCCGCGCCTTTCACTTTGACGACGATATCGCCTTCAGGCACCGTGCGGTCACAAATGTACTGAATTCCCGTCACCTTGATGGTGCTGGGTTCGCTGCTCTTTCCGTCGATAGGAATTACGAGCCAGTTGTCGTCCGTGCCGCCGTCCGCCTTGGTGCGAACACCGCCTTCGTCAATGTCCAGGTCACCTTCCACGACCTCCACCTTGGGTGTGCTGGCAAAGCGGACACCTTCGGGCAGGTCGATAACCAGATCCTTATCGTCTTTAATAGCACCATCGACAGTCTCGGTGATGGTCAAGTCACCGGCGTCGCTCACGGTACCGATCTTAACCTCGGGAACATTATCCGCAGTGATGGTGACCGGTGTGACGACCTTGGCAACCGTGATCTCGCCAGACAGCCCCGCGGTACCGCTGACCTCAATCACCAGGTCCCCGGTAAACCCGGGCTCCAGGACAACTTCCATGTCCTCGAGTTCGAGCTCGGCAGCTTCAGTCGACTCACCGTCCACTTTCCACTTGGCCGACCGCCCGTCCGTTCCCGGGAAGCCCGCGAATTCCAGATCGACACCACTATCGCTGTCCTCATCGATCTTGCCCCACTTGGCGTTGCTGGGCAGAGTGAGAATGATGGTACGGCCACTCACCAAGCTACCCTTTACGGATTCCTTAATGACAATGTCTCCAATCTCCTGCTCTGTCATACCCGCCATTACCGTTGGAACATCCTTGACGGAAATGGAGGTTTCGTATTCACCGTACTCCGCAACCACAATCTCGCTCTGGTCGCAGTCGCTCTCGCCGCGAACCTTGACCGTCACGTCGCCGGGCTGCGCATCGGTTTCATCCTCGACTTCGATATTCAGCGTCAGCTCGATGCAGGCAGCCTCATCTGATTCGTTATTTACAGCAATGATGAGTTCGTCGTCATCCGGGTAGACAACCAAGTCGAAATCAGAGTCTCCTACATCATTTTTGTCCGTACTGACCTCAACATCATCAGCCTTACCGTCCCCGTCAGTGTCCCGCCAACCGCCCCAGACGAGGTTTACGTTTATGTCGGTGGTCATCCACTCGAAGCCGCTGGGCAGCACGAGCTTCAGGCTCTCGGTGTCTTTTTCCAGGGCGCCGGAGACGTCCTCTTTGATGCGGATCTTGATCGGGTCACCTGTGGTGTCATTGCTGAAGCTCGGAACGTTCGTTACCTCGAGGGAGACCTTACCCTCGCTGGACACACGACCAACTACCACCGTGCCGTCCGGAAAACCGGAACCGCTGGGGGCATCGGCCACCAACTTGACATCGCCGTCGAACCCGCTGTCAATGTAGACAGCACCGAGGTGCAGGAACAGGTAGATACCATCTGCACCGGGGTTTTCTATGTTGTTAACAGTTATTTTAATTTCATTTTCGTCCAGGTAGGTAACCTTTACATCATCCGCGCTGAGGCAGTTATAATCGCCTGCGTACCTCTCGGGTACCTCGATAAAGTTGGGGTAATCTGCGTAGACTGACGACGATACAACAGCATCGTCCCACTGGGTCTGCCCCATTACTTCGTCTTGTTCGGGTCCATTCTTTCCATCTTCATCGTAGACGAACTGGAAATCCTCGGGCAGGCGGAAAGTCACCGAGTCGCCGGCTTTAATGGAACCGGGCGTGATATCCACCTTCACGGTGCCGAGCTCCTGCACCTTATCATCATTTACCGTGGGTGTCTGCAACGCCGTGTACTCCCCGGCTGCAAAGGCTGTTCCCACCGGCAACATGGTAACCAGCAAAGCCAGCACCGCCAGGATGGCAATAAGTTTCCTGGATTTACGCATCCAGTTTTAACCTCCTTATAAAAGTTTCTCGTTGCTTTTCTTTCCACGTCGTACCTGGCAAGGGCTTTTCCTGCCGACCATCCCCCCCCCTTTGCCGTTTTTCCCGTCTCCTGGTGCATCCGGGCTGCGATTGGTGCTGCCATTTTGTTCCTCCGGGTGCAGTAAGCACCCTCGTTAACCAGTCAGTCACCGGGGAAGGTATATTCTACACCGCCATCCAGAATTCCTCCTGGACTGGACGGGCCTTCCTCGGTTACCTGGTTAGTTAGACAACCGGAAGGGCGAAAAAGTTCCACCCGGCAGAAAAATTTTTTTTGGGGGCCACCGGCACATGTTGTAATGCAAACAGCGATTGCCAAATGGTCTACCTCAAGGGACATGTTTTTAAGGTTCGTCGCATCAACACTCTGTTTGATGTATAATCAGAGAAGGAGGTGGTTTTCATGACCCGTGAAGTCCTTGTAGATGAGCTACTCAAGCTCCCGCCCGGTGAGCTGAAGCAGGTGCTGGATGTGCTTGTCGAAAAGCTTGTTGTCAGGCAGGATCTGGAACTGGCCAGGGAGATCATTGAGCAGTACAGGCCGGCTCTGGAGGAACTGGCTTCCAGATGAAGTGGATAACCCCACAGGCTGTGGAAATGATACACGAAGACGTTATCAGGACTACTGGTGGAGCTGGTGGTATCCGCGACCGCGATCCGGGTTGCGCACCTTCTTTCCTATTGTTTACTGTATGAATTCATGCTAGACTATAGTAAGAAAACTACCAAAGGAGAGATGCATGTGGAGTTCGTATCTCCAACTCCTAAAGGTCAGGTGACAATTCCCAAGCCCATCCGCGATGCCCTGGGTCTCACGCCCAAAACCAAACTGCGGGTGTATGCTGATAGGGGCAGGGTGGTTCTGGAACCTGTGTCTCCCCTGGATAGCCTTCTGGAGGAGCTGGAAGCCGAAGCCCGCCAGAAAGGATATACCAGAGAAGATCTGGAACGGGAAGTCGAGGCCGTGCGGGAACAACTGATCAAGAAACTTTACCCGGCGGGAGATTAACTGTGCGGGTAATGCTTGATACCAACGTGCTCATCTCCGGCATGGTTTTTTCTGGGCCGGAGCGACGCTTGCTGGAAGTCATTCGAGAAGATCATGTTCTCGTGGTTGACGATTTCCTCCTGGTGGAAACCCGGGAAGTGCTGACGCGCAAGTTCCCAGGCAGAGAACAGCTTATTAACATCATGTTGCAATCCTTCAAGGTTGAAAAACATCCGATGCCCCCGGCGGAGAAAATTCGGGAGGCGGCAAGGCACCTTCGCGACCCGAAAGACGCTGCTGTCCTGGCCTCGGTACTACTTGCGAATCCGGACATCTTCGTCAGCGGGGACAAGGACCTGCATACTCCGGACGTACGGGCCCTGGCCCGTGTATTCACAACAAGAGAAGCATTAATGCTGCTGGAAAAGGGATGAAGCTGCTGCTCACGCATTGTTTCTTGCCGGGTGTATTTTGAACTCTTACTTTGATTATTACGTCTCGTTTGTCCTGGCCGCATCCAGAAACGTAAAGCCGGTCACGGGCGACCGCCGCCTGTTCAACGCAGCCGGCGCGCATCTTCCCTGGATCGTCTGGATTGAAGAATGGCAAAGGGAATAGAGAGGCGGGGAGTGATTTCTGTGACCGGGACAGCACCCAGGGAATCTTCCCTCCGGGGTACACTGACTTACGCCGATTACCTGCAAATCGACGACGGGCGTCAATACGAATTGATCGAGGGGGAACTGGTTTTGACACCTCCGCCCGGTTTTTTGCACCAGCACATAGCGGCCGGCGTCGGTGGGCTTTTACGGGCTTACGTGGATAAGCACAACATGGGACTGGTTTTATTTGCACCTTTTGATGTGGTGCTGGCCGACAACCTGGTTTTGCAGCCGGACGTCCTCTACCTTTCCCGGGAGCGCTTCGACCTGCTCACCGAAAATTGCCTGAAAGGCGCGCCGGATCTGGTGGTGGAAGTTCTTTCACCGGCCTCGGGGCGCCGCGACCGGCTGGAAAAAAGCAGGCTCTACCTGAAACATGGGTTGAAGGAGTACTGGGTGGTGGATCCTTCCGCCCAGACCGTGGAAATATTCAGTGCGGGGGAAAAGGGCTGGCTTCTGGCCGGCGCGTACGGCCCGGAAGATACACTTAGCTCTCCCCTTCTTCCCGGTTTCTCCGCCAACGGGGAAGAAATATTCCGCCTGCCTGAAGGGCTGGTGCTGTAATCCCCGGGCTTTTTTCTTGACCTGATAAATAATGAAGCGACTGACATGGATTAAAGCGTGGTGGTTTCCATGCCCGTTTACAGCGAACACGATGCAGCCGAGTTGCGATCTTGTCTTTTTAAACTTCGCAGGCAGTGCGAGCGGGAATTGGCAGAAAGGAAAAAAGCGGCCCTAGCCGCCGCCAAACGGGCCGCCGGTGTAGTCCGCCGGCATGGCGGCTGCCGGGTCTGGCTTTTCGGTTCCCTGGCCGGAGGCGGCCGGTTTGACGAGCATTCGGACATCGACCTGGCTGTGGCGGGCCTGCCCCGGGAGGCGGATTTCTGGCGGCTCTATGCCGATGTTCTGGCGGCAGCGGAACCTTTTTCCGTGGACCTGGTGTTGATGGAAGCGGCCGGGCCGGAACTGAGGGAAAACATCCGCCGGCATGGCGTGGAAATTTAGCTGCCCGGCTGCCTTTTCGATGATGCCAGCGCGCTGATTAATCATTTATCCTGTTCCCGGGCGGCCTTTTCCTACTGCACCGGCCTTAGCATATCGAAGTTAACTATCTCCAGAATGTCCCCCCGTACCACCATGGCGTATATGCCGTTTTTGGTAAGCAGGTCCACCGTGTTTCCAGCCATGTCCAGGGCGGCGTAAATGGGCACCACCCGGCGGCTTTTTATCTCCGGGATGAATTCGGGCAGTTCAGCCAGCTTTTCGACAAAGTCGTATACGTACTCCACCCGGTTGGGCGAAGCCTTCACCTCCACCACAAAGGCCAGGTCCCCGGCCAGGGCCAGGATATCTACCTCAAAGGTCCGGCCATCCCGGCGTATCTTCCGGCGGGGCATCACGTCTTTTACGACCACATGGAAGTATTTCTCTATAGCCAGGTCTATAGAAGGCACAAAAATATCTTCGATGAGGGTACCCATTTTACGGGCCAGTTCCCCCCATTTTTTGTTCATTTCGTCCTTGAAGTCCTTCATCTCATCCTTGAAAACTTTCATCTCGTCTTTGAAGGCTTTCATCTCGTCTTTGAAGTCCTTCATCTCGTCCTTGAAGGCCTTCATCTCCGCTTTAAATTCTTCCATGCCCTCGGCCAACTGCTTCAACTTGATCTCCGTCAGCCTTGACTCGTAGGCCAGCTCCATCATGGCCTTTTCCAGCGCGCTGAGCTTTTTAGCCACCGTACTCAAAGGCAACACATCCTTTCAAGGGGGGTGGGTGCCTCCATGAAATTAAAGTTGCCCGCACCTGTCATAATTTAATCTTATCATGAGAGAACACCTGCCACAACCACCGGAACACAGTAATATAGAAATTTTTGGGGGCGGAAAACCCGCCCCTTTTCCTTACAGATTGGTTGATCCGGCATCGATCACCCGCAGGACCGGACCGCGCATGTAGATGTTGGGTCCCGGGACGAGGTAACCCTTCACCCGTATATTCCGGCCCAGGTGGGCATCGAGCCACAGGGAGAGGGCCTGATCCGAACGGTCTGCGATCAACACGTAGTTCCTGTCTCCTACGAGCAGCTCGTAGTGCGGCCGCTCGACGGTGCTCATCACGAGCCTGCCTTCCAGGGTGACGGCTTCCTCGAAGAGTCCCAGCCGGTCGCCCAGGCGGGCCAGAAGCGTTGCACACTGCGCTCTGGTCACCATGGACCCGGGTGCAAACAGCCGGTCATCCATGCCCCGCATCAGGCCGCGGGCGTAAGCGGCGGCCACTGCCTGCCGCGCCCAGGGGGCTATTTCATTCTCATCGGCAAAGTTTGCCGCAGGAGCACTGCCGGACAACCCGGACAGGCGCACCACTACGGCGGCCATTTCCTGCCGGGTGAGGGTGGCGTCCGGCCGGAAGTTGCGCCCGTCACCCGCAAGCAGCCCGGCCCGGGCCGCCGCTTCCACCGCCCCGTAGTACCAGGCGGACGGTTCAACGTCGGCAAAGGTGGGAGATTCCGGCCGCACTTCGGAGAGGTCCAGGAGTTTCACCAGCAGCGCGGCCAGCTCGGCCCGGGTTACCGGTTTCCCGGGCCGGAAAGTGCCGTCCTCATAGCCGCCAATGATCCCCCGGCCGGCCATAAGCTCGATGTCCTTCTGTGCCCAGTGGGCGCCAGCGTCTTTAAAGGTCCTTTTGAGAGCAAAGAGGGCATAGCTGGAGAAGTGGGCCAGTTCCTCCACCACGGTGCCCTTCTCCCGGTTAAGCCTGCCGCCCACCGCCGCCCAGGTTCCGTCGTCGTTCTGCCGGAAAACCTGAAGCGTCCGCGAGTCCAGGCTTCCCAGCCTGGATGCATCGTATTTGATGCCGACCTTCACCGGTCTGGCCAGGGGCGCGGAAGTCTGGAAGCTCAGCACCGGGCTTGCCGCCATAGCTCCAGCAGGGGCACCGGCCGGAGTTTCCGCGGCCACCGTAACGGTGAGGCTGGCATCTTTGGGCAGTGCACCGGCGGGAATGTCGATGGACACCAGGCCGTTTAAAACTTCCGCCTTTTGGGCTTCACCCGTGGCTTTCAGTTCCGCGGTTCCCGGAGCAGGTTCGACCTTCGGCTGCGGGGCCGGAGCACCGCCGCCGCCACCAACGCCGCCTCCTCCGCCACCACTGCCACCAGTGGACGAAGGCAGGGTGTTAACGTGGGCGAGGACCTTCTCCAGGTTCAGCGTGCCGCCGGAGGATACCAGTCCGTTCAGGGAACTCAATGTAGTTACATTATCCTTCAATATTTTTATCAGCCCGGCAGGGCCGAGGTTATTGCGCAGGGACAGGGCCAGCGCCGCCCCACCGGAAACAAAGGGCGCGGCCATGGAGGTGCCGTCCCAGGAAGCGTAAGGCTGCGGGCGCAAGGCAATTTTCGCTTCAGGTGAATCCACCAGGAAAAGGGAGAAATATGCGGGAAGAGCAAAGTCATAAAAAACCCCCTCGTACGGTTCCGCCAGGCCCTCGGCGGCCAGCAAATTGTACGATTGACCGGTCATTTGAGCATGAAGATAATTATTCACAAAATCCCCGGCACCGGCAGCTGCAGCCCACCCGCTTAAGAAAAGCCTGCCCCCGTTTTCCAGGTAGCCAGCCAGGTAGACCTGGTCGTTCACCGTCAGGTTCGGGCTGTCAACAACCAACCCCGGACCATCTTCCCAGTGCCAGGCGCTCCCCGGCGCCTGGCCGGTGAACCAGAGCACGCCCGCATAGGCCGCCGCATCCACCGGAGGACAATCTCCACCGTAAGCTACCCGGCAGGTTGTGTAAACGTAGCCTGCCGTGGAGAGAACGTTAAGATATAAGTTGCTTACATCGGGCAGATTTAAAGGTCCGTATGGCGTATCTATTTGTTTACCCGACTGGTCGTCATCCACCACCAGCAGGGGCCTGTCCATTGTTTCTTCAGGGGTTATGCCCAGGAAGTTGTATACAGCCCGCACCACACTGTCATAAACCGCACCGGCTGTACTCAGTGCCTCCGCGCCGAAGCCCCACAACATCACCCTGTCTCCATAGACTTCGTCGTAAACCGCCAGGGCCACTCCGGCGTCACCAAAGGTGGGCACGGTGCTTAAAATGCCTTCCCCCGGGGCGGCTAAAGCAACGGACTTCAAGCCGTAGTTCGAGAAGCTAGCAAGGCCCCCCCATTGGGACCGGCCGGATCTGCCAGCGCCGCCACGCCGGTGATGTTGGGCAGGGCCGGATATGTAACGCCGTCTATCACATTATCCATACAGAAGCCGGCGGGATAATACGGGCTGGTATCGTTATCCTGTCCTTCGTTTCCGGCAGCAGCAACAAAAAGTATGCCCGGGTGATCTTTGATGGCATTGTACATGAGCAGGTCAAATTCAAGAGTCTCAAAGCTCATATTTACCACCCTGGCCCCATTTTTTGCGGCATAATCGATAGCCGCCACAATGGCCTCCGTGGTGAAAACGCCGTTGCGATCCGCCGCCTTGAGGGCCATAATCTTTACACCCGGAGCTACTCCAACAACACCCTTTCCATTGCCGGCAACGGCGGCGATGATCCCGGCCACATGGGTGCCGTGGCCCAGTTCGTCCATGGGATCGTTATCCGGCCGGGAATTGAGAAAGTCACTGCCGATGAAATCATATCCAACCGTATCGTCTATATAACCGTTACCGTCGTCGTCCTTACCATTACAGGCAACTTCCCCGGTATTGCGCCAGATGTTATCCTTTAAATCAGGATGTTTATAATCCACCCCGGTGTCAATGACGGCCACAATGATGCCCTCTCCTGTTGCATAATTCCACGCTTCGGGAGCCTTTGTTCCGTATTGCCCACTGAGACCCCACTGCTGCCCGTAGAGAGGGTCATTTACGTTGATTGCACAGGGACGGTAGATATAGTTCGGCTGTGCATATTCCACCCGGGGGTCTTTTTTCAGTGCTTCTATTGCCTTTTCCACGTCCTCATCCGTTTTAAAAAGCGAAGCGCCATCCGGCAGGGCCTTCTTTTCTGCCAGGCCCAGCCCCCTGTGGGTGGTAAACAGCCGGCTTTTGGCTTCTGCCGTCTTAACCTCCGGCTTGAACTTGACGATTATCTCACCCGGCACATAGGGTGCCGGTACCGCATTCTTCCCGCCCTTAGCACCGGGTAGAAAGGGCAGAGGGCTCGCGAACGCCGGTCCTGCTACCGCAGCCGCCAGCAGCACGGCGGTCACCATGGTGGCCATGGCCTTGCGAAACTTCAACACATTCATCTCCTTCCCCCATAATAGTTGCTGAAAAAAGCAATTTCGATGTTTTCTATGATTTTCCTCCAGCTTAATCCGGACAATTTTGTGGATACACGCGGATGATACACAGGTTAAAAAGTTAAGGCATCGTCGCTTCTGCCTTTATTTGTGACCTCGATCATGTTCAGGTTACATTTTAGTTTCCATAGTTAACTAATTGCTCCAGCAGGCGGAACATGGTATTATGTATTTATGTAAGAAATGGAGCGTATGAGGCCCTGTTTGGAGGTAATTTTCCTGCACGAAATTCGGAGAGTAAATGATGGGGGGATTACCTCCAAAATTGTGCGTGCCAGTGCGTATTTAATATGTACAAATTTTTTGCCCCAACCCTTTGCCGGTTGGAACTTTTGTCCGCAAAAAGGTGTCTAACAGGTAAGACGAGGTTTGGGGCATCTGGCAGGAGTGGCTTCCCATTGGATGCCGTCAAACACCTGATACAGCGTTCCCAGGAACAGGATCTGGTAGCTTTTGAGCAGCTGGTGCAGATGTACCAGCAAAGGGTATACAGCCTGAGCTACCAGTTAACCGGCAACCATGCCGATGCCCAGGATCTGGCCCAGGAGGTTTTTATCCGGGCATTCCGCTCATTGGACGGCTTCCGTTTTGAGGCGGATTTCGGCACCTGGCTACACCGCATTACCGTCAACCTGTGGCTGAATATCAAACGGCGGCGCGGTAATGTGACCCTAATTTCACTGGACGAACCGGTACATACCTCTGACGGGGAAGTTACGCGGGAGGTGGCGGCCGCTGCCGGCGACCCGGAGGAGGAACTGGAGGAAAAGGAATTCCGGAGCCTGGTGGGCAGAGCCTTGAAGGAGCTGCCAGGCGAACAGCGGGCCGTGCTCATCCTGCGTGAAGTGGAAGGTTACAGCTACGATGAAATTGCCCGGATGCTTGATCTTTCCCTGGGCACGGTAAAATCCCGGCTGAACCGGGCGCGGGATGCTTTGAGAAAAAAGGTGACCGCCCTGGCGGCGGAAGCGGGCGTGACCCTGCCGGCGGGGAAAAGCAGGCCGGGGCGGGTGGTGGCTTTGAAAGAAGGAGCCGGCGCGGGCCGGGCCAGGTGAGTGCCCTCCGGCCGGACATACGAGCGGCAAGAAGGTGAACATCGTGAATTGCCGGGAAGCAAGACAATTATTGTACCCCTGGCTGGACGGGGTGGCGACGGAAGAGGAAGCCCGCCGGCTGCAGGAGCACCTGCGGGAGTGCTCCGCCTGCGCCGGGGAACTGGCGGGGTGGCGGGCCATAACTTCAGCGTTGAAAGGGCTTGCCGCTGAGGCGGCCCCGCCGGAGGGGTTCAGCACCGGGATAATAACCCGGCTGAGGGAGTCTACGGCTGAAACGGGGGCAGGCGGGCTGCCCGTGCCCGGAACGGCAGAAACGGCCGCCGCCGGCGGGCCGGACGCCACCCGGGCGGACGGTGACGGAACGGGGAAACGGGCCCCCGGCACCTGGTGGCGGAAGCTGACCGTCACCTGGCGCAGGGGACTGGCGGCAGCCGCCGCCGTGGTCATACTGCTGGCGGGCTCGGCCAGCTTTGCCGCCCGCTACTGGTGGCCGCCGGAGGAGACGAAAGGCCCGGCCATGGTGGTGGATAACTCCGGGCAGGGTGAACAGGACCGGGACAACAGCAGCACAGCAGCGGAAAACAGGAAGGAAACGGTCGCCCGGGCACCGGCGGGTGCCGGGAGCCAGCTCCCGGAAGAACGCACTCCCGGCGAAGATAATGGCCAGCCCGCCGCCCCCGGTGGAGATAACGGGCAGGAAAACGTGGAAAGCAGCGGCACCGGTGAGCCACCTTCACCGGACCCGGCCGCCGCTGAAGAGGGACGGGAGGACCGGACCGGCCAGCCCCGGAAGGACGGCAGCCGGGAGGACATGGCTGTGGCGGCAAACACCGGGCAGCCTGAAGGCAGCAGGGTAGAAAGCAGGGCTGACATCGTGCCGCGGGTGTTCCTGAACCAGTCCCGCACCATAGAAAGCACCCTGCTCAAGGTGGAGGTTTCCGACCTGGCGGCGGCTAAAAACGCCCTGCTGGCCGCGGCGGGAGGCGCCAGCTACCAGAGCTTCGGCCGGCAACAGGTAGAAGGAAAGACGGTGGAGATCCTGCGCTTTGTGATTCCGGTGGAGCGGGCCACCCACTTCACCGCCACGGCCACCGGCCTTGGCCGGGTGCTGGACCGGCAGCAGCAGAGCCAGGATATATCCCAGCAGTTCGCCTCCACCCTGGACCGCTACCGGGCCCTGATCGCCAGGCACAACCAGACCACCGATAAGGCCGAGGCGGAGGCCCTGGAGCAGCAGATCAAATCCCTGGAGCAGCAGCTGGCCGCGTGGGACCGGGAAGCCGGCCAGCAGGTAGTGGTGGTATGGCTGCAGGAGTAGTCATTGAATTTTAAACCGGGTTCAGCTTAATGTTGAGCCCGGTTTTTTGTTGACTTTCAAAGCTGGAGAAGTTTAAAATATACGTAAGGAAATCTTACCATGAAAGGAGTGTGTCCATGTCCGAACATTTTGAAGTGGTTAAAGTAACTTCAAAGGGACAGATGACAATTCCAGTACGGGCCAGAAAATTAATAGGTATAAAGGAAGGTGATCACCTGGCCGTTTATATCAACGGTAACGAAATTATCATGCGCAAGTTTACACCGTTCAAACAGGCATCTGCCAGGGATGCCATTTTTAAACTGATTGGTAAGGGTACGGGACCGGTAGACCTGGCCGAAAAACATGACCAATACCTGACAGAGGCCAAAGAAAGGAAAATGAAAGAATGACCCTGCTGGTAGATTCCAGTGCTGTGCTGGCCCTGCTTAACAGCCGCGACCAATGGCATGAAACTGCCGTTACGTCCTGCAGGATCTGGTAGCCCAAAAGGCCTCTCTTTTGATGACCAATTTTCTGATAGCCGAATCTCATACTTTGTTGCTAACACGGTTGGGCCATGATCTGGCCAGACAATGGCTCCTGACTTTTGACTGGAACGTTGTGCGTGTGTCCCCGGAGGACGAACAGACAGCCAGGGAAATAATTAAAAAATACCGGGATAAAGATTTTTCTTTTACTGATGCAACCAGTTTTGCAGTGATGTACAGATACGGCATCAATCTGGCTTTTACGTTTGACCGGCATTTCAAGCAGTACGGTTTTGAAACTGTGGGCATCTAATCTTTAACCCCCGGCTTGCGAGTATTATTCCATGAAAATATCTTTCAGCTCAATTTCCAGCCCGGGCAGCAGGGGGGAAACCAGCGTCTCCCCTTCGTCGTAAATCCCGCTGCGGTTCCAATCCTTCTCCCCCCGCACAAACACTTCCACAAGCTGCAGGGACGGGTCCACCAGCCAGTATTCCTGCACCCCGCCGGCGTAATAAAGCTGGCTTTTTTCCTTACGGTCGTATTTGGCCGTGGAGGGCGATAGAACTTCCACCACCAGGTCCGGGGCGCCGCTGATATTGGTTTCCTGGACAATGGAAAGCCGGTCTTTTAAAATAATCACCAGGTCGGGGGACACCACCTGGTCACCGAAAAGCACATCAACGTCCAAATACAGTTCCCCTGCACGATTTTGCCGCAAGTAACCCTCCAGCACAGTAACCAGGCGGGAGACAATTTTCTGGTGACGCGGTCCAGGCCTGGGTACCATAACCAGTTTCCCTCCGACAACTTCGTAATCACGGCCATCATCCAGCTTCAGGTAATCCTCATAGGTGTAACGGCGGTCCGTCAAGATGGTTAAGCCTTCCATTCTTATCACCCCTTTTAACCCGGCGTTTGTGCCATTGCGTCCATGGTACACTCCTTTTGAGCAAACTTTCCCTTTTACGAATTTTAACATTAGAACAAAAAAAAGAAAAGCCTCAGTCAGAGGCAGTAATCAACGCCCGCAAACGCCAGGCAATAACCGCCGCCTGAGCGCGGGTTAGGGGCCGGGCGGGGCCGAAATCACCGCCGGGATAACCGGACATCAGCCGCGTTTCCGTCACCAGAGCAACGGAGGTGCACGCCCAGTCCGGCACGGCATGCCAGTCCCGGTAAGGAGGAGATGGACTTCCCTCCGCTCCCCCGGCGGCATCCGCCATTGGACCGGCAGGGGAGCCGCTCCCTTCAGTTCCTCTGGCCAGGCCGGTCACCTGCAGCACCCGGGCCATGATGGCCGCCGCTTCCGCCCGGCTGAGCGGCCGGTCCGGTTTAAAGGTTCCATCCGGGTACCCGGAAACGATGCCCCGGAGGATGGCTTCCCGGATTCCTTTTTCAGCCCAGGACGGCAGGTCGGAGGGTATGGAAACCCCGGACCCCTCCCGGGCGCCGGAATCCGGGCTTTTTCCGGGAACGTCACCCCCGGAGGCCGGAACCGCCGGCCCCCTGTCGCCGCCGCCGTCCCATCCCAGCACCCGCACCAGCATGGCGGTAAACTCGGCCCGGGTAACCGATTTTTCAGGCAGAAACTTCCCGCCCGGATAGCCACTTACCAGGCCCAGACGGGCCAGTTCCCCGATTTCCTTCCCGGCCCAATGGCCGGAAAGGTCGCTGAACAGGGCCTCCAGGGGTACGGTCAGGTATTCTCCCGTTACACCCCCGCTTCGCGTGTCAACCGCCACCAGCTGCAGGGTATCGCCGGTATTCCGGGGCAGATTGATTTCAAAGTAGCCCCGGGCGGGCGTTACCGGCAGGCGATCACCCTCCTGCGTATATAGATAAATCTTTGTGGCCGAGGTTTTGCCTTTTACTATAAAACCATCACCTGCCGGCCGGCAGGCGGCCTGCAGGGAGGGAGCCGGCACTCCATCGCGGGAGCGGGCCTTAATGGCCGCCACCACCCCTGTCCCTCCCTGCAGAGGTGTAAGAACAGTAAATTCCGCTTCCTCCCCGGGCAGCAGATCCCCGGCATCCACGGGATAGCCGTTTTTGGTGATCAGGGCGCGGGGAGAAAGTAGCCCCTCCTGCCCCCCGGAGAAAAGAACCGTTCCCCGGACCGGTTCTATTTCTTCCAGCCGGGCCCGGCCTTCGGCCAGTACCCCGGCCACATCTATCCGCGCGGCACGCTGTGACCCGCCGGAAAGGAGCACCCGCACCCATTCCCCGGGCAAAAGGGAAGAAGGATCGCCGGGCCGGCCCCACCGGAAAAAAGCCGTGCCGGGGGTAACGGTTACGGAGCGCATTTTATTCCGGCCATCCAGCAGGAGCAGGGACCGGCTGTTTTCTTTATAAAAGATCACCTGGCCGTAGACCACCTGCCGGTGGGCGTCAACGGCTATGGCCTGGTCCCCGGCCAGAAGTAGACACACATGGTCTCCCGGGGCCAGGTCGCCGGGGGAAGCGGGTTCACCGTCCAGGGTCACCGGCAGGCCGGGCAGGAGGCTGTAGCGCCCCGCCCCCCGCAGCTTCAGCCAGCTCCCGGATGGTCCCGCTTCCTCCACCGTACCCGCAGCCAGGGTGCGCTGTACCGCCAGGTAGACCACTTCGTCCTGGCCCGGGGAAAGCATCAGCCTTACTTTCATCCCCGGGGCCAGTTGCGCCAGGTCACCGGCCACCGGGTACCCGTAGGGCAGGTCCTCGGGGCTGGCGTCCACCAGGTTATCTTCAAAAGTACACCCGGCGCCAGCGGCCAGCGGGTAAGGTTTTTCCCGCCCCAGCAGGTTAACCTGACCGCGTTCTCCATCCACCCGGTCAATTATTCCTTCCACTTCCCTGAACCTTATCCAGACCCGCCAGGCCGTCTGGGTGGAAGGGTTTATGGAAGCCCTCACCTGCACGCCGGGAGGAATGTCCAGATCACCCGCCGGGAGGTCGTTGACCCACAGGGGGGTTTCCGCCTGCCGGTTCAGGTAAAAGCCCCCTTCCCCCGGTCGGGAGCCGGCTTCCAGGAGCAGGGTACCCGCTGCCAGGGGCAGCAGTTCCACGGCATTATCACGCCAGATGCTGCCGGCCACATAAAGGATGCGGTTCCCGTCACCCAGGTAAGCTTCCGCGCCGGGCAGGACAGAATCCGGGGACCAGTCCTGCAGCCTGCTGCCCAGGGCAGCACGTGCTTCCCGGGGGAAGGGGGCCGTACCGCCGTCAGTGAAACGAACGAGCTGCCCGCTCCCGTCCACGGCGGCAGTAATCTTCTTCTCCAGAGGCTGACCGTAAACCAGGGCGAAATCCTGGCCGGGAGGCGCACCGGGTTCCGCACCCCGGCGCACATCCGTGCCCCGCACGATAACCGTATAGGTACCCGGAGCCGGGCTGGATATCACCACCCGCTCCACGTTATTGCGGTCGTCCCGCCTGCCGCTGCCATCATCGTTGCCCGGGTATTCCCTGCCGTCCGGGCCGACCACCACCAGATCCAGGTCGTTGACCAGCGCCCTGTCCGCTCCCGGCTCGGCGGGCGGGTCGGTCCAGGCCAGGGTGGCCTTGAAGGAACGTGAAGAATCTTTCACGGTAAAGCGGTAGACCCTGCTTTCCCCGCCGGCCAGGGGGGTGGCTTCATCGGCGTAAAGGAAGGTCTTTTCCGCCAGCCCCAGCACCGTGGCGGCCAGGTCCAGGCGGCCGAAGCCCCCTCCCTCCCCTTCCACGGGGGCAGCCCCGTTGATCAGGGCCGCCTTGAGCAGGGCCGCCGACGGGTCCTTATGGCCCGCCTGCTGGAAATACTGCCGCAGGAGGGCGGCCGCCCCGCCGGTGACGGCCGCCGCCATGCTGGTTCCCTGCAGGCGGGTGTACTGCTGGTTGGAGGGGAAATTCCCCTTCACCAGGGGGGAACGGGCCGAAACGATCCCTGTCCCCGGCGCCACCAGGTCGGGACGGATGCGCCCGTCCCCGGCCGGCCCCCGGCTGGAGAAGGAAGCCACTTCCCCCGCGTCGTCGCTGGCGGGGCCGAAGGAGGGCCGCACGTTTTCGCTGGCCCCCACTACCAGGGCGTTCTTGCTGTTGGCTTCGGCGGTGATGGTTCCCGCCCCCGGGCCGGAGTTGCCCGCACCGTAAATGATCAGGAAATCCGGGTTCTGCCGCACAAAGGCATCGGTCCGGGCGGCACTGCTCAGGTAAGCGTTCACGGGAACGCCCCAGCCGTCCACATGAATGCGGGCGGCCGCGGCATAGGCCGGGCGGAACAGGTTCGCCAGATCCGCCGGGGGATCCACCTTCCCTTCCTTATTGAGGATGGCCTCAAAATAAAGGCTGGCCCCCGGGGCCAGCCCGGCAAACTTCCCGCCGGAAGCGGCACCGGTCCCGGCTATGGTGGCCGCCATGTGGGTGCCGTGCCCCACCGGGTCATCGGCCCGGTCACGCCCGGACCAGGATTTAAGCATGATCACCTTTGGTTTCTGTCCCGGGATGTCCTTCAGGTCGGGGTGGAGGTTGTCCAGGTTACCGTCACCCAGACCGCTGTCGGCCAGGGCCACCACCTGGCCGGCCCCGTTCAGGCCGCCGGGTACCACAAACCCGGGAACCTGCAGGGGCGCCGCGCCCGTTATGGCTGCCGCCCGGTCGTTCAGGAAACGCGGTTCGACATAGGGCTCGATGCGCAGCACCAGGGGCGAGGAGGCCAGCTCAGGCAGTTCCTTTCGGGGCAGGCGCGCCCGCAACACGTTCCCCTCCTCGTCCAGTCCCCGCAGCACCTCTCCCCCGCGAGCCCTCACCAGAGCGGCCAGGTCCTCTTTATCCCGGGGTAACAGGGTTACCAGGTTAACTGTAATTACGGCGTCGTCCCGGGCCGGGCCGGGTCCGGAGGTTACCACCGCATCGCGGGCGGTCCCCGCCGTGCCCTTCGACGCAGGGATGATGCCGGCTCCTTCCAGGGTTTTCAGCTTTTCCTCCTGCAGGCGGGGCTTCACATCACCCACAAACGGCAGTCGGGCCAACTCCTCCACTCTATCTCTGGAACAGCGTACGACCAGGACATCCCCGCCCGTGAATTCGCCTACCCCGGCCAGCCGGCGCAACTGCTCCAGCTCCGCCGGCCGCGGCTGGCGGGAAAGGTGCAGTGTATAAAGCTCCTGCCCCTTAAGAGTGATTCCGGCGGCCTGCTCATCCTCGCCGCCCGGAGCGGTGCCGGACACCCCGGCATGGGTCCGGCCGTTCTGCAGGCCCGGCAGGGCGCAGGCAAAAAGCAAACCAATTCCCGCTGCCAGAAAAAGCAAAACCGCCGGCAAACGGTAGCGCTGAAACCATTTACGCATAATCCGGTCTCCTTAAAAAGAACAGGGCTTATTTCCTGTTACTGACTGAAATGAAAATTCGACACAAAAATTGGACTTTCCTGCCGCTATGGATAAAAACTCAAGTTTTAAGACGTTTTTTAGGGGTAAAAAGTTTCACCGGGAAGGGTTGGGAGCAAAAAAATTTTTTACACATGGTTCTTGACTGATAAGAAAGGTCATGATATCCTGCAAGTAAGAATGTAATACCAAGGGGATGATTATTATGAGCGAACTTTACATCGCCCGGATAACCACAAAAGGACAGGTAACCCTTCCCCTGGAGTTGAGGAAATTCCTGAACATCAAAAAAGGGGACTACATTCTTTTTGAGAAGAAGGGTTCCCGCGTGGAAATAAAGAAAATGGTGCCGCCCAATGATTTCGATGATTTTGCCAGACCGATCAGGGAAAGGTTTAAAAGGGAAGGTATAACCCCTGATGATGTCGAGGCGGCCATCAAATGGGCGCGAGGCGTCACAGAATGAGGATAACGGCGGATACCAATGTCCTCATTTCAGCCCTGGGCTGGAAGGGTGCAGAGGCCGCCGTTGTCGAGATGGTGTTAGAGTCAAAATTGGAGCTCTGCCTTTCCGCGCAGATTTTAAGCGAGTTTTACCGTGTAACCCAATATCCCAAGTTTGGTTTCAAGGATGAGGAAATTGACGGGTTCATCGGTAGGTTATTGCCGGTAATTGTCTTTGTCCGGCCGGTACAAAAGGTGGATATAATTACAGCGGATTCGGACGATAACATGGTTCTCGAATGCGCTATAGCCGGAAGGGCCAGTTACATTGTCACCGGTGACAAGCATCTCTTACAGTTAGGAGAGTATGCTGGAATAAAAATAGTAAGGGCGTCTGAATTATTGCAGGAGATTTTTAAACCATAGGCCGTCATTTTCCGCAGAAAATGACGGCCTCTTCACGCCCAGACCCTTTCCAGTTCCACCACTAGGCCGGGAAACAGCTCGGGGGTAAATTGAGCGTTTTGCTCCCAGCGGCGCACCGGCAGGTAGATACCCCGCTCCAGGCGAAATTCGTCCAGGGTCTTTCCCTCCGGGTCCACCACCCAGTAGTAGGGTACGCCGTAGCGCGCGTAAACCTGGGCCTTGGTAACCTGATCAACGCTTGATGTGGATGGGGAGAGAATCTCCACTACCAGATCGGGGGCGCCGGCTATATTTTTTTCCGTGATCACACTCTGCCTTTCCCGGGAAACGTAAAGGAGATCGGGCTGGGTGACGCTGATATTACTGAGGACCACGTCCAGCGGGGCGTAAAAAACCTCTCCCAGGTTATTTTCCGTAACATGGGCATGTAAAATGAAATGCAGGTTACGGGAAACCCGCTGGTGGCGGGTGGTGGGCGAGGGCGTCACATGCAGCACCCCTTCCAGGATCTCGTAACGTTTCCCGTCGTCGGGTAACTGCAGGTAATCGTCGTAAGTAAGGATTATCTTCCCCGCCGGAGGTACGAGCAGGCTCACGGCGATCCCCCCTTCCGGCAGCCGCTTATTTTTTATGATATTTTACGATCACCACCAGAACCTGTCAAACCGGGGGCCGGCCCCGGTCATTAACCGGTCTTTTTCACCGGCCGCTTTTTATTCTGGGAGCTGGTGTTGAGAACGCCCAGCATGGAGAGTGCCCGGCCCGTTCCCAGGGCCACGCAGGAGAGGGGGTCTTCGGCAATATGCACCGGGACGCCCGTTTCCCGGCTCAGCAGGATGTCGATGCCGTGCAAAAGGGCACCGCCACCCGTTAAGACCATACCCTTGTCCATTATATCCGCGGCCAGCTCCGGCGGCGTGTGCTCCAGCACTTCCTTTACCGCCCGCACCACCGCCTCCAGGCTCTCCGCGATGGCCTCGAAAACCTGGTGGGTGGAAATAACCACCGACCGGGGCAATCCGGACACGAGATCCCGCCCGCGAACTTCCATTTCCCGCCGGGGGGCGCTGTCCGGTTCGGCGCTGCCGATGTTGATCTTTATCTCTTCCCCGCTGCGCTCCCCTATGGCCAGGTTGAACACCCGCCGCACATAGCGCACGATGGCCTCATCAAACTTGTCCCCGCCCAGCCGCAGGGACCGGCTGCAGACCACCCCGCCCAGGGAGAGTACGGCCACATCGGTGGTACCGCCGCCAATATCCACCACCATGGTACCGGATGGCTGGGAGATATCCAGTCCCGCTCCCAGAGCGGCCGCCAGCGGCTCCTCAATAACGAAAGCCTGCCGGGCACCGGCCTGAATGGCCGCCTGGCGCACGGCCCGCTCTTCCACACTGGTTACGCCCGAAGGAATGCAGACCATCACCCGGGGGCGGAAAGGACCTTTCTTCCCGCCGGCCCGGCTGATGAAATAGCGCAGCATCTTCTCCGTCACGTCGTAGTCAGCAATGACGCCGTCCCGTAAAGGTCTTATGGCCACAATGTTGCCGGGGGTGCGGCCCAGCATGCGCCTGGCCTCGGAACCCACCGCGATAACCCGGTTGTTATCCCTGTTTATAGCCACCACTGAAGGTTCCCGCAGGACAATGCCCTTTCCCTTAACGTAGACCAGCACATTAGCTGTTCCCAGATCTATGCCCATATCATTGCTTATGCCGAGCACGGGGTGGTCTCCTCTCTTTCTGCAACCACTTTTAGATTAACCTGCCAACCTGTCCCCCGGTCATACCCCGGGCGGGCTTAACTATGAGGCAGGCACAACTGGTAGTTTTCTACATTTTAAGCCAAAATCCTTTAGCCCGGCCCATAAATTTCTATGATTCCTTATATTTTTTCCGCGTTGCCTCGCCACCCCTTAAATGCCGCTCGGCCTTGTTCTGCTCCAGAACGGCCCTGACCTGTTGGGCCAGCTTCTTATTCAGCGAGGGCAGTCTCTCGGTCATATCCTTATGTACCGTGCTCTTGCTCACCTGGAACACCTGCGCCGCCTGACGTACTGTAGCCCTGGTTTCCAGGATATAGGCGCAAATCTCCAGCACCCTTTTCTGGATGTATTCCTGCATTGCCCTACCTCCCCGGCTTGGTACCTGATAATATTTATATGCGCCGGGAGGAGGTAAATTGCCAAAAACCACGACGGGCGCCCAAACCCGGGGAGCCGGCACTGTCTTGACCGGTTATAAACGGACCGTATAGTATGAATTTACCAGTGAATGTTTTCCACCAGGTACCTTTCCGGGTCCCGGGCAGCCCCATCCTTCAAGAGCCCGAATTCCAGCTTCCCCGCCGAAGGGGGCAGGGTGCCCAGGGGGGCCCGGGCACTCAGGTGCTGCCCGGCCTTTACCTGCACCTCGCCCAGTCCTTTATAGATTGTCTGCCAGCCGTTGCCGTGGTCGATGACAACCGTATAACTCACAGGGACCGGCCTGTCCGGTAAGATCCTGCCGTTTTCACCCGCCTTCCCCAAAGACGCCCCGGACTGCACCGCCCTGACCGTTCCGGCAGCGGCCGCCTTAACCAGTGCCCCGGCCCCGGCATCGAAGGCCACCGTCCGGTTGAACCTGAAGTCGCCGTATATTTCGGAATAGCCTCTCCCGTAGGCCTGAACGATCGGGCCGTCCACCGGCGGGTAAATGATCAGGCGGCCGCTATTCCCGCCCGGTGCTTTTTCGTCAGCTGGTTGAGCTGCATCAAGGGATGAAGAATGGAGCACCTGCACCCCCCGGTCCCTGTCCGGAGCGGGTACGGGAATGGAGCTGGCCGGCTGCCAGGAGCTGATTATGGCCCAGAGCAAAACCATAACCAGGGCGATTACCACCGTGCTTATTACGGCATAATGCAGCCGGCTGCCCAGGAGCCAGCGGCGCAGCCAGTGACGGAATTTTTTCACCGGGTCCTGTTCGGACAAACGTTTACCAAACGGCCACATTTTTATCACTCCTGAAAAAGCTCATTCCAGCTTTCAGAAGTATTGTGGCCATTTAGCGTTTAATTTATACGGGTTATTTCCACGCCGGTGTAATAATGCTTTAAAATGCGATCAAATGTATAACCGTGCTGGGCCAGGCCTTTAGCCCCGTACTGGCACATGCCCACGGCATGGCCGTATCCCCGGGTGGTTATCTGGATCTGACCGCCCTTCATAGACATGGTGAAATCGGTGGAGCGCAGGCCCAGGCGATCCCTTACCAGCGTGGCCGCCAGCTCCTTTCCCCCAATGCGCACAATTCTGGGACGTCCGGCCGGTGTCCGTTCCACCACCTCCAGAGGGTTACCTGTTCCGCTGGCCGTCACCGGCACCGCTTCTATATGCACGCCCAGGGCCCGGTCAACCTGCTCCAGGGGCAGAATAACCGTGCGCACGGGCTCCGGATCGGCATCGTAGGGGCAGGGTACCCCAACCAGGTAGGGCAGATCCGCCGCCCACACTGCGGAGGCGCTTTCCGTTCCCCGGCCGCCACAGGAAGAATGGTAGGCCGGTTCAATAAGCTGGCCCTGGTAGGTGAGCACCATACCCCGGGTTTCATCCACCGCCTTTTTAATCTTGTAATAGTATTCATAATAGCGGAGGGTACCCCAGCGCCGGCGCATTTCCTCCCGGGAAATCCAGGCCTGGCCGTGGGCATGATCATCGCAAACATCGGCTCCGGGGTGGTCGTTGTTTATCACCCCGCCCGCGTTCAGCCGGCGGACGATGTAGGTGCGGGCCGCCACTGCCTGGGCCTTTAAAGCTTCCATGGGAAAGGACGCGGGCATTTCAGCAGCCACCACCCCGGTTACATATTCTTCCAGGGGTATTTCTATAACCTGCCCGGTGCTGTGCTGGTACAGGCGCACCCGGGTCTCCCTTTCCTGGATCTGCACCGGTGACAGGTAGCTCACCAGCACAGGCAACCCCATGGTAATGGACACTACCAGGCAGATCAAGCCAAGCAGCCTGCGCACCCGCTCCACCTCCCCTGTCCACCTTTGAAATTTATATGCCCGGCAGGCGACGGACATGCCCTGGAAATTCAGTGTACGTTTATCACCCATTGTTGCCCAAAAGTTTCCTGTTCATACAGGGGGCGAAATTATCCGGTAAAACCGCTACCAACGGCACGGTGCCGCGTTGTCCAGAGCGAGCGACTTGCGGAGCACTGGGTGGACAACGCTGCACCACAACAGGCCGGCAAAAATTTAAGGTGGCAGATCTAATTGCCACCTCAGAATGTTGCAAACTCTTTATGTGCCCTGGTTTTAAAGGAGGAGCGACCTGGAGTGAGCGCTGCCGGGCCAGGCCACGGCGATGGGATGAGGCGGGGCCGCGGACAGGACGTCCGCGGAGGCCACCTGAACACAGGAGGTGTGAATGTGGCCGGTACCCGCCGAAGACCGGAGCCGGGGCCTTTTGGCCCGGCCAGCGATACGACCGGGAGCGACGACTAAAACCAGGGCACATCACAGAATTATTTTGTCTACAAACTGAGGTGGCAGATTGATCTGCCACCTCGAGTTACCCCTCTCTTATGATATGGCCTTCAACCGGGCCAGGGCGCGTTTTAGAGCCAGTTCGGCCCTGACCACGTCAATGTCCGGTGTTCGGGCGGCCAGGCGCTGTTCAGCCCGGGCCTTGGCTGCTTCAGCCCGCTCCCGGTCGATCTCTTCGTCCCGTTCCGCGGTGCGGGCCAGGACGGTAACCCGGCTGTTCCGCACCTCCACAAATCCCCCGCTGATGGCCACCTTGAAGGTCCTGTTTTCCTCCTGCACCTTCATTACCCCGATTTTCAGGGCACTGACCAGGGGGGCGTGCTCCGGCAGGAAGCCCAGCTCGCCCTCAACGCCCGGCACCACCACAAAGCGGACATCGCCGCTGTATACTTTACGCTCGGGAGTGACAATCTCCAGGCGTTGGGTTTTCTCCGCCATTTTATGCACTTCCCTCTGCTAAGCTTTTCGCCTTGGCCACCGCGTCGTCGATGGTTCCCACCATGTAGAACGCTTCTTCCGGCAGGTCGTCGTGCTTGCCTTCCAGGATTTCCTTGAAGCCGCGGATGGTTTCCTTAAGCGGCACATACACGCCCGGCCGGCCGGTAAACTGCTCGGCCACGTGGAAGGGCTGGGAGAGGAAGCGTTGCAGCTTCCGCGCCCGGGCCACGACCAGTTTGTCCTCGTCGGACAGTTCTTCCATACCCAGGATGGCGATGATATCCTGCAGCTCCTTGTAGCGCTGCAGTACCTTCTGTACGCCCCGGGCCACTTCGTAGTGCTCCTGGCCCACCACGTTGGGGTCGAGAATGCGGGAGGTGGAATCCAGGGGGTCCACCGCCGGGTAGATACCCAGCTCGGCAATCTGACGGGACAGCACCACGGTGGCGTCCAGGTGGGCGAAGGTTGTGGCCGGCGCCGGGTCGGTCAGGTCGTCGGCGGGCACGTACACGGCCTGCACCGAAGTGACCGAACCTTTGGTGGTGGATGTGATCCGCTCCTGCAACTGGCCCATCTCCGTGGCCAGGGTGGGCTGGTAACCCACGGCCGAGGGCATCCGTCCCAGCAGGGCGGAAACCTCGGAACCGGCCTGGGTAAAGCGGAAGATGTTATCGATGAACAGGAGCACGTCGGCCCCTTCCTCATCCCGGAAATATTCAGCCATGCACAGCCCCGTCAGCCCCACCCGCAGGCGGCATCCCGGCGGTTCGTTCATCTGGCCGAATACCATGATGGTTTTGTCCAGAACGCCCGCTTCGGTCATCTCCCGGTAGAGGTCGTTGCCCTCGCGGGTGCGCTCGCCCACGCCGGCAAACACGGAAATACCACCGTGCTGCTTGGCGATGTTGTTGATGAGCTCCATAACGATAACCGTCTTGCCCACGCCGGCGCCACCGAACATGGCGATCTTGCCGCCCTTCAGGAAGGGGACCAGCAGGTCAACCACCTTCAGGCCGGTTTCCAGCTGCTCGGCCCGGGTGGACTGCTCGGCCAGGGGCGGTGCCGGGCGGTGAATGGGGTAATAGTAATCGCTCTTGATGGGACCTTTACCGTCAATGGGCTCGCCCAGCACGTCCACCAGGCGCCCCAGAACGGCCCGCCCCACGGGAACGGTGATGGGTTTACCTGTATCAATCACTTCCATGCCCCGCACCAGTCCGTCGGTGGAGGACATGGCTACCGTCCGCACGATGTTATTCCCCAGGTGCTGCGCTACTTCCAGGGTCAGGTCCGGTTGTCCTTCCCGGCGAATTTTCAAGGCATTATAGATATCAGGTACCTGGCCCGGTGGGAAGCGGACGTCCACCACCACGCCAATGACCTGAACTACATGACCAACATTCATTAGCTACTCCGTACCTCCTTCGCGCGAAGCTTGAGTTAGCCAGGGGAACGGTAACGCTTACTCCAGAGCCGCCGCGCCGCCGACAATTTCGGAAATTTCCTTGGTGATGGCAGCCTGGCGGGCCCGGTTCATGGACAGGGTCAGTTTATCAATCATTTCGCCGGCGTTCTTGGTGGCATTGTCCATGGCGGTCATGCGGGCACTGTGCTCACTGGCCTTGGACTCCAGAAGGCCGTGAAAAACCATGTTTTCCACGTACATGGGCAACAGCTCGGACAGCACGCTCTCCGCCGAAGGCTCAAAGATGTACTCCACCCTGGCGGGCTTATCCCGGCCGTTTTCCTGCTCTTCGGGAGGTTCTACGGGGAGGAGTTTTACCACCTTTGGCCGCTGCACCAGCACGTTGATAAACTCGCTGTAAATGAGGTAGACGACGTCAAACTCTCCGGCCGAGTATTTTTCCATGAGGTAACGGGCGATTTCCCGGGCCTGGCTCACCTTGATGGTTTCACCCAGGCCCACGTACTGCTGGACGATATTGTAACCCCGGCGGCGGAAGTAATCCCGGCCCTTGCGCCCGACGCAGATCAGGCTTACTTCCGCGTTGAGGTTGTTTATTTCCTGGATGGTCCTGCGGATCAGGTTGGCGTTGAACCCGCCGCACAACCCTCTATCGGCAGTAATCAGAACGTAGGCTACCTTCCTGGGCTCGCGCACCTCCAGAAGGGGGTGCTTGACCCCGCCCGCGGCGGTGCCCACCCTGCCCAGAACATCCTTCATCCGCCTGGCGTAGGGCCTGGCGGACAGCACCTGTTCCTGAGCCCGGCGCATCTTGGCGGCGGAAACCGCCTTCATGGCCTTGGTAATCTGCTGGGTGCTCTTGATACTTTTAATCCGACGCCGCAAGTCCCGTAGACTTGGCACTCTATTTCACCACCTCGCGTCGCTGTTACCGGATAACCGGAACGCGCCTATCAGGCCATCCGGGCCACAAAGCCTTTCTTGAATTCCACAATAGCCGCCTTCAGCTTCTCTTCCGTTTCCCTGGACAGTTCGCCGGTGCGGGCAATGGCCTCGCCCACGTCCGGGTGGCTGGTGTGCATGTAGTTCAAAAACTCCTCTTCAAAGGGCAGCACCTTCTCCACCGGCAGATCATCCAGGTAGCCGTTAACACCGGCATAAATAACCATCACCTGGTCCTCCACCGCCATGGGAGCGTACTGCTTCTGCTTGAGTAATTCCGTCATGCGCTGGCCCCGGATCAGGCGGGCCTGGGTGGCCTTGTCCAGGTCAGAACCAAACTGGGCGAAGGCAGCCAGCTCGCGGTACTGGGCCAGGTCCAGGCGCAGCTGTCCGGCCACCTGCTTCATGGCTTTGATCTGCGCGGCACCACCAACCCGGGATACCGAGAGACCCACGTTAATGGCCGGCCGGACACCGGCGTAGAACAGGTCGGGCTCCAGGTAAATCTGGCCGTCGGTAATGGAGATCACGTTGGTGGGGATGTAGGCCGAAACGTCACCGGCCTGGGTTTCAATGATCGGCAGAGCAGTTATGGAACCGCCTCCCAGCTCGTCATTGAGCTTGCAGGCCCGCTCCAGCAGGCGGGAGTGCAGGTTGAACACGTCACCGGGATAAGCCTCGCGGCCAGGCGGGCGGCGCAGGAGCAGGGAAAGCTCGCGGTAGGCCACGGCCTGCTTGGAAAGGTCATCGTATACAATGAGCACGTGCCTGCCCTGCTCCAGGAATTCCTCGCCCATGGCGCAGCCGGCATAGGGAGCGATGAACAACAGCGGTGCCGGATCGGAAGCCGTAGCCGAAACCACGATGGTGTAATCCATGGCGCCGAAGTCACGCAGCCGCTGCACCACGTTGGCCACCGTGGAGGCCTTCTGCCCGATGGCCACGTAAATACAGATAACGTCCTTGCCCTTCTGGTTGATGACGGCGTCCACGGCAATGGCCGTTTTACCGGTCTGGCGGTCACCCAGGATCAATTCCCGCTGTCCCCTGCCGATGGGGATCATGGAGTCGATGGCCTTCAAGCCGGTCTGCAGGGGCTGGTGCACGGGTTTGCGGGTGATGACGCCGGGTGCGATGCGCTCAATGGGGCGGAACTTATCGCTCTTGATGGGGCCCTTGCCGTCCAGGGGACGTCCCAGGGGGTTGACCACACGCCCGATCAGGGAATCGCCCACCGGCACGGAGGCAATGCGGCCCGTCCGCTTAACCGTGTCTCCCTCTTTGATATGGGTGTAGGCACCGAGCAGAACGCACCCGATGTTGTCCTCTTCCAGGTTGAGGGCCATTCCCAGGGTGGGCTCGGCTCCCTCCGCGGGTGCCGGAAACTCCAGCAGTTCCATGGCCATGCAGTCTTCCAGGCCGTAAACACGGGCAATACCGTCGCCGACCTGGATTACGGTGCCCACATCGCGCATTTCAATTTGCGCCTGGTATTTTTCAATCTGCTGCCGAATGATCGAGCTGATCTCTTCCGGTCGCAAATTCATGCTCCTAATTTCACCCCTATCGCCTTAACTTATTTGCCTGAGGTGCTCTCTCATGGATGCCAGACGGGTACGCAGGCTGCCGTCGATAACCCGGTCGCCAATGCGCACCACCACCCCGCCGATTAGCGCGGGGTCCACGCTGTATACGGTCTGCACTTTTTTGCGGGTGATCCTGTTCAACACTTCCCCCAGTTTTTTCTTCTCTTCCCTGGTCAGCTCAATGGCACTGGTAACTTCTGCCTTCACGATATTGCGGGCACGATTGGCCAGGCTGATGTAGTAGTCCACTATGTCGCTCAAGAAGGCTTCCCGCTGCCTGTCAACAAGCAAGAAGAGGAAGTTCTCGGTAATGGGGGAAACTTTGCCGGAGAAGATGTTTTTCAGCACATCTTTCTTTTCCTGTGCAGTGATGCGGGGATGATAGAGCACCTTTTGGAATTCACGGGAACTGGCTACGATCTCTTCCACTGACTTTAGCTCCTGCTCTACCTGATCCACCAGACCTTGCGTCTCTGCCAGTTCATAAAGGGCCTGGGCATACCGCTGGGCTACGGCCCCTTTTAGCATGGCAGATCACCCGTTTCTTTAATGAATTCCTGGACCAGGCTGTGCTGAATTTCGGGGGTGATGGTCTGGTTGATGATCTTCTGGGCCACCAGGATGGACAGCGTAGCCACCTGGTCGCGCAATTCTGCAACCGCCTTCTCCTTCTCCCGGGCAATTTCCTCCAGGGCGCTCTCCTTAATCCGTTGCGCCTCAGCTTTTGCCGCTTCTACAATCTCCTGCGCTTTTTCCTCACCGGCCTTGGTAGCCTGCTGGATGATGGCCTGGGCTTCTTCCCTGGCTTTCTGCATTTCCGCCAGGTATTGCTGGCGCAGCGCCTCGGCCTGTTTACGATCCTCTTCCGCAGCGGCCACGTTGCTGGCTATATACTGCTGGCGCTGCTCCAGAATATTGACGATGGGTTTATAAACAACCAGACGAAGGAAAATAAGCAGGATGATAAAGTTTATAATCTGGGCTACCAGGGTATAATTAATTCCCAGCGCTTCCACCGGTTCCCCTCCTTCCTAACTACCTACCCGTTGCCGTGGATAAAAGGAAGGCAATAGCAGGTAATACTTAACCCGCTATGCCACCTTTTACCCACCTTGACCTGCATTAACCACCGATTTTACCAAACAGCATGAAGGCAATAACTACTGCAATAATGGGCAGGGCCTCGATCAGACCCACGGAAATGAACATAGTGGTCAGCAGGTTGCCTCTTAACTCGGGTTGACGGGCCATCGCCTCCACCGTGCGGCCGGTCACCAGGCCGTCACCGATACCGGCACCCAGGGAAGCCAGACCTACGGCCAAAGAGGCACCGAGGGCAGCAGCAGCTCCCACATCCATCCTTTTCCCCTCCTTTCTCCAAATTTCCATTTCTGGCAAACCATATCTTTATATGGGTTGAAAAAGCTTTTAATGCTCGTGTTCTTTAACCACCTGAGAAATGTAGGCAATGGTTAGCATGGTAAAGATAAAGGCCTGGATAAACCCGACGAAGATACTGAATGCCAGCCACACCACCGAGGGGATAAACCCGCCAAAGACAAAAGTGTTCAACCCCAAAAGTCCCAGGAGTACTGCAATCAAAACCTCGCCGGCATAGATGTTACCGTATAGACGGAAGGCCAGGGTAACCGGCTTGGCCAGTTCCTCAACAATGGTCAGCGGCAGGAAGAAGGGAAATGGTTCCAGGAAGTGTTTGAAATAACCGGCCCCTTTATAGCGGATCCCCATAAACTGGACGAGGAAGAAGACCATTATGGCCAGCCCGGCAGTGGTATTTACGTCGGCGGTGGGTGACATCATGGTGGGTACCAGGCCCCAGAGGTTGCTGAAGAGAAGGAAGATGAAGAGGGTAAAAATAAGGCACATCAGGCCGGCACCCTTTTTGGGGTCCATATTATCAAAAACCAGGCCCCGCAAGAACTGGAAGATCTCCTCCACCATCAGCTGGAGCTTCCCCGGCCGCTTCATATTCATGTTGCGGGTGGCGGAAACAGTGAAAATGATCACCAGCAACATGACTATCCAGGTCATCACCAGCGTCTTGGGATTAAGCATGACGTGTGTATTGCCTATGGTAAATTCCCAGGGATGGTGGGGAAAACCCCATACGTTTAGTTCTTCGTGTACCTGCTCCAGGCTTTTCACCCGTTATCACCTCCCCCTTTTAAATTTTTTCTTCCATCTTAGAAAACTTAGAATTAGAAAACTTAGAAAACGTCCCTTCCTCAGCGCGGCTCAAGCGCACAGCCCTGAGGGCAGCGTCAACGGCGGTAATGCAGGGAACAAGCAGCATGCCCGCCCCCAGCCACCATACATTCACCCGGGCCACCCGTCCGGCCAGCAAAACTACCACCATGACCAGCACCAGGCGCATGATCAGGCCCTGGCGCATGTAGCCGCGGGCAGTGCTTCTTTCCACCGAGCCCAGCCGTTTGACCCGCAGGGCCAGGGAAATGGTGTTGTAGAGCCCGGTGGCCAGACCGAGAAAAAGGCCCCAGGCCAGGGAATCGCCCGGGTTAAAGGCAATTGCCAGGAGCACCAGCGCAAGCAAACCCCCGGTGATGCAGGTCGTGCGCTTTAACTGGTTATCCAGTTCGGGAACGGG
Source organism: Desulfofundulus thermocisternus DSM 10259 (assembly GCF_000686645.1). Lineage (NCBI taxonomy): Bacteria > Bacillati > Bacillota > Clostridia > Eubacteriales > Peptococcaceae > Desulfofundulus > Desulfofundulus thermocisternus. Next base: position 266,155 of record NZ_JMLG01000002.1, read on the forward strand.
CGGTAAGGAAGACACCGGTTTTTACCCCCAGTTTTTAAAAAAGCGTGTTACCGTCTGAACAACTCCCCAGATGCCTGCGGCCAGGCCTGCCAGAATGCCCGCCGCCATCAACCAGGGTCCCGTATGTAGCCGTTCATCCAGCCACCGGCCGGTGTAAAAACCGGCCGTAACCATTATGGCCAGTTCCATGCCGATAGTTGTGGTCAGGGCCAGGGCCGCCAGGACACGGCCCCTCACCCGGCGCTCGACCATGGCCGTCACCTTTCCCGGCGCGGGTGCAGCAGCCTGTAACATTTTATCAGAAAATTGTCAGCTGCGTTACACCCGTCACAAAGTATTTCTTCTACATAAACTCTTTTATTCCTTCACCAGCGGAAGACTTTTTTAGGAGAAATGGTCTTACGTTTACTTAAAGGGTTCCGGAGGTTTGTCACCAAGGCCGAAGCAGTAGAGAAGCGCCTGGCAGATGCGCCGGGAAGCCTGACCATCCCCGTATGGATTTACCGCTTCGGCCATCCGCCGGTAGCGGGCCGCGTCTTCCAGCAGGAGGCGGGTTTCCTTAAAAACTGCTTCCCGGGTGGTACCCACCAGGCGCACGGTGCCGGCCCGGACAGCCTCGGGGCGCTCGGTGGTATTCCGCAGCACCAGCACGGGCTTGCCCAGGGCCGGAGCCTCCTCCTGCAGGCCGCCCGAATCGGTAAGCACCAGGTAGCAGCGGTTCATCAAATTTACAAAATCCTGGTAAGGAAGGGGTTCAATGAGGTGCACCCGGGGCGATCTTCCCAGAATTTCCTGCACCACTTCCCGCACCGCCGGGTTCCTGTGCACGGGAAAGACCACCTCCACGTCGGGATAAAAGGCCACGATATCCCGCAGGGCCAGGTAAATTTCCCGCATCGGCTCGCCCAGGTTTTCCCGGCGGTGGGTGGTTACCAGCAACACGCGGCGGCACTGGAAGTCAATGCCGGCCAGCACGGGGTCGGCAAACCGGTAGTCCGCCTTTACCGTGGCCAGCAGGGCGTCAATAACGGTATTTCCCGTAACAAAGATCTTTTCCGGGTTTATCCCTTCCCGGAGCAGGTTATCCCGGGCAGAGGCGGTGGGGGCAAAATGGAGATCCGCCAGCACCGCCGTAAGGTGGCGGTTGATCTCCTCGGGAAAGGGAGAGTATTTGTCCCCGGTACGCAGGCCCGCCTCCACGTGCCCCACCGGTATCTGAAAATAAAAGGCGGCCAGCGCAGCAACAAAGGTGGTGGTGGTATCCCCGTGCACCAGCACCAGGTGGGGCCTTTCCCTTTTTATAACCTGTTCCAGGCCGGCCAGGGCCCGGCGGGTGATGTCAAAGAGGCTCTGGCCCGGCCTCATTATGTCCAGATCGTGGTCGGGTGCAATTTGAAAAAGTTGCAGCACCTGATCCAGCATCTCCCGGTGCTGGGCGGTGACGGCCACCCGGCAGTGAAACCGGTCCGGATGGCGCCGCATTTCCCCGATCAGCGGAGCCATTTTAATGGCTTCCGGTCTTGTACCGAAAACAACAAGAACCCTGAGCATGGTTTGTCTCCCTGGTTCAACTATATGCGGCCGGCCCCACGAATATAAGAGGAGGTCTGCCCATCTTTAAACTTTTTGAAAGCGTCCCCGGGGGCCGCCCACATTGTGAAAGGCGGAGTTAAAATTGCGGTAAAGGGACTTGTAATCCCGGATGCGGTGCCATTTTTTAATCAGCCCGGGCGGCAGATCTTCCCGCAGCGCTACCTGGGACCAGCCGCCGGGCAGGGGGTAGGCGTAATAGGGCCTGTCCTTGGGCACGCCCCGGATAAAAATTACCTGGGGAATGACCCATTCCAGGCGGGCCAGGTAAACCCGGTGCATGCCGTCGCAGATGATATTGAAAACCGAACCGTCGGCTTCCACCGATTCCTCGATCACCGGGGGCAAAAGGTCCACCGGCTCGTCGTATCCGGCCAGGTGAAGGGTAACATAACCGTCGAGGTGAAAGAGGTCGTAACCGTGGCGGGCCAGTTCCCATTTAAGCTCCCGCACCTTCTGCAGCTCACCGGTGAGCACATAGGACTGGGCCGGCGCCAGGCAACGGGTGTGGATTTTTTCCAGGGAAATAAAAACATCGCGATAGATGTAGCAGTCCGGATCGGTGAGCATGGTCACCCGGCGCAGCTTCTCCAGCAGCTCGCCGGGCGAGTGGTGTACCACCTTTAATACTTCCATACGCAGGTGTATCTCTCCTTTTTTGCAAGTTCCTCCAGCACCCGGGCAAGCTGAGCCGTACCCGGCACGATGAAATCGGGCTGGGGCCATTCATCCCACAATACGCGGGCCATGGCCGGGTACTCCCGCTCGGGGCGGGAAAGAACCCAGATGGTGGCCAGCCCCAGTTTTTTAGCCGGCAGGATGTCCTTCTCGTAGGTATCGCCGATCATCACCGAACGCCGCGGGTCGGCATCCAGGGCCTCCAGGGCGGCCCGGAAGAGCTCTTCCGCGGGCTTTTTCCTCCCCACCCGGAAGCTTAAGGCGGCATATTCCACCAGGGCAGCTATGCCCGGGCAGGCACGCAAAAAGGCCCGGTAATAGGGAACCCAGATATCCGAAACCAGGCCCACGACATAACCCAGTTCCCTGGCCCGCCTTACGGCCGCAGCCGCGCCCGGTATCTCCACCGCCGCGTTTTCCTGCTCCAACCAGAGGCGGGCCAGGAATTCTTCCTGTTGCCGGCTCAAGGGAACCACTTCCGACAGGGCGGCACAGACCTCACGGGGGCCGGCAAACTCGCGGCACATGATCAGCTCCCCCACCAGCCGGTCCTGTTCCGGGGACAGTTCCAGCAGGCGGGAAATCTGCCTGGCCGGGGACACCTCCGGGCCGGTGATCAGGGTGGCTCCGATATCAAAAAGGGCTGCTCTGCGTCCGCCGATAAGCGCTCACTCCCACAAGTCCACCTGCACACCGTGACGGCGCAGGAAGTCAATGCCCTCCTCGCCGCCCCGGTAATCCCTCCTCACCACTACCCGGGAAATGGCACAGGAAACAATGAGCTTGGCACAGGTCAGGCAGATGTCGGCGTTCACGTACATGGTGCCGCCCCCCACGGCCAGGCCGCGCTTGGCGCAGAGGCAGATGGCGTTCTGCTCGGCATGGACGCAGGGCTTGTAATCTTCCCGGCCCGCCAGGTCTTTCAGGCACCGCCCGGTATCAATGCAGTGTTCCGCCCCGCTGACCACGCCGTTATAACCGTGGGAAATAATGCGCCGGTCCACCACTATGACGGCCCCCACTTTCTTGCGCAGGCAGGTGGAGCGCCGGGCAATAACGTCGACCACTTCCATATAAATCTCATCAAAGGAAGGCCTTTTAACCAGAGCCGCTCACCTCCGGTCTCCGGGAACGGCGGGGTGCCGGTCTCCTGCTCTTTTAACAACACCAGGCAACAGTTTCGCGTTTCGCCTTAATACAGCGGGTAACGGCGGCACAGCCCGGCCACCATTTCCCGCACCTGTTTGAGCTTGTCCGGATTATCCCGGAAACACAGCGCCAGGTGGATGATCTCGGCCACCGTCTCCATATCTGCCTCCCTCAACCCCCGGGTGGTTACAGCCGGCGTGCCGATACGTATGCCGCTGGAAACAGCCGGAGGCTGCGGATCGAAGGGAATGGCGTTCTTGTTCACGGTGACCCCGACGGAATCCAGAACGGCTTCCGCCTCGCGACCGGTAACTCCCCGGTTGCGCAGGTCCACCAGGATCAGGTGATTGTCAGTGCCGCCGCTGACCAGTTCAAAGCCCCGGTCCTGCAGCGCCCTGGCCAGGGCCCGGGCATTTTTCACAATCTGCCGCTGGTACTCCTTAAATTCCGGCTGCAGCGCCTCTTTAAAGGCCACTGCCTTGGCAGCAATAACGTGCATCAGGGGACCACCCTGGATGCCGGGGAAAACCGCTTTATCAATAGCCGCGGCATACCTGCCCCGGCACAAAATCATACCTCCCCGGGGACCGCGGAGGGTTTTGTGGGTGGTGGTGGTCACCACATCGGCGTAGGGCACCGGGTTCATATGCTCCCCGGCGGCCACCAGCCCGGCAATGTGGGCCATGTCCACCATCAGGTAGGCCCCCACTTCCTCGGCAATTTCCTTGAATTTATAAAAGTCAATGGCCCGGGGGTAGGCGCTGGCCCCGGCCACAATAATTCTGGGTTTATGCTCAAAGGCAGCGGCAAAAACCTTTTCGTAGTTGATCAGGCCCGTCTCCTTTTCCACACCGTAAAAGGCCACCCGGAAGTACTTCCCCGAGATGTTCAAAGGGCTGCCGTGGGTGAGGTGACCGCCGTGGGCCAGGTTCATGCCCAGGATGGTATCCCCCGGTTCCAGGAGAGCAAAATAAACAGCCAGGTTGGCCTGGGCTCCGGAATGGGGCTGCACGTTGGCGTGTTCGGCACCAAAAAGCTCCCTGGCCCGCTTAATGGCCAGCTCCTCGGCAATATCCACAAACTGGCACCCGCCGTAATAACGCCGCCCGGGGTAACCTTCGGCGTACTTGTTGGTGAGCACGGAACCCTGGGCTTCCATTACCGCCCGGCTGGTGGCGTTTTCGGACGCAATCAGCTCCAGGGTGTCACGCTGGCGGCCCAGCTCCAGCTCGATTGCCCGGGCTATTTCAGGATCCACTGCCGCTAAAGGCTGGTTCATATGCATTGTTCTGGTTCCTCCCCACGACAAGCTTCTTGTGGCTAACAACCGCTGCCACCGGCGTACCTTCTTTCAATCTCGGCGATTTTGGCCACCCGCCGGGCATGGCGCCCGCCGGTAAATTCAGAAGCCAGCCACACCCGCACAATCTCCCTGGCCAGGCCGGGCCCGATCACCCGCTGCCCCATGGTCAGGATATTGGCGTCGTTGTGTTCCCGGGAAGCCCGGGCGGAAAAAGTATCGTGACAGAGGGCGGCCCGGATGCCGGGCACCTTGTTGGCCGCAATGGCCACCCCGATACCCGTGCCGCAACAAATTATACCCCTCTGGTACTCGCCGCTGCGCACGGCCTCGGCCACCAGGAGGGCAAAATCGGGGTAATCAACGGCTTCTTCTGAATAGGTGCCAAAATCGTGGCAGGGAATGCCGTTTTCACGCAAAAAAGAAAGGACTTCTTCCTTTAAGCGAAAGCCACCGTGATCGGCGGCCAGGGCAACCCGCACTTAAAATTCACCCCTTATCAGGCCAAAGAGAATTGTTTTCCTGTTTTTACTGCCTGCAGCAATATGTTTTAGTTTCTACAAAAAACGCTTTTTTCCTGCTTCAATTTTCACCCCCCACGTCGTTGCCCGGCCGGGCCCCTTCCGGACCGCTTGCAGACCGGCCATCCTCCGTTTCACCGGCAGCCAGCCTGTCCAGAACCAGGGAAATAAGTTCCCTCAGTTCGCCGGCGCACCGGCGGTAAACCTCCACCGGCGCCCCGAAGGGGTCGGGAACATCGCCATCCCGGCCGGCAAATTCGGCCAGGGTGAACACCTTGCCCGCCAGATCCGGAAACCGGTCCTGGATTAGCTTCTTGTGGCCTGCCGTCATGGCCAGCACCAGATCGGCCTCCTCCACGTCCCGGCGGGTGAGCAGGGACGCCCGGTGGGACTTTAAATCCAGGCCCATTTCTTCCATCACCGCCACGGCCTGCGGTGATGCCTCGCTGCCGGGCAGGGCGGCTATACCCGCGGAAACCACTTCCACCTCATCCTGCAGGCCTCTTTCGGCCAGCATACCCCTGGCCAGGACCTCGGCCATACTGCTCCTGCAGGTATTGCCGGTGCAGACAAAAAGCACTTTTTTCGCCATAAGCCATGCCTCCCGGAAAACACCTTGATGGAGAAAAGCTTCACCCCCGCTTTTCCAAAGCCAGGGATTTAAAAAACCGGGTTTATTTCAGTGAAAAAATAGCTTGACCCCGATACCTATAAGGATCAGGCCTCCCAGAAGCCGTGCCCGCTCTCCCGCCACCTGCCCCAGAAAACGGCCCAGCACCAGGCCGGAAAAGGTCATCAGGCCGGCCACCAGACCGAAGGTGACCACGGTAAAAATAAGCTGCGCCCGCAGGGTACCCAGGGTGAATCCCACGCTCAGGGCATCCATGCTTACACTGGCCCCCAGAAGGAGCAGCCCCCAGTTGTTCAGGAGCATAACCCGCGGCTCATCCCCGCCAGAGGACTCCCTGATCATGCGCACCCCCAGGTAGAGGAGCAGCGCTGCCCCCACCAGGGTAGCCGTGCGCCCCAGGAATCCCCCGGCCAGTTCCCCGAGTTGAAAACCCAGCAGGGGCATGGCAATGTGGAAAAGGAGCACGGTCAAAGTTATCAGCAAAACCTGCAGGCGTTTAACCCCGGCCATACCGATACCCAGGCACATGGAAAAGGCATCGGTACCCAGGGCCACGGCCAGCAAAAAGAGGGCTGAAATACTCAACCGCTCCGCCTCCAGAAAATGCATTTGTGCCGGACAATCCGGTTCCGGGTCCCCGCTATTCCACCGGCGCGGGTACGCCGGCGGAACCATCCCGGCAGCACCTACACCCTTTCAATGTGACCACCCGCCGCCCGCCGCAGCCGGTTCATTACGGCCAGCCCCAGGCCCCGGGGCTCGATACCTTCGGCCAGGATCACATCCACTCCCCGTCCCTCCAGCTGCCGCAGGGCGGCAAAAAGGCGGGAAGCAATGGCGGCGGGGTTCTGCCGGGAACCGGCCACCACCACCTGGCCCCCGTTTAACTTCCCGGCCGTTTCAGCGGTGGCCAGAATTCCCACCCGCCGGCCCAGGGCACGGTAATTATCGGCCAGTTCCTTTAACCGGGCCGCCACCCGTTCCGGCTCCCCTTCCACCAGCACAAGGGGAACCCGGGGGGCATAGTGCCGGTACTTCATGCCCGGTGAACGGGGACGGGACACATCCCCCCCGTCAGCACCCGGGTCCACTTTAACCTTACCAATAACTTTTTCCAGTTCCTCGGGCGTTATACCACCGGGGCGGAGGAGAACGGGCACATCGGCCACCAGATCCAGGACCGTGGATTCCACACCCACCCCGGCTGGACCGGCATCCAGAATGGCATCAATACGGCCGTTCAGGTCCTGCAGGACGTGCCCGGCAGTGGTGGGACTGGGGCGGCCGGAAAGGTTGGCGCTGGGCGCGGCCACGGGAACCCCGGCCGAAGCAATCAGGGCCAGGGCCACGGGATGCGCGGGCATACGGATTCCCACGGTATCCAGCCCCGCCGTAACTTCCCGGGGAACGCCGGGTGCGGCGGGAAGCACCAGGGTCAGGGGACCGGGCCAGAAGGCCGCCATTAATTTTTCGGCAGTGGCAGGCCAGCTGCGAACCAGCGGCCGGAGCATTTCCCGCCCGGCGACATGGACAATCAGGGGGTTGTCCGGAGGGCGCCCCTTGACCTCGAAAATGCGCCTGACAGCACGGCCATCCAGGGCACTGGCTCCCAGGCCGTAAACCGTCTCGGTGGGAAAGGCCACCAGCCCTCCCCGGCGCAAAATCATTCCCGCCCGGTCTATGATTTCGGACCGGGGCTCCACCGGGTCCACCTGCCAGTATGCCGTCCGCAGTTCCATACCAACACCTTCATCCAGAAAAATGTACATACCGCCGTGACACAAAAAGTATACCACAAAATGGCGTTTAAAAATATTACCGGAAAGTACCCCGTGGCAGGCCGGCATTATTTGTTATAAAATAGGGCATGGGTCAGCCGAAATCATTATGGGGAGAACTGGAATGGATGCTGTAGTGGCAGAAAAGTTAACCAAAGAGTATAACGGTAAGGTAGCCGTACGCGGTATCGACTTTCGTGTTCATTACCGGGAGTGCTTCGGCTTTCTCGGGCCCAACGGGGCGGGGAAAACCACCACGGTAAACATGATTTACTGCCTCTCACCCGTTACTTCCGGAAAACTCACCGTCCTGGGAATGGACGTCCGGAAACACCCCCGGGAAATTAAAAGCCGGCTGGGGGTGGTGCCCCAGGAAAACAACCTGGATCCGGATTTAAAGGTACTGCAGAACCTGCTGGTTTATGCCAATTATTTCCGCATCCCGCCCGCCACCGCCCGCAGCCGGGCCCTGGAACTGCTGGAGTTCTTCGACCTGGCCGACCGGGCCGGCGAAAAGGTGGACCGCCTCTCCGGGGGGATGAAGCGCCGCCTGACCATTGCCAGGGCCCTCATCAACAATCCCGAACTGGTAATCCTGGACGAGCCCACCACCGGGCTGGACCCCCAGGCCCGGCACCTGGTCTGGCAGCGCCTGCGCCGGTTGAAGGAGAGGGGGGTGACCCTGCTTTTAACCACCCACTACCTGGAAGAAGCCAGCCAGCTCTGCGACCGGCTGGTGATCATGGATCGGGGGGAAATCCTGGAGGAAGGAAAACCCGGGGAACTGGTGGCCAGGCACATCGGGCAGGAAGTGGTGGAAGTGGGCCTGGAACAGATGGAGGAAGCAGCAACGGCACTGGTGGTGGAGCGAACCGGCCACCTGCTGCGGGGGCACCTGGAGGTGGGGGACAACCTCTTTCTTTTCCCCCGGGAAAAGGGCCAGGCCGTGCTTCAGGCCCTGCAGGACCTGCCCCTGCGTTTCTCCCACCTGCTGCTGCGCCCCGCCACCCTGGAGGACGTTTTCTTAAAACTTACGGGAAGGGGGTTGCAGGCTTGAGGTTCCCGGACGTCTCCCCGCTGGTGTGGCAGGTACTGCGCCGCCACCTGATTGTTTTCAGCCGCAACTGGGTGACAAACCTCACCTTCAATTTTTTTGAACCCCTGCTTTACATCACGGCACTGGGCGTGGGCCTGGGTGCCTATGTACAGGACATGGAAGGGCTGCCCTACCTGCATTATCTTGCCCCGGGGCTGGTGGCCTCCTCAGCCATGTTTGCCACCACCTACGAGTGCACCTACGGCACCTTCGTGCGCATGGAGTTCCAGAAAACCTTCCACGCCATGGTAGCCACGCCGGTAAGCATTGATGACGTTATCGTGGCGGAAATATTGTATGGCACCTTCAAGAGCGTGCTGTACGGCACGGTAATCCTGCTGGTCATTCTGGTCCTGGGGCTGGTAACCTCGCCGTGGGCACTTCTCGTCCCGCCGGTGCTGGCTGTCGCGGGATTCCTCTTTGCCATCCTCTCCATGATCTGGACGGGGCTTGTACCCAATATGGAGAATTTCAATTACTTTTTTTCCCTGATCATGACGCCCCTGTTCCTTTTCTCGGGCGTCTTCTTCCCTTTAAGCGGCCTGCCCAAAATCATGCAGGATCTGGCCTGGCTGAGCCCCCTCTACCATGTGGTCAACCTGGTCCGGAGCCTGGTGCTGGGGCAGGTGCATCCAGGCCTGCTGGGGGATTTCCTCTGGCTCTCGGTGCTGGCAGCCGTACTGTTCCCCCTGTCCCTGAAGTTGATACGCCGGCTGATCATCAAATAGCCCGTTTTTTCAGGGGCCGGATGTCCGCTCTCCGAGTTTAACCAGGGGGAGCTTTTCTTCTCCCTTCACCAGGCGGCGGCGCTGCCAGGCACGCCGGGCGGCGATAAAGAGCTGGGTCAGCAGGAAAATGGCCGCCGCCAGCAGGACGATGGAGCCACCGGGAGCTGTGCCCAGGTAGTAGGAGAAGAGCAGGCCGCACAGGCAAACCGTCACCCCCAGAACCAGGGAAACCCGGAAAAGGCTCCGGAAACTACCGGCGAAGAGCTGGCCGGTAAGCACCGGGATGACCATCAGGGCGCCGACCAGCAGGACTCCCACCACCCTGGTGGCCACGCTCACGGTGAGGGCCACCAGCAGGATGAAGAGCATGTTCAGGCGGTCCACCGGCAACCCGGCCACCCGGGCGCACTCCTCGTCGAAGGAAATGAAAAATAATTCTTTGTAGAACAGGAACAGCAGGAGCATGGCCGCTGCTCCCACCACCAGGATCAGCAGCAGGTCCGCCGGGCTGACGGTGAGAATACTGCCAAACAGGTAACCCATGATGTCCACATTAAAGCCCCGGACCAGGCTGATCAGGACCACGGCCAGGGCCAGCCCGGTGCTCAGCATCAGGGCCAGGACCGCCTCACCGTGCAGGCGACCGGTAGCCCGCAGGCGCTCCACACCCACGGCAGCCGCCAGGGTCACCCCCAGGGTGGTCAGGGAGGGGAAAATACCCAGGATCATACCCAGGGCCAGCCCGGCCAGGGAAACATGGGCCAGGGTATCGGCCATGAAGGCGTAGCGGCGCAGAACCAGAAAAACGCCTACCGCCGGGCAGATCACGCCCGCCACCAGCCCGGCCAGAAGTGCCCGGACCATAAAATCATACGCAAAAATTTCTCCCATGACCGGTTCCCTTCTTTATTAACCAGAGTTAAAAGTTGTTCCGAAAAAACCACCCCTCCCAGGGGGTGGAATCAATGACCCGGTGGCTGTGCACCACCCGCCGCACAGGTGCGCCGTAGAGGCGGGACAGGTTGGCGGCAGTTAATACCCGGGAGGGGGCACCGCAGCAAACCAGGCGCCTGTTAATGCAGGCCACCCTGCTCACCCGCTGCGCCACGGCACCGGTGTCGTGGGTCACGGTGATCAGCGTGATACCCAGGTCCCTGTTCAGGTGCTCCAGGAGGGAGTAAAAAGAGTCGAGAGCCCTGCTGTCAAGACCCACCACCGGTTCGTCCAGCACCAGCAACTCGGGCCTGCCCACCAGCGCCCGGGCAATAAACACACGCTGCTGCTGCCCGCCGGACAGGCAGCCGATGACCCGGTGGCGGGCCCCGGCCATGCCCACCAGTTCCAGGGCTTCCTCCACCGCCCGGCGGTCTTCCCTCCCCGGCTTCCGGCCGGGACCCAGCAGACCAAAGCGGCCGGACAGGACTACCTCCTCCACCGTGGCCGGAAAGCGGGTATCAAAACTGGTGGCCTTCTGGGGTACGTAGCCAATCCGGTGCCACTGGCGAAAACGCTGCACCGGGACACCAAACAACCTTATTTCCCCGGAAAGCGGTTTTAACAGCCCCAGGACTAACCTGATGAGGGTTGTTTTACCCGATCCGTTGGGCCCCATCAGAGCCAGGAAATCTCCCGGCAGGACGGACAGGTTAATTCCCTCCAGGATTAATTCCCCGCCGTAGCTGAAGAACAGGTCCCTGACTTCAACCACAGGTTTCATGAACGATCACCCAGCGCCACTTTCAACCGGGCCAGGTTTTCCCTCATTATGGAGAGATAATTTTCCCCCCGCTTCTCCTCCTCCGGGGTTATGTTTCCCAGGGGATTGAGCACCAGCGTTTCCGCTCCCACTTCCCTGGCCAGGGTGCGGGATACTTTGGGGCTTACCAGGGCTTCAAAGAAAACGTATTTAACATCATGCTCCCGGCAAAAAGCCACTATCTCGCGCATGCGGACCGGATCGGGCTCACTTTCCGGTGAAAGACCCATCAAGGCCACCTGCTGGAGCCCGTATCGCCGGGCCAGGTAGGCAAAGGCCGCGTGGGAGGTGACAATTTCCCTGCGCCGGAAATCCTGCGCGGCTGCCCGGTACTCCCGGTCCAGTTCCCGCAATGCGGCCAGGTATTCATCAGCCCGGGAGCTGTAGTAGGCAGCGTGATCCGGGTCGACGGCAATATAGGCATCCCGTATTTTTTTTACTATTTCCTGGGCCAGAACCGGATCCAGCCAGACATGGGGGTCCACCCCCGCTTCACCGTGGTCGCCCGGGCCGGCAATCAGATCCAGGCCCCGGCTGGCTTCGACCACCCTGACCCCTTTCTCCTCCAGCAAGCCCAGCTGCCGCTGAACCCAGGGTTCCATGCCGGCACCGTTGTAGATGAACACCCTGGCCCGGGCGAGAGCAGCCATGTCTTTCGGCGTTGGCTCCCAGGTATGGGGCTCCGCACCTGCGGGCAGAAGCCTGGTTACTTCCACCCTTTCTCCCCCCACCTGGCGGGCAAAGTCGTAAAGGGGGTAAATGGTAGTCACCACGGCTATCTTCTCCCCGGCCGCCGGCACAGCGGTATTCCCGCTGCAGCCGGGCAGCCAGAGCAACAGCAAACCGGCCAGAAATAAAAAGGTTTTCCACGCTTTCAAATTCCCGCTCCTCCTCAGCCCGTTAAGAGTGGTGGGAAGACCCGTCTGACACTTGTTGACATTTTGGGCAATATCCGTATATTTTAAACGCGTGGCCGGTAATTTTAAAGCCCGGCTTTTCAAACTGAGCCCGGATCAGGCAGTCCTCGGGGCAGAAGGCCAGTTCCTCAGCCCGGCCGCATTTCAGGCAGACCAGGTGGTGGTGATGCCCGTTGCCGGCAAATTCAAAGCGCCGGCAGCCGTCGGGGAAATCCAGCTCGCTGGCCAGGCCGCAGCGGACAAACAGGTTTAAAGTGCGGTAAATGGTATCAAAACTGATGCTGGCATAGCGCTTCCGGACCAGCCGCCAGATCTCCTCGGCGCTCAGGTGTTCCTCCCCGCCCGCCTCTTCAATTAAAATGCGCAGCACTTCCTGGCGCTGCGGTGTCAGGCGCACGCCCTGCTCCTTCAGCTTGTGCAGGGCCTCCTGTAATTTCATAGGTATGCCTCCTAGATCAGAATTATTCCTATGTACCAGTGCTTATTACTTATTTAATCAAAGGGCCCGGCTTTTGTCAAGTTATAAAACGTCCCAGGTTAACCCATTTTCCAACTGTTTTCCGGCCAGCACCCGGGCTCCTGCTCAAATTTTACGCGGCCCGTTCTAAAAACTACCAGCCGGTTATATGTTTTATAACAATAACGTCCGGAAATTCGGGGTTCGGAGTGAGGGGCTTGTCTTTCGGGATCACCTATTTATCAGCCTTTACCCTGGGCCTTTTGCATGCCCTGGAACCGGGTCACGGGAAGAGCATCATGGGGGCCTACCTGGTTATTTCCCGGGGACGGGCTGTTGATGCGCTGCTCCTGGGGCTGATCACGGCCATCACCCACACCCTGGTGGTTATGATCCTGGCCCTGGGCGCCCGCTGGGTCACCTGGTTCACCGTGGCAACAGCCGGGGTACCCCGGCAGGAACTGGAAGTCTGGCTCCGGCTGATCTCCGGCCTGCTCATTGCCTTCATCGGCCTGCGCCTGCTCTTCTACCGGGGAAACAGGTGCCCGCACTGCGGTCACAGGGTGCACCTGCCCGCGGGGGCCGGGGTTGGACGGGACCGCTGGGGTGTATTGCTGGTGGGAATTACAAACGGGCTTTTCCCCTGCCCGGGGGCCCTGACCGTAATGCTTCTCTCCATTGGCAGCGGCACACCCCTGGTGGGACTGGGCCTGGTGCTGGCCTTCGGCCTGGGTGGCGCGCTGGCCCTGGTGGGGGTGGGATTATTATTTGTCAAGCTTTCCCACCTGGCCCAGAACATGCTGGGACAGCGCAGCTGGCGCTGGCTCACGGTAACCAGCGGCCTGCTGATTTTTTTTACCGGCCTTTTAACCGTGTGGACGGCCCTGCCCTGAAAAGGCGCCTTCTTCCGTGCCACCACCAGCCGCTCCCGGCCGGCCAGATCCCGGTGCACCCGGTACTGCCAGGTATCCGGCGGGAACAGGGGGCCGAGCAGGGAAACCTGGCCGGGACTTATCTCCATAAGCAGGTGCCCGCCCGGCACCAGTAACTCCCGGGCCTGGGGAACCAGGCGGCGGTAGAGCTCCAGGCCGTCCGCACCGCCGTCTAAAGCCAGGTGCGGCTCGTAGCAGGCCACATCCGGCATCAGCCGGCCAATATCAGCCGATGGTATATAGGGCAGGTTGGCGGCCACCAGGACCAGGCTGCCCGGGGGAAGTATTTCCCGCACCGGGGCCAGCAGGTCTCCGGAGAGAAAAACAATGCGGCCGGTTACCCCGTGCCGCCGGGCATTTTCGGCAGCCACCGCCAGGGCTGCCGGGGAAATATCGGTGGCATAAACCGTACCCCGGGCCAGGTAGCGGGCCAGGCTGACGGCAATGGCCCCGCTGCCCGTTCCCACATCGGCAAGCAGGGGCTCCCCGGGGACGTCCCCCCTGCCCAGAATTTCCAGGGCCATCTCCACCAGCAACTCCGTTTCCGGGCGGGGAATGAGCACATCCCGGGTGACCAGGAAGTCCAGTCCCATAAACTCCCGGTGGCCCGTCAGGTAGGCCACCGGCTCGCCGGCGGCGCGCCGGCTCAGCATTTCCTCAAATCTTACCCTTTCCTCCCGGGTTAAGGTGCGGTGGGCTTCCCGGTACAGACCCACACGGTCCGTACCCAGAACGTGGGCCAGGAGCACCTCCGCCTCCAGGGCAGCAGCCTCAATTCCCTTCCGGTGCAAAAAGGCCCTGGCCCGGGCCAGGGCAGCAGCGATATTCATATTGTTTCCTCCCCGTTCAGGCGCTGTCCGCCTCTTGCAGGCGCCTGGCCTGGTCCGTAGTCACCAGGGCATCGATAATTTCATCCAGTTCACCCATGAGAACATCCTCAAGCCGGTGGATGGTCAGGCCAATCCGGTGGTCGGTAACCCGGTTTTGCGGGAAGTTATAGGTGCGGATCCGCTCGCTGCGGTCCCCCGTGCCGACCATGGAACGGCGGGCGGAGGCAATTTTTTGCTGCTGCTCCTCCTGCAGCCGGTCCAGGAGGCGGGCCCGCAGGACCCGCATGGCCTTCTCTTTATTTTTATGCTGGCTTTTTTCATCCTGGCAGGAAACCACAATTCCTGTGGGCAGGTGGGTGATGCGAACCGCCGACTGGGTCGTATTCACCGACTGCCCCCCGGGCCCCGTGGAGCAGAAGACATCTATCCGCAGGTCATTGGGGTTGATCTCCACTTCCACTTCCTCAGCTTCCGGCAGGACGGCCACCGTCGCCGCGGAAGTATGGATGCGTCCCCCCGATTCGGTGGCGGGAACCCGTTGCACCCGGTGCACACCGCTTTCAAACTTCAACTTGCTGTAGGCGCCCTTGCCTTCTATTAGAAAAATGATCTCCTTAATCCCGCCCAGGTCGGTGTAGCTGGTATTCATCAGGTCAATTTTCCAGCCCTGGCGCTCGGCATACCGGGTATACATCCGGAACAGGTCGGCAGCAAAAAGCGCCGCCTCTTCACCCCCGGTACCGGCCCGAATTTCCATAATCACGTTCTTCTCATCATTGGGGTCCCTGGGCAGCAGGAGAACCTTTAATTTATGTTCCAGTTCCTCTTTTTTTTCCTCCAGGGTTTCCAGTTCCGCTTCCACCAGTTCCCGGAAATCGGGATCCAGTTTTTCACGCAGAAGTTCCTTTGCCTCCTGGAAATCCCGGCATACCTTTTTATAATCCCGGTAGACAGCAACAATCTCTTCCAGCTCGGCGTGGGTTTTGACATACTGCTGCCAGCGCTGCCGGTCGTTCATTACTTCCGGGTCGGCAATAAGCCTGCCCAGTTCCTCATAACGCTGCTCCAGGCTGTCCAGCTTTTCCAGCATACCTGGCATCACCTCCTAGCACCGCACCCAGGGCGGCAATGGCTACCTCCACCTGGTCGTCGTCGGGTTCCCGGGTGGTCAAGCCCTGCAGCCACCGGCCCGGAATGATGAAAAGACGGCACAGAAAGAACCGGGGGTACCTGGCCGATAGCTTCAGCAGTTCATAGGAAACCCCCGCCAGCAGGGGCAGCAACAGGATGCGGGAAGTTACCCGCCACCAGAGAACCTGCTCGCCCAGCAGGGAGAACAGGAATATGCTCACCACCAGCACAATCAGGATAAAGCTGGTGCCGCAACGGGGATGAAAGGTGGAATATTGCTGCACCCGGGAAACCACGAGCTCATCCCCGGCCTCGTAAGCGTTGATCACCTTGTGTTCGGCCCCGTGATATTGAAAAACCCGCCGGATATCGGGCAGCATCCCGATGGATACCACATACAGGAGAAAGACTCCCAGCCGGATCACCCCTTCAACCAGGTTCTGGAGAAAGGGGCCCCGCAGGAATCCGGCCAGCAGGTGGGCCAGGCCGGCGGGAAGAACCACGAATAAAAATATCCCCAGGGCCAGGGCAACGGCCAGGGTTAAAATAATATCCCGGGTGGTCAGTTCTTCCTCTTCTTCCACAGCCTGGCTGGCTGAAAAGGAAAGGGCTTCCAGGCCCATAACCAGGGATTCAACCAGCACCACCACCCCCCTGATGAAAGGCCATTTCAACAGGGGAACACGGGCCGCCAGGGAACCCACGGGCCTGGTATCCAGAACCAGGGTGGCATCGGGCCGGCGTACTGCCACTGCTCTTAAAGCCGGCCCCCGCATCATCACACCCTCAATAACAGCCTGCCCGCCGTATTGAAAATTGCCCATTGTCCTCTCCCCTTACCCGAGCTGGAGGAAAATACCCGGGCAGCACACGCCTCCAAGCAAATAGCAGAGCGCCCGCTCTGCTACCTATTTCAAGCCATATTTTTTACGGAACCGGTCGGCCCTTCCCCTGGTCTCCACCGTGCGCTGGGAACCAGTAAAGAAGGGGTGACACTTGGAACAGATTTCTACCCTGAGCTCCTTTTTGGTGGAGCCGGTCTCAAAAGTATTGCCGCAGACGCAGATCACCCTCGCCGGCCCGTACTTGGGATGAATGCCTTCTTTCACCGGAAAATCACCTCGCTTAAAAGCACATCATGATCGTAAATTACATGCTCAATCATTATAACATAGTGTATAATATGGAGCAAGGTTAAATCACTTGAAGAGCATAGATATTACATGATATGTTAATGTCAGGTAAAACTGATATTCATCACCATCCTTCCTGCAGGAGGTTTTTTATTTGACAGGTTCCACCCCGCATCCCCTGGTACTGCTCCTATCCGGCAACCGGGAAACCATCTCGGCTGTGGCTTCCCAGCTGGAATACGACCTGTACAACCTGCTCATCACCGCCCGGGAAGAGGAAGCCGTTGAGCTCCTCCGCCAGCACAGGGCCGACGTGCTCATCTTCGAGCCCCTAAAACCACAGCCCCATGCCGGCTGCCTGGAATCATTTTTACAGGAAGAGGGCAATAAACTCCCGGTAATTCTTGTCACCAGTTCCCGGGACAATTTTACCAGCCACCCCTGGTTAAGGGTGGACGAGGTCCTGCACACACCCGTAAGCCGGGTGGAACTGGCGGCGCGGCTGAGATCCGTGACCACCCTGCGGCAGCTGGAAAAGCAGCTGGCCGACCAGCCCCTGGCTCCCCGCGGGAAAAGCCGGGTCCTGCTGGTGGAGGACAGCCCCCTGCAGCGCAGGATCCTGGCCGGGTACCTGGCCGGTGAAGGTATGGAAGTAATCACCGCCGCCGACGGTGCCCAGGCCCTGCTGCTGGCCAAACAGCAGAAGCCCGACCTGATCCTCCTGGATGTAATCCTGCCCGGGATGGATGGTTTTGAAGTCTGCCGCCGCCTGAAAGAGAACCCGGGCTTAAAAGATATCCCGCTGGTATTCATCACCTCCCGTCAGGGAAAACAGGATAGAATTCGCGGCCTGGAGTGCGGGGCAGATGATTTTTTATACAAGCCGGTGGACAGGGAGGAACTGCTGGTCCGCACCCGCTCCCTGCTCCGGCGCAAGCAGCTGATGGACACCCTGGCCCGGGAAGCCAGCCGGGATCCTCTGACCGGCCTCTACAACAGGCGCCAGCTGGCTCTCGACCTGCAACGGGAAATTTCCCGGGCCTGGCGCTACTCCACCCCCCTGGCCTTAATCATGGCCGATGTGGATTATTTCAAAAACTACAACGATACCAACGGCCACCTGACCGCGGACGAGGTCCTGCAGCAACTGGCCGCCCTGCTTGTTGCCCATACTCGAAATGTGGACACCGTGTACCGCTACGGGGGTGAAGAGTTCATCATCCTTTTGCCCCAGACGGGTCAGGACGGGGCACTTACCGCGGCAGAGAAACTGCGCCGGATGGTGGAACAGCACCCCTTCCCCCACCGTGAGAAACAACCGGGGGGGTGCCTGACCATCAGCCTGGGGGTGGCGGTATATCCGGACCACGCCCGGGACGCGGAAGAGCTCCTCCTGGCCGCCGACCGGGCCATGTACCGGGCCAAAAGGGAAGGCCGCAACCGGGTTGCTATGGCCGCACCTCCCGGCTGAAATTCCCCACCGTAAGCCCCGGGACCTTTTGCAGCCGGTTGACGAGTTCCCCGATACCGGCCGGCTCACCCCGGGCCGGCGGCAGGTGGTTAAAGAGATAATCGGGATCGATGTTTAAATTGCGCAGCTGCACCATCTGCACCCCCGTCTCCTCGACAAAGGTGAGAAGAGCCTCCATTTCCTCCTCCCGGTCGGTCAGGCCGGGCAGCACCAGGAGGTTCAGGGAAACAAACACCCCGCTCCGCCGGGCCAGCAGGATGGAGCGGCGCACATCGCCGAGATCGTAGCCGCGGGGCCGGTGGTAGGCCCGGTATATACCCGGCCTGGCGCTGATCAGGCTCACCCTGATGGAATCCACCCCGGCGGCGATAACCTCTTCCATGCCGGCGGTATGGCCGGCATTGGTATTTATATTAATCGTTCCCCGGGATACCCGCCGCCGCACCCGGGAAGTGGCGGCGGCAATGATTCCGGCAGCCAGCAGCGGTTCCCCTTCACACCCCTGGCCGAAGCTGATAATCGCGCCAGGGGCGCGGCGCAAATGCTCCTCCATTACTTCCACCACCGCTTCCAGCGGAGGGGCGGATGGGATCCGCTCCTGCGGCGAAGGACAGCATTCGGGCGGCTGTCTGGAAATGCACCCCAGACAACGTGCATTGCAGCGGGGGGAAACGGGCAGCCCTCCCTCCCAGCGACGGTAAAAAATGTTCTGGGCGGTAAAGCAGGAGTATTCCCGGGCACAGCGGGCCAGCCCGGCCAGGACGGGATTGCCGGGATGGCGGCGCAGGCGCGCGGTAATCAGAGCATCCAGTTCCGGGGTGTTGAAGTGCACGGGATCCCAGCGGTAAGGATCATCCGTCTGCCGGGCCGCCACCCACAGCCCTCCTTTATGCCAGGCCACTGCCGTGTAACCCAGGAGGGGCAGGGGCTTTTCCCCCGCCGGCCGGCGGTAAGCCGGCAGGAGGGTACGGGTGTAACCCTGGGGCAGAAGGGCAGCCACCGCATAAGCGGCCTTCCCCCTTACCCTTTCTACCAGCACAAAGTTGCCCCGCCGGTCGAGCCCCACCGGGCTGCCGGCGGGAATGAGCACCAGGGAAGCGCCCCGGGGCAGGGGCATCATCTCGGAAGGGGTTATCTCCACAAAGCAGTCCCCGGTCCGCCCGGCTGCGGCCATTTCAGGATGATCGTAAAAACGCCCCCGGTAATCGGCATATACCAGACGATACACGAAAAAAACCTCCGCGAAAGACAGGCTCTTAAACCATGCTTCCATTATAGGCAAGGGGGAGGAGCAGGTCAACAATTTGAACAGGCCCGCAAAAGAAGCGGGCCTCCAGCATTTAGACAAAATACTTCGGGGATGTGCCCTGGTTTTACCGCAGGAGCGACCTGGAGTGAGCGCTGCCGGGCCAGGCCCGTGCCGCGGACAGGATGTCCGCGGAGGCCACCTGAACACAGGAGGTGTGAATGTGGCCGGTACCCGCCGAAGACCGGAGCCGGGGCCTTTTGGCCCGGCCAGCGAAACGACCGGGAGCGACGAGTAAAACCAGGGCACATTAAGAGCCTGTTCACGAGCAGGCCCGCAAAAGAGGCGGGCCTTTAAACTCTGGTACGGGTGAGGCATAACATGGGGTCGTAGGGTATACCGTTCAGGCGCACCTCCAGGTGCAGGTGAGGACCGGTGGACCGGCCGGTGCTGCCCACCAGGGCGATCACTTCCCCGGCCTCCACCCATTGCCCCGGCTCCACCAGCACCTGAAGAGCGTGGGCGTAAAGGGTTTCCAGCCCGTCCCCGTGGTCAATGATGACCGTATTGCCGTAAGTACCCCGCGGGCCGGCGAAAGCGACCCGGCCGGAACGTACCGCCCGGATGGGCTCACCTTCCGCAGCAGCTATATCCAACCCCTCGTGGGGCCGGCCGTCCCGCCAGCCGAAGGGGGAGCTTACCCACCCCATTACGGGCCAGGATAGCTGGCCCACGGGCAGGGCCGGGATAACAGCTCCTGCTTCCGGCCCGTCACAGGCAACAGGTACGGTAACCTCCTGACCCGGGAACAGGGCATCGGGGTCTGTTAAACCGTTAACGGCCACCAGCCGGGATACGGGTACGCAGTAGCGCCGGGATATCTCCGAGAGGGTTTCTCCCGGCAACACCGTATGGGCCACCACCCGGGCGGGTACCTGCAGCACCTGCCCTTCCACGATGAAGTCGGCGTCCCGGATGCCGTTTATCTCCTGCAGGGCAGATACCGGCAGGCCGTAACGGCTGGCTATGCTCTCCAGGGTATCACCCGGCTGCACCCGGTACTCCTGCCGTTCAACTGCCGGCGATTCCTCTTCCACTGGATGAAGAATGCCGTAGCTGCCGCTGAGAATGGCCTCATCGGGGGCGGCATAAGAAGACACCCCCGGCAGCAGGCTGGCCACCAGAATGGTCCCCCCTACCAGTAATATACCTAATTTACCCAGACCTTTCTTAACTAACTCATCCATATGCAGTCCTCTCCTTTAGCTGCTTCCCGGCGGAACGCTTTCAAAACGCACCGCCATTTTGTAATCAAGCAGTCTAAAAAAGAGGATTGCCAGCAGGGGGGCAGTTTTATACATGGGACGCAAGGATTAAGGCATAAAGGCAAGGCGTTATCACCGCGCGCTTCGGCGGGTGCTGTTACCGGGCTCCGCAAAGTCGCAGGCTCAGGACAACGCCGTACCCCAACCGGGGAAACAAATTTTAATTGATTATTTGCGCATGGCGCGAACTGTCACTGGCTTTCGGGGGAAATATCCCGGCGCACGTCGGGAGGCCTGTCAGGAGGGACCACCGGGCCGCTTTTACGGGCCGCGCGGAAGAGGCGGAGGAGCTCTTCGTTGGTTTTGGTCTTTTTCATCCGCTCCACGAGCATCTCCATGGCCTCCCAGGGGGCCATACCCACGGTAGCTTTGCGGAAAAACCAGATCCACTCCAGTTCATCCCGGGACAGCAGCAGCTCTTCCTTGCGCGTGCCGGAACGCTGTACATCGATGGCCGGGAAAAGGCGCCGCTCAGCCAGGCGGCGGTCCAGAATAAGCTCCATATTTCCCGTACCCTTGAACTCCTCGAAAATTACATCATCCATCCGGCTGCCCGTTTCGATGAGGGCGGTGGCCAGTATGGTCAGGCTGCCGCCTTCTTCCAGGTTGCGGGCAGCACCGAAGAACCGCTTGGGTTTATGCAGGGCTGCCGGGTCCACACCACCGGAAAGAGTGCGGCCGCTGGGGGGAATGACCAGGTTGTGTGCCCGGGCCAGGCGGGTGATGCTGTCCAGGAGGATCACCACATCCTGTTTGTGCTCCACCAGTCGTTTGGCCCGCTCCAGCACCATCTCCGCCACTTTCACATGATTTTCCGGCGGCTCATCAAAGGTGGAACTCACCACTTCGCCTTTCACCGAGCGTTCAATATCGGTAACTTCTTCCGGCCGCTCATCGATGAGAAGCACAATGAGGTTTATCTCCGGGTGGTTCCGGGTGATACTGTTGGCAATCTCTTTTAACAGCATGGTCTTGCCCGCCTTGGGCGGTGCCACAATCAGCCCCCGCTGCCCCTTACCGATGGGAGCCACCAGATCAATGATCCTGGTGGCAATTCTGTCCGGTTCGGTCTCCAGGCGAACCCGCTCCTGGGGGTAGAGAGGGGTGAGGCCGTCGAAGTGCAATCGCTCGGCAGCTTTCTCCGGATCGACACCGTTCACCTGTTCCACCCGCAAAAGGGCATAGTAGCGCTCGTTTTCCTTGGGCCCGCGCACCTGCCCGGCTACCAGGTCCCCCGTGCGCAGGTCAAAGCGGCGGATCTGGGAGGAAGATACATAGATGTCATCGTGGCTGGGCAGGTACTGAAAAGGCCGCAGGAAACCGTAGCCGTCAGGGAGGATCTCCAGCACTCCCTGGGCATAAATTAACCCGTTTTTCTCCGCCTGGGCTTTAATGATCTCAAAAATAAGCTCCCGCTTGCGCAGGCGGGAATAGCCGGTAAGCTCCAGCTCCCGCGCTATTTTATATAACTCCTGCATGGTTTTGCTTTCGAGTTCCGAATAATTCACATTACATCCATTCCTTTCCATCCCGATATGGAAAATAAATTGCTTCCCGCCCCTGCCTTCCCGGAACTGCGGGAACCAAAACTCAAAAGGATATGCTCGCTAAAGGAGTATATTGCTGCTCAAGCAGCCGCAATACTTGTACTCCGGAATACAATAAAGGGTAATACAGCCAGGCAAAAGGGAAAAGAAAATAATTACAGGGAGAACAACCGGCCGGTTTTGAATTTATGAGGAGGGTGTGTACATTTATGGGTGTTTGGTGGTCCGCCGCATTTCCAGGATGCGGCGGACGGGGAAATAAATCAACAGCCACGCCGCAGCAGCATTTATGGCCGCCCCCACAAAAAAGGGGTAACTCAGCTGCTTGACGGTGGGAAGGGACCCCCCGGTACCGGTTTCCACCGCCACGCTGCAACCGGTTACAGCATTGCCCACCAGGTAATTGAGGATGTAAAAAAAGGGGACGGCCCATTTGAAAAATGCAGCTGCAAGGGCGGCAGCAACACCATTTACCTTCAAGCAGCGGGCCAGAAGGTAGGCCACAGGGATGCTGATGAAAGGTATGGGAAAAAAATCCAGGGCCGTCCCCAGGGCAACCCCATGGGCAATTTTATGCGGTGCCCCGGGAAGGACCATTATTTTGTGATAATATTCTACCACGATTTTGTTTTTCCAGCACAGGATCTTCTCTTTTATACGCATTACCACCGCAAGACAGCAGGTTTATTTCCGGGGTACCCTGGCCCAGTCGGCCAGAAACTTTTCAATGCCGGCATCCGTCAGGGGATGCTTGAGCATTTGCATCAAAACTTTATAGGGCACCGTAGCAATATCTGCCCCGGCCCGGGCGGCCAGGATTACGTGCACCGGATGACGAATACTGGCGGCAATTACTTTGGTGGGGAAATCGTAGTTGCTGTAAATGGCCATGATTTCCTGGATCAGCTCCATCCCGTCGTGGCCCACATCATCCAGGCGGCCGGCAAAGGGACTGACATAGGTAGCCCCGGCCAGGGCCGCCAGGAGAGCCTGGTTGGCTGAAAAGACCAGGGTTACGTTGGTTTTGATCCCCCTGGTCGCCAGGACCTTTACCGCCTTGAGCCCCTCGGCGGTCATGGGTATTTTAACCACAATATTGGGATGGATGGCGGCCAGTTCCTCCGCCTCTGCAATCATGCCTTCAGCATCAAGGCTCACCGCCTCGGCACTGATGGGCCCGTCCACAATGGTGGTGATTTCCCGGACAACTTCAGCAAAATCCCGGCCCTCCCTGGCAATCAGGGACGGGTTGGTGGTTACACCGCTGATTACACCCAGGGCGTACGCTTTCCTGATCTCCTCCACATTGGCAGTATCCAGAAAAAGCTGCATGAACAGTCCTCCTCGAACTCAGCCATAATGCTGTCTTATTTCTGCAAAATTCATCAGGGGAGCGCCGCGGGGGTTCAAATAAGCGGGCCTTACCATTTAGCCTTTCCGGAGCAGCCAAAGACCCTCATCTTTTCCCGGATTGTTTCCACCGCCGCGTCCCGGGCCGGACCCAGGATCTTGCGGGGGTCAATTTCCCGGGGGTCTTCAGCAAGCCTGCGCCGGATGGCTTCCACAAAGGATTCCCGGATATTGGTATCAATGTTGATCTTGCGTACCCCCAGCCGGATGGCTTCCTTTAAATCATCGTCGGGTACACCGGAAGCTCCGTGCAGGACCAGGGGAACGGACACCTGTTCCCTGATCCGGGCCAGGCGGGCAAAATCCAGCTGCGGCCGGCCCTTATAGCGGCCATGGGCCGTACCAATGGCCACGGCCAGCGAATCCACTCCCGTTTGCTCGACAAAATACCGGGCCTCACCGGGATCGGTGAAGAAGGCTTCCCGTTCATCAACGGCAATATCGTCTTCCACACCGCCTATTCTCCCCAGTTCGGCTTCCACCGAAGCACCCACCGGCCTGGCCACGGACACCACCTGGCGGGTCAGGGCAATGTTTTGCTCCAGGGTCAGGTGGGAACCGTCAATCATCACGGAAGTAAAGCCGGCTACAAGGCAGCAGACCACCTGGTCAAAACTGGTACCGTGATCCAGGTGCAGCGCCACCGGTACCCTGGCTCTGCGGGCGGCTGCCCGCACCATGGCCGCAATATAATCAACACCGGCATATTTGATAGCACCCTGGCTCGCCTGCAGGATTACCGGGGCCTTTTCCGCTTCCGCCGCCGTCACGATGGCCTGTACTATTTCCATATTATTGCAGTTGAAGGCTCCGACAGCATAACCTTCAGCGGCGGCATCCTTGAGCAGGACGCTTACCGGGACAAGGGGCAATTTCCCTCCCCCTTTCTTTTTATTTCCATTATCCCCCGGGGGGAAAAATATTATTTATGGCTCTTCCTTTTTTCCATCATTCCTTATCCGGCTCTGGCATTACCAGTTATGGTGGGGTTTATCCGGAGGGCTACCGAAGCATCCGCAGGTATGCCGGCTCAGCTTGATTTTCCAGGCCCTCTCTATGGCGTCCAG
This sequence comes from Desulfofundulus thermocisternus DSM 10259, assembly GCF_000686645.1. Classification (NCBI taxonomy): domain Bacteria; kingdom Bacillati; phylum Bacillota; class Clostridia; order Eubacteriales; family Peptococcaceae; genus Desulfofundulus; species Desulfofundulus thermocisternus. The sequence continues at coordinate 290,848 of NZ_JMLG01000002.1, forward strand.
ATCCTGCCTGGTTTCCGCGTATACTATATAATAGTTTTGACAGCGCCTGCAGTGCAACTCCAGGCGATCGGGAAAGACATCCACATCAATATGCTGGTTGCCGCATTCGCAGTAAATTCTTCCTTCCCGGCCCAGGTTATGCAAATGTCTTATAACTCCCGACATCACTTCCTGGTTATGGAAGAAACCGTCCGCCAGGAAATCCATTCCATCCAGGGTATTTCCCAGATAAACCTGATCCCTCATCCGGCTCTGTACTCCCAGATACCCCAGCTCCAAGCCGGTAACCTGACAAAACAGCTCGATATTATCGGTCCTCGACCACAACGCACGGGCCGTGACCAGGGATGTGTGGCTCGACCCACAGACCACGCAGGGAACCTCTATGTACACCCTCTTCCGCCGAACAACGAAGGAAGACTTGAGGGCACCGCAGGAACAGTGGATGTGCAGGGAGGAGCGGGCACCTGCCAGGGCAAACCGGGAAACCTCATGACGCTCCAGCCTGCCGCATTCCGGACACCGCATAACCAGGGTCGTCTGGGTATTGATAATCACGCAAACCAAGCCCCCACTAAGCCTGCCTGTGCAGTATCTTTAGCCTATGACCTCCAGATAGCTCCTGACCGGGCGCTTGTCCGCGAGGAGGGCCCGGACGAAATAACGTACCTCCTGGAGATCAAAAGGCTTGCTTACATAATGCTTGACTCCCAGCGTCCTGGCCTCGCCAAGCAGTTCATATTCTCCATAAGCAGTCATCAAAATTACCGGCAGATCCGGATTTAACCTGCGGATTTCCCGAAGAACATCCAGCCCGCTCATACCGGGCATTTTCATATCCAGCAGCACCAGGTCTATGCCGCCCTGTTTAACTTTCTGGAGTGCCTCAGGCCCGGAAGCTACCGACACCACTTCATAGCCCTCATCGTTTAGGGCCTCCTGCAGCATACGACGTACTCCGGCCTGATCGTCCACCACCAGCAAATAATACCGGCAATCCGCCATCCAGCCACACCCCCGCTGAAACTGTTTCACCCCATAAATGCGATGCGTTAATGTACTGATTCGGCAGGGGGTACCAAATCCCTCCCGGGAGGGAAATTTTTTTCACCTTCAGCCGGCCAGCGGTAAAAGGGAAGAAATACCCGCTGCAAAGATCACCAGCAGGACGATCCCGCTCAGGACAATTACGGCCGGGGGCAGCAATACCACAAGCACAGCCCGGCCGGCGGAAAACCGGTACATCTCCATCAGCCCCAGGACTACCAGGACAACACCCCACAGGAAAACAGCCAGCCCCAAAACAGCCGTGACCGCGGTAAGGCCCGTTCCCCGGACGTTGAACAGGTAAAGCAGCACATCCACAGGGATCATGAGCAGCCCCGGCAGCGCCGCCAGGGCAGTTATGGTCAGAACCCCGGAAGCCCTGGCCTGCCCGCCCAGCAAACTGGCAGTAAGGTAAAGGAGGGCGCTTACCACCACCCACTTTATGTACTGGAAAATCAATCCCGCCACCGCCATCATGGGTGCAACCGGGGTCAGCCAGTGCATGCCCATGTAAGGAGGAACGGCCTGCATGCTTAAATGATAGCCCATCAGCCCACCGGCAAGGGCGCCGGCCAGGTTGACCAGGGTAAAGATTATAACGGCCAGGCCAAGGGGCGGATTGGCTGACAGCCGCCGGAAAGTAGAACGGGGTTCAAAAAAAACACCGTAGATTAGATCAAGAAAGCCCGGGGGTGACTCCGGAGGGGCAGCAGGACTGCCTTCACCGGGGATTGTGGTCTCGCCGGAAGTTCCGGTATACTCTTCCACCTGGATCACCTCCATAACTTATCCCCGGGAAGGGGGAAACACAAGTTCATCACCATCCGTAACGGGAGGGAGGCAGGGAGGGCAAATCAGCCAGATGGCCGTTGGCAGGTCGGAATTACCGCTGCCCCTGAAGGGGGAAAAGGTTCCGGCCAGGAAACCGGGCGGCCAGATGCCCCGGGGACCCAATTCGGTGATGGCGGGCTCGGGGCCCAGGCCGGCCAGACGCCCGGCCAGGCGCACGGCATCCCTCAGGTTGCCCAGCTCATCCACCAGCCCCAGCTTCTGCGCCTGGCGCCCGGTATATACCCGCCCGTCGGCCAGCTCCCTCACCCGGTCCAGGTCCATTTTCCTGCCCTCGGAAACAGCATGCAGGAACTGATCATATATGTCGTCCACCATACTTTGAAAGATGTCCTGCTCCGCCGGGGTCACCGGCCGGTTTGGTGAACCCATATCCTTGTACGGTCCGCTTTTGAAGGTGCGGGTATTGATGCCCAGCTTGCCGTAGAGGCCCTGCAGGTCCTGGGTCTGCATGATTACACCAATGCTGCCGGTCAGGGTGCCGGGGTTGGCCACAATTTTATCCGCACGGCTGGCAATCCAGTAAGCCCCCGATGCAGCGGTATCACCCATGGAGGCCACCACTTTCCTGCCACTTTTACGCAGCCGGTCCACTTCCGCGGCAATCTCCTGGGCCCCGGCGGCGGTACCACCCGGGCTGTTCAACCGCAAAACCACGGCTTTAATGGCCGGGTCCCGGGATGCCCGGCGTAATTGCTCCATTACTTCTTCCGAACCGGTTCCCGTACTGAAAAGCCCCGCGCCGGCCCGGCCGCTGACAATGGTGCCGTTAATGGCAATAATGGCCACCGTTCCGGTATTCCCGGCAACCCTTATCCTGCCGTCCGCCCGGCCTAAAACGCTCACCAGCCCGGCACCCAGGGAAAGCAGCACTGCCAGGCACACCGCGGCGGCAATAAACCTTTTTTTCATACCGGAAAACCTCCCACAGGGCTATTTTTACCCGGCCGGCCGATATCATGCAGGTATCAGGCCCGTTTCCCCCGGAAAGCCAGGGAAGCGCCCACAAAGTCCCGGAAGAGAGGATGGGGCCGGTTCGGCCTGGATTTGAACTCGGGGTGAAACTGGGTGCCCAGGAACCAGGGGTGCCCCGGCAGCTCCACAATTTCCACCAGGTAGCCATCGGGACGCAGGCCGCTGAAGACAAGCCCCCCGCGGGACAATTCATCCCGGTAGTTATTGTTCAATTCGTAACGGTGGCGGTGCCGCTCGTAAATTATTTCTTCCCCGTAGGCCTTGTAGGCCAGGGTTCCGGGAACCAGACGGCAGGGATAGCGGCCCAGGCGCATGGTTCCACCCAGGCGTTCCAGCTCTTTTTGCTCGGGTAATAAATCAATTACCGGATAGGGTGTCCGGGGATCAAACTCGGAGCTGTTGGCTCCAGCCCAGTTCAGGACATGGCGGGCATACTCCACCACCGCCAGCTGCATGCCCAGGCATATGCCCAGGAAGGGAACCTTTCTCTCCCGGGCATACCGGATGGCCTTAATTTTTCCCTCGATACCCCGGTCCCCAAAACCTCCGGGGACCAGTATGCCATCCACTTCCAGGAGGTAATCTTCAACCGGCCTGCGCTCCAGTTCCTCGGAATTGATCCAGCGAATGTCCACCGCCGCACCATGATGGAGCCCTGCATGGCGCAGGGCCTCGGCCACGCTGAAATAGGCATCGGGCAGGGAAACATACTTGCCCACCAGGCCGATGACCACTTTCTCCCGCAGGTTTTTCATGCGGTTGACCATGTCCTCCCAATCGGACAGTTCAGGGGGATGGCACTGCAGGCCCAGTCGTTCCACCGTTATTTCCCCCAGCCCCTCCTTCTCCAGCATCAGGGGCACCTCATAAATGGAAGGGGCATCCACAGCCTGGATTACCGCCCGGGGGTCAATATCACAAAAGAGGGCTATTTTTTCCTCCATCTCCCGGGAAAGGGGTTTTTCCGTCCGGCAGACAATCACGTCGGGCTGAATACCGATGCTGCGCAGTTCTTTAACACTGTGCTGGGTGGGCTTGGTTTTTAACTCGTTGGCCACCTTGAGGTAAGGTACCAGGGTGACGTGGATGTACATGACGTTCTCCCGGCCCAGGTCGGTGCGCAGCTGGCGTATGGCTTCCAGAAAGGGCAGGGATTCGATATCGCCCACGGTGCCGCCGATCTCGGTAATTACCACGTCCGGGTTGGACTCGGCTGCCACCCGCAGGATCCTTTCCTTTATTTCGTTGGTAATGTGGGGGATCACCTGTACGGTGGCACCCAGGTAGTCACCACGCCGTTCCTTGGTGATTACCGACCAGTATATGCCCCCGGTAGTCACGTTACTGCTGCGGCTCAAATTACTATCAATGAAACGTTCATAATGACCCAGGTCCAGGTCGGTTTCCGCACCATCCTCGGTGACAAAAACCTCCCCGTGCTGGTAGGGGCTCATGGTTCCCGGGTCAATATTGATGTAGGGATCCAGTTTTTGAATGGCCACTTTCAGGCCGCGGCTTTTTAACAGGCGGCCCAGAGAAGCGGCAGTAATACCTTTGCCCAGGGACGATACTACTCCACCGGTGACAAAAATAAATTTGGCCATGATAGCCTCCTGTCCAGTAATTATGGCTAGATTTTTTATGAATTCTATAATTCCTCTCTAATTCCGGGCATCAAAAGAGCCACGGCCAGTTTTTTTAAAAAAGCGGCCTGCAGCCCCATGCAACAGGCACCGGCAGGCAGGTACTTACCTTCAGGTTATCAGGACTCACCCTGTACCTATCCTATTCTAGCCGTGGTAGCAGATCATGTCAACAGAATTTAACGGTTAAGCAGGCGGGCCACCAGAATATAACCCAGAAAAAGGCCCACCACCCCCATAACCCCCGCCAGGGTTGGGGGTGCGGGCACAGGCAGCTTCAACCAGGCAAAGGCCGCACCGACCACAATACCCGTGATCAATGCCAGAACAGCTTCTTTCAACAAGTAAACACACTCTCCCATCCCGCCTGCGGCCGGGCAAACCCATTCACATTCTCTCCGGCGCGGAGAGGCCCAGCAGGCGCAGTCCGTTCCTCAAAACAATTCGGGTGGCGCCCACCAGCACCAGCCGGGCGGCAGTCAGGGCTTCATCACCGGTGATTACCCGGTGGCTGTTGTAAAAACTGTGCAGCAGCCCGGCCACTTCATGGAGATAACGGGCCATGCGGTGGGGAGCCAGATCCTTTGCCCCCAGGGCCACCTCTTCGGGAAAATCAGCCAGCCTGCGGGCCAGGGCCAGCTCCTCTTCTTCCCTCAGGAGGTCCAGGTCCACCTGTTCGGCCGGGGGGAGTGACCCGTCCACCTGGCGCAGAATGCTGCATATGCGGGCATGGGCATACTGGATGTAATAAACCGGGTTCTCATTGGTCTGCGCCCGGGCCAGGTCCAGGTCAAAATCCAGGTGGCTGTCGGCACTGCGCATGACGAAAAAGTAGCGCGCTGCATCCCTGCCTACCTCTTCCACCAGCTCCTCAAGGGTAACGAACTGGCCGGAACGCTTGCTCATGCGTACCAGTTCGCCACCCCGGTACAGACGCACCAGCTGCATGATCACTATTTCCAGGGCTTCGGGATCATAACCCAGGGCGGCCATCGCCCCTTTCATACGGGCCACATGGCCGTGGTGATCCGCCCCCCAGATATTGATCACCCGCTCAAAGCCCCGGCGGAATTTGTCCCTGTGGTAGGCAATATCCGCAGCAAAGTAGGTGGGTATGCCGTTGCTGCGCACCAGAACCTCGTCTTTTTCCGCCCCGAACTCCGTCGCCTTAAACCACAGGGCACCCTCGTATTCATAAATGTAACCCCGGCGGCGCAGGATATTGATGGTCTCCTCCACCGCCCCCGATTCATGGAGGGATTTTTCCGAAAACCAGACGTCGTAATGAACCCCGAAATCCTCCAGGGCCTTTTTGATGGCCGCCAGCTTTTCTTTCAGGGCATAATCAGCCAGCGCCTGGCGCCTTTCCTGCTCCGTGGCCTGCAGGTAACGGTCCCCAAAACGCTCCACAAAACCTCTTACCGTATCGATAATGTCTTCCCCGTGGTAGCCTTCCTCGGGCACCTGGGCGGGCAGGCCGAGAAGCTGGAAATAACGGGCCTCCAGGGACCGCCCGAAGTTTTCAATCTGGTTGCCGGCATCATTAATATAATACTCACGGGTGACCCGGTAGCCGGCAAAATCCAGCAGGGCGGCAATGCTGTCTCCCAGGGCCGCCCCCCGGGCATTGCCCATATGTAACAGCCCGGTAGGGTTGGCGCTGACAAATTCCACCTGAACCCGCTGGCCCTGCCCAAGGTTCACCCGGCCGTAGTCGTGATCGGCGGCTATGATGCGGGGCAGCTCGGCCAGCGCCCACCGGGGGGCCAGGTAGAAATTAATAAAGCCGGGCCCGGCCACTTCCACCCTGTCCACCGGGATCCCGGTCAGATCCAGATGTGCCACCAGGGTCCCGGCAATCTTACGGGGCGCGAGACGGGCCGGCCTGGCCAGGAGCATGGCCAGGTTGGTGGCAAAATCACCGTGCTCCTTTTCCCGGGGCACTTCCAGCACATAGGGCGGTATCTCAACCGCGGGTAATAAGCCCCTGCTAACAGCAGAAGCCAGTGCCCTCTCCAGGGCACCGGCCAGGTGTTCCCGCACTTCCTGGACTATTCCCTTCATCAAAAAAGCTAGACCTCCTGTACGGTAATGGATAATTCATTGTAACCAATTCTCTGCCGGCATAACTCCAGCTCGTATTCCAGATTAATACTTCCGCCCACCTCTGTCAAGTCCACCTCCACCTTCCAGGGCAGGACCCGGATCCACATGGACCCGTAAGGCGTTACATAACTGGTTTCATGGTGAATCCCTTCTTCAAAAACCTGCTTCACTTCGGCCGTACCCATGCGGTTCAAAGTAACCCGGCTGGGTTCGGCCTTTAATGAAGTGGTGGTTCCGGCCAGGCCGGAAATTTCAGATTCATTATAAATGATGTAAAAGGACCTGTTTTTCTGATAATAATTGGCCTTTGTTACCATTTCAATGGTCTCCCGCTCCCCCAGGTCATTGGTCTGCGTCCCGCGGATGGTTACCAGCACCTCTTTGCGCAATACCAATCATTCCTTTCCCCTTAAGAGCCGGGCAGGGCATCTTAAAAGCTAATTTTAAATATTATATCCTGTTTTCCTCCAGGTTTAAAAGGATTATTTTTTGCGCGCCGGGCCGGTAACAGGCCGGTGCGGGACCATAATCGCAGGCAAAAAGCAAAAAACAGGCGCTGGCGCCTGTTTCGGGTCTGGATATCGTTCCGCCGGGCCGGGCCTGCTGCCCGCAGGCCGCCGGTTAGCGGAGGAAAAAAGTCACCACATTGTTATACAAATCATTCATAAACACCTTGAGCAAAAGCAATGCGGTCATGCTGGATATGGTACCCACGCCCAGGATATCCACCGCCAGGCCCAGGTTAACCAGCCAGCGGGGATCCTCCCGCAGCGAAGACGATTGGCTTTTGTGCATTTTCCCGTCCCCCTCTTCCCGTTGAATTTGGGGTTTCCCCGCCTGGAAACGGTAGTGACAAGAACAGGGTTTGCTGTAGTGACAACAGACACGCCTGGCGAAGGGTACCCCCTTTCCGCCCTGTTGACATTATTATAGCTCGAAATTTTCAGAAATCAATAGCCGGATGACAAAAAGATTGATATCACATGCACAAAAAAAGCGGTGCTCCGCGCACCGCTTCTCATACCATTTTCTGCTTCCTTATTTTCACCATCACCGCTGGCCCGGGCAGGGCCGCAGCAGGCTGATCAGGCCTCTGCCTTTTCGCCGTGTGCGGAAGCCGATATGCCCAGGCCCTCAAAAATGAGCATCACGGCAAAACCGTACCAGATGGTGTAGATGACGTAAAAGGCCAGCATGAATGTGGTTACCCCCGCTTTATCCGCCACCCGGGAGGATGGAATCCCCTCAAAGTTGTAGGCGGGTTCCAGCCCCTTGGTCATTACCGAACCGGCGAAGGACATTTCACCGGAACGGGACTCCAGCTTGTATTTCTTCTCCAGGGCTTTGAACAGGTTCCACCAGTGGTAAATGGCCTCCCGGGATGGGATACCGTAACGGCTGCTGATTTCTTCGCCCCGGTTATTGAACTCCGCATCGGCATCGGCCAGTGCCGCCCGGGCTATTTTGCCCAGGTCACCGCTGACCGTAAGTGTTTGCTCCTGCACCGCCACCATGGCCCCGGCGGCTGTAAAAAGACCGTTCATTTTTGCCGCTTCTTCCTGACCTGCAGCCTCCAGGGTCACCTGGAAATTCTGTCCTTCAAAATTTTCCGCCCTGCTCATGAGATCGGGAATGTAATAGGTCGAGCCTTTGGTTAACTCGTTAAAGAGATCGTCGGCGTAGCCAATTACGGTTTTGCCGTTCATTACCGGGCTCAACATAACAACCAGAACCACGGTGAAGGAGATGAGCAGCACCACACCGATAAAGAATTCCCTCTTCTTAATTATCATGCCGGTTCACCCCTTTATCCAGGCTGCCTTAATGCCCCAGGCCCGCGCTGCCGGCCGTAAGGGCCTGCCGCTCGGCTTCCCGGATCTTGCCGGCACCCCTGAAGAACACGGTCAGGATCCACACCGAGAAAATTCCCACCAGGGTAAAGAAGATCACTGTACCAATAGTGTTAATCAGGGCAGCGGTGGAGCTGTTTACGCTTATCCAGCCAACTTCATTGAGCTTGCCCGGGAGGGCGCAGACGCGGTTTACAAAGCCGGCCAGGATGGTCAGGGCGTAGAAGGCTCTTATGGTAACCCCTTTCACCATTCTGGTTACCAGGGCACCCATCTGCACACCCACCAGGGAACCCAGGAGCATGCCCATGGCTACGGTGTAAAAGACGTAGCCGTAAATAGCATACTGGGTGATGGAGGAGTAACCCGTGGTAAAAATGATCTGTAAAATATCGGTACCCACGGTGGTGAAGGTGGATACACCCAGGCCGTATACCATCATGGGGAAGGTAAGGAAGCCACCGCCCACACCCATGATAGCGGCAACAAAACCGACTATGAAACCGCAGATGATAATGGGATACACGGCAATGCTCCGGCCACCGGGGACAATGTGCTCATCGAACTTTACCCGCGGCTTCAAGGGAAGGGACTGCAGCCACCGGGCAAACCTGGTGGTGGCATCGGCACCTGATGTTCTGGTTCCGCCGGTGATACCTTTACGCATCCTGAGCCAGTCCGCCAGGGCGTAAAATCCCAGAATGCCCAGCATGAACACGTATACCGCGCTGATGAAAGCATCGCTTAAAGCGGGGCTTTTCTGGTAAATGGCCCTGTTGATCACGCCGCCCACGGAGGCCCCGGTTACGGAGCCCAGGACGAACCACGCGGCAATCCAGAAGTTCACGTTACCCATCTTGCGGTGGATAACCGTACCCATGATTGCTTTGGCAAAAAGATGGAACTGGTCGGTGCCCACGGCCATGATCCCTTTCACCCCGATGCTCATCAGCGCCGGGGTCAGGACGTAACCGCCGCCCGCACCAATAACGCCGGTAATCAATCCAGCCATGATACCTATAAAGATGGAGCCTACAAACATCTCGGTGGTGGCAAAGCTGGGCATGTAGGCCTTATGACCGCCGAGGTGCTCGGGCAGACCGGCCGCCGCAGCCATCTCCATCCCCAGGCCCAGAAGAACGGGGAACAGCGCCACCAGCAGGAGTTTCCAGCGCCGGCCCAGAATCACCCGGCTCATTTCCAATTCCCACTGGGCCTGTTTCCTGGACAGGGCAGTCAGGAATTCGCCGGCGGCCAGTCCGCCGCCAATAACCCGTTTAAACATAGGTGATACCCCCTTAAATTTCCACACGATTCAGTCTGACCGTTTCCGCTTTCCGAGAATTCCTTTTTCCCGTTGCCGGCGGGCCGGTTTTTACACGCTACCGTACCGCCCATCTCACCCCCTCTCCTTTTGGCACCACAACCTGTGGTGACAAGATCCGAAAACCCACGGCTGTTTGCCGGCCGGTTACTGCAGTCCAGCTTGTGAAATGTTTCACTAGACTGGGTAAATAATTGTCACTACCCCGTAATGTTAAGGCTTCCTTTCCGGCGGAAGCGGTCTGCAAAAATAACCTTGCCCCGTCCGCATTTAACTTCCAGTTCGCGTACAATCTCAGCAAATATTTCCTTCATCCCTACCACCCCCACCAGCCGGTCCCCTTCCCAGACGGGTACCGGTTCCTGTGCGTTTCTGATAATAACGTGAGCGGCCCTGAGCGCGCTGTCCTGAACTTTAAGCTGGCGCGAAACGGGTACCATGATCTCCCTGGCCGCGCGTCCGGCCAGGTCTGCACAGCGCTCCTGAAAGCAACCTGCCAGCAGCACCGGTTCCGTCCACTCCGGGTTGACGACCCAGCCGCCATACGCATCCTTCTTAAACGCCACCGGGTTCAACCCGCGGAGAATCTCCTTCATCCCGATCATCCCGGCAATCTTCCCATTTTCCGTGACCATAACCACCGGATATCGCCGGCTGACCTTGAGAGCTGCCACGACCTCTCTTACCATTGACTCCCCATCTACCGTGGCCAATTCCATAATGGGAACCATGAGCTCCCCAACCCTCTTTTCCACCGGGTGCACCTCCTTTCCACGGGAACAGCAGGTCGGTGTTCTCAGACCACCAGCGCCCCGGGGTCGGAAACCCCTATGGCCTGCAGGATCGCCGCCTGATTTTTTTCCACGCTGGTCACCGATTTTAACTCCACATCATCCACCCGGTTGACGGCTACCTTCACTTCTTCCAGTAATTCCAGGGCCTGGCGGGAAGTCAGGACAATGCCCGCCCGTCTCAGCAGATATTCCAGGGTTTTTTCCAGCACGGCTGCCAGCAGGCAGACAAAGATGCTGGCGGAAAGGTTGCGCTCACGGTAAAACTCCCCCGGCCGGGACTCAAAATTCCGGATTTGTTTAAAGAACTCCCCGAGCTGGTTCAGCCGGGTGTAGGAAAGCAGCAGCTCTTTACCCTCCAGCAGATCCGTGCTGGTTTCCAGAAGAAAAATCCCCGCCGTTTTTTTCTCCCGGGCTATCACATCTTCCCGGCGCCGCCAGGTCAATTCCCCGGTAGTCTCGTTAAAATGCCAGTCAATATAACGGCGGCAGTATTTATCCCTCAATATGGCAGCACTCTTGAGAAGGTTCTTTCTTCCGGCACGGTTTTCCGCAGCCAGGTTCTTTTGAAGTTTCAGCAATTCACCTTCCACCCTGGCCAGACGTTCGGTCAGAACGCCAATCTTTTCCCTTGCCGCTGCCGGGCTGTAACATACCAGGTAACGCACCCCCCCTTCCACCACTTCCCTGTACCACAGGGATTCGTCAACTTCCTTGAACCCCGCCCGGTTCTCCACCAGCTCTCGCTCACAAAGTTCCAGCTCCCATTCCGACTGCACCCTGCGGCGCACCAGGTAAGGATAACCGTGGGACATCAAAACCTCCAGGTGGGGGACGGACATCGGGCGGCGATCTCCCACAAATATGCACTGCCCGGTGCCATAAGCATCCCGCAGCCGGTGGATGATGTCCCGGAAATCCCCCTCGTCGGGTACTTCATCCAGGATCCGGCAGCCGATGGGCATTCCCTCGCGGCTGACCATGATCCCCAGGTAGACGAGCAGTTCCTCCTGCGGCAGCTGTAAAAAGTACCGGCCATAGGCAGAATGCTGCAGCTCACCCGGAGGGGCGGGTTCAACGGTGGCCGTGGTCAGCAGGCAGAAGGCCACCTCCCGGCTGAGCCTGGTAATGGTACCCAGTCTCCGGAAAAGTTCCACTTCCAGCTTTTCCTTCACACCGGCCACACTTTCCAGCACCCTGTAAAAGTGCTGCTCCAGGAATTCCTTGCCCTGTGCCTCGGGGAAGTACAGGCACCGGTACCATTCACTGAGGGCCTGTTTATTCGGGGGATTGATAATCTGGTTTAAGGTCATCAACTCCAGGAGCAGGGCGGTATCGGGCTCAATCTTTTCACCGGAAAAAGCCGCTTCCACAGCACCCTTTACATCCAGCAGCTCCCAGATCCGGTGCAGGGCCAGCACTTCCCCGAAGCGCAGCACCTTCCGGGCTTCTATGCTGGCAGGCCGCCGCTGGACGCCGCAAATACGGGCCAGGCCGTTAATTAATCCCTCCACCTTTTCCGGCGTCAGGTTCTCCAGGTTGCCCAGGTTGGCGATTACCCTCTGCTTAACCTTATTTCCTTCCCGGTAGTTTTCAATAAGCTTTAAGTACGTGTACTCCTTTCCCCCGCTGCGGCTGGTAACTTTCCGGAAGAACACGGGATATCACCCCCAAGTCAACCCGGCTGAGCAGTATATGTGCCTTACCAGTACCGGGCCGGCACCCGGCGCCGGGGTTTTTTGTCACCACGCCATAACGCGTTTATGCAGGCTTGTTATATTATTCACATGCACGTTTAGTCCCTACCCTTGTTTTTCTGTAACCGGCCTGCAATCCGGTCTTCCCCGGTATTTTCACCACGCATGTACACTACGTTTTTCACCAGTAACCCTGGTTGTGCATATATTCACATTCGTTTTTTATACCCTTTCCTTGTTATAAAAGTATAGCACAGGCCATCGATTTGTGCAATAAATCACTAAGTAATTTTCCAAAGCTGCAATTTTCTGAAAAGTCCATCCCGCCCTACCACAGCCCCAGAATTCTCCACCAGAAATTGCCAAGCAGGGTTACGGTAAGGAGCAAGGAAACCAGAAAGAGCACTCCGCCGGCTTTTAAAAAATCCCGGGCCTGCAAATATCCCGGGCCGTAAACTATGGCGTTGGCAGGGGTGGCAATGATCAGGAGATAAGAAAAGGCCGAGGCCAGGGAGGTAGATACACCGATTACCAGGGGAGAGGTCCGGGAAAGTTCGGCCACCTTCAAAAAGATGGGACCGAGGGCAGCCACCGTTGGCCCGTCGGCCATGGTATTGGTTACCAGGGCGGTTACCGTGGCGGTAACCGCCAGCAGCGAGAGGCCCTGGCTCACCTCGGCTACCTCCGCCAGGTGCAGGAACTGCCCGGCCAGCCAGGAAGCAGCCCCGGTTGAAATGAGCGTTTTACCCATGGAGATGGCCCCGGCATAAAGCAGGACCACCCCCCACTGCGTTTTTTGCTGCAGGTAGCTCCAGTCGACCAGGTGCAGGACCACTGCCAGCAGTATGCCCGTCATGGCAATGGTACCCACCCCGTAGCGGTGGCTGGCGAAGATCCAGCCGACCACCACGGCCAGGAAAATAGCCAGGGCCAGCCGGGCCTGGACGGTCAGGGGGCCACTGGCTTCCATTTCCTCCCTGATAGCCTGCACGATACCGGAAAGGTCCTTGACCTCCGGGGTGAAGAGGTTCAGCAACCAGTAGCTGACCACGGGAATCATGACCAGCGTGAAGGGCATAACCATGAGCATCCATTGCCCGTAACCAATGTTTATATTCAGGCTGCTCAGCAGGCCCAGCATCAAAGCATTGCGGGCACCCCCGGAAGGTGCGGCAACGCTGCCGATCATCACCCCGTAGGCAATGGAGAGCATGACCAGCTTGGCCAGGTTGGGCACCTTTTTATATCCGCCGCTCAGGGAAACAATTCCCACCCCGATGGGAAGCATGATCATTACCGCAGCATGTTCGGTGATAAAACCGGCGCTAAAAGCACAGAAGGCCACAATTCCCAGGATAACCCTTTCAATGCGGGTGCCGCATAGCTTGAGCACAAAGAGGGCCACCCGGTTGTGAATGTTATATTTCATCAGCATGGCCCCCATCATCAACACGCCCATGATGAAAATTACAGCGTCGTCCATAAAAGCGCGGGGGGCATCCCGGAAACCGGCCAGGCCGGTGAAAACCTGGTAGCACCCGATAATAATGGCCGTTGCCGGCAGGGGAATGGCTTCCGTCAGGAAGCAGATGATGACAAAAACCCAGAGCCCCAGGGCGTACTTGCCCTCCACCGTCAGGCCCCGGGGAGCAGGCAGCAGGCAGATGAGAGCCATTACCAGCAGGGCCAGCAGGAGCCACTTTCTCTCCTTCAGCAGTCCTCTGATGGAACCCGGGAACACGTAAAAGGAGAGTTTACCCCTTCTTTTTCCCTGCTGGTCGGGCCCGGCCACAGCATCCCTTTTCCGGTAATCATCCAGGTTAAAAATTTTCCGCTTACCCATATCTCGACCCCGGCCGCTTTGCCGCAGATTCCCGCATCCCGTTTAAGTAAACGACTAGAGAGTATAACCGCTCTGGAAGGCGGCCCGGTTGACCTCCAGGTAGCGGGCGGGAACGCAGGCCTCCAGGGCATTCATCCAGTACGAAAGGGGGATGGACATCCTCCTGGCCAGGCTGCCCAGGAGTACCACATTTGCCGCCCGGCTGTTGCCGCATTCCAGTGCCTTCTGCAGGGCGTCCACCATTATGGTCCTGGCCCTGCGGGAAAGGTGGGCCGGTATGTTTTCCGGGTACCGGGACATACCGGCCAGTACCGGTACGGGATAAATGACCTGGCTGTTAACAATAATGGTACCCGTATTTTTTACGTAGTTCACCCAGCGCAGGGCTTCCAGCTGTTCGAAAGCCAGGATTACATCAGCTTCCCCTTCGGGTATAAGGGGGGAATAAACCTTTTCCCCCAGGCGGACCTGGGTGACCACACTCCCCCCCCGCTGGGCCATGCCGTGGATTTCCGAAACCTTAATATCATACCCGGCCGCTCTGGCGGCATGAGCCAGGATCCTGCTGGCCAGAATAATCCCCTGGCCTCCCACCCCGACCATCAGTATATCCACCGGTAAACGAGCCGCTTCTTCAGTCATTGTTTTCTCCCCCTTCTTTCAGGGCGCCAAAACGGCACACCTGGACACAGAGGCCACAGCCGTTACAGGTTATGGCTTCCACCGCCGCCTTTTTATCCTGTACGGAAATGGCCGGGCAACCCAGCTTGAGGCAGCTCCTGCAGCCGGTGCAGGCTTCCCGGTCCACCATAACCGGCGGCCGTTTCTCCCTGTGCAGCAACGCGCAGGGCCGCCGGGCAATGATCACCGACGGGGCCCCGCAGGCCACCTCTTCCTGAATGGCCTGCGTCAATTCCGCTACTTTCAGCGGGTCCACCACCCTTACCCGGCTGACCCCCAGCGCCCGCACCAGCGCTTCCAGATCCACCGCGGGTGCAGGTTCTCCCATCAGCGTTTTACCCGTACCGGGATGCTCCTGGTGGCCGGTCATGGCCGTGGTACGGTTATCCAGTATGATTACCGTACCCTGGCCGCCATTGTACACCATGTTCAGAAGACCCGTGATACCGGAGTGGAAAAAGGTGGAGTCGCCGATAACGGCTACAGTACGCCGGGACAGGGTAGAATCGGCCAGCTCACAGCCATGGGCCATACCAATGCTGGCCCCCATACAGACACAGGTATCCATCCCTTCCAGGGGGGGCAGGCCGCCCAGGGTGTAGCAGCCGATATCTCCGGTAACCAGCAGTTTTAATTTATGCAGCACATAGAACACTCCCCGGTGGGGACAACCGGGACAGAGTACGGGCGGGCGCCCGGGAACCGGGGGCAGTTCCCGGGGAGGGGAAGCAGCCCCTTCCTCTTTATCCGGCGCGGGCACCGGTAACCCGGCTGCCACCGCCCTGCTCCGGATGAGACCCGGGGTGAACTCGTTCCAGGCGGGGAATATTTTCTTGCCTGTCACTTCCAGGCCCAGGCCCCGGACGAAATCTTCCAGATAGGGATCCAGCTCTTCCACCACCACAAGTTTTTCCACACCGGCAGCAAACTGGCGGATAAGACCTTCCGGCAGGGGGTGGGTCATCCCCAGCTTGAGTATGGATACTCCCGGCATGGCTTCCCGTACGTACTGGTAGCTGACACCGCTGGTGATCACACCCACCCGGCGATCGCCCCAGGTAATAAAGTTAACCGGCGTGGTTTCCGTGTAAGCTTTAAGCCTTTGCACCCTTTCTTCCAGGGACTGCCGGCGCAGGCGCCCGTAAGCAGGTACCATGAGCCACTTTGGGGCATCTTTCCGGTACGGCTTTAAAGGTATTTCCTTACGTTCCTTCACTTCCACCAAACTCTGGGAATGGGCCACCCTGGTGGTCGTGCGCAGCATTACGGGCAGGTCGAAATCTTCACTCACCTGCAGGGCCAGCCCCACCATGTCCAGGGCTTCCTGGCTGTCCGAGGGTTCAAACATGGGTATCCGGGCAAAGCGGGCGTAAAAGCGGTTATCCTGTTCATTTTGCGAGCTGTGCATCCCCGGATCATCGGCCGATACCAGCACCAGCCCGCCATTTACACCGGTATAGGCTGCCGTCATCAGGGGGTCGGCAGCCACGTTCACGCCCACGTGCTTCATGGTTACCAGCACCCGGGCACCGGCCAGGGAGGCCCCCAGGCCCACTTCCAGGGCCACTTTCTCATTGGGGGCCCACTGGGCCTTAATCCCCGGATAACGGGAAAAATTCTCCAGTATTTCCGTGCTGGGTGTGCCGGGGTAACCAACTCCCACTGTTACGCCGTTTTCGTAGGCTCCCCGGGCAATTGCTTCGTTACCCGTCATCAGTTCTTTCATGTTCTACCTCCATCATTTATAGCCTGTTTCTCTGGAGTAAGCATGGCAGCTATTCCCGGAGAAACGCTTTTAAACCTTTCCTTCCGCGCGCCGCCTGTCGATAATCCGCCTGGCCTTGCCCTGGCTGCGCTCAATGGAGTGCGGTTCCAGCAGGCGCACCCGCGGGTTGATGGAGAGCACCGTCTGGAGGCGGCGGCGGATTTTCTCCTCGAGAGCTTCCAGGTCCCGGAAGCTCCCGGTAAAGAACTCTTCCGTCATTTCCACCTGGACCTCCAGGTAATCCAGGTAGCCCCTTTTATCCACCACAATTTGATAATGGGGTGAAACCCCCTCCACCTCGATTAAAACGCTTTCAATTTGCGAGGGGAAAACGTTTACCCCGGAAATGATCAGCATGTCATCGGTACGCCCGGTGACCCGGCGCAGCCGGGCGCTGGTGCGCCCGCAGGCACAGGGCTCGGGATTGATGACGGAAATATCCCGGGTGCGGTAACGAATTACCGGCAATGCTTCCTTGGTCAGGGTGGTAATTACCACTTCACCCTCCTGACCGTAATCCAGGGCTTCCCCGGTTTCCGGATCGACAATTTCCACCAGGAAATGATCCTCGGCTATATGCATCCCCTGCTTTAAACCGCACTCGCCGCACACCCCGGGT
This sequence comes from Desulfofundulus thermocisternus DSM 10259, assembly GCF_000686645.1. Lineage (NCBI taxonomy): Bacteria > Bacillati > Bacillota > Clostridia > Eubacteriales > Peptococcaceae > Desulfofundulus > Desulfofundulus thermocisternus. The sequence goes on from NZ_JMLG01000002.1 coordinate 308,038, forward strand.
CCCATTACCTCCGACAGGCCGTAATTATCGGTGGCTTTCATACCCCACATTTTTTCCAGCTCCCGGCGCATTTCCTCACTCCAGGCTTCGGAACCAAACAGGCCCAGCCTGACCTTCAACCCGGCAGGATCAATGCCCATGGAACGGGCGGTCTCCCCCAGGTGCAGGGCGTAGGAAGGGGTTCCCACCAGCACCGTGGTACCAAAATCCTTCATCAGCATGATCTGCTTTTCACTGTTGCCCACGGAGGAAGGAACTATGGTGGCGCCCACCTTCTCCAGCCCGTAATGAAGTCCAAAAGCGCCGGTGAACAGGCCGTAACCAAAGGTAATCTGCACCACGTCATCGCTGGTGACCCCGGCCTGGGTAACTATCCTGGCCACCAGCTCGGACCAGATTTCCAGATCTTTTCTGGTGTATCCCACCACAATGGGCTTTCCCGTGGTTCCGGAAGAGGCATGCAGCCGGACCACATCCTTCAGCGGAACAGCAAAGAGCCCGTACGGGTAGTTATCCCGCAGGGCTGCTTTGGTAGTAAAAGGAAATTTCTGGATATCCTCCAGGCTGCGCAGGTCCTCTGGCCTCACGCCGTGAGCATCAAATAACTGGCGGTAGTAAGGTACCCGCTGGTAGACACGGTGCAGCACCTCTTTTAACCGCTGTAGCTGCAGGGACCGGAGTTCTTCCCTGTCCATGCATTCGTGCCTGTGATCCCAGATCATGAACTCTCCACTTCCTTGCATTTAAGTAATGTCTGCCTTTTTACAGCTTCATCCCGACCAAAGGCCCTTTCCACCACCTCGACCGGCAGGGGACGGGTAACCAGGCTGATCACCGGCACCACCAGCAGGGGGATAAGCATGGACAGCGACCCCACCAGGGGGATAACCGCCGCATCAAGCCGGTAATAGAGGGAGAGGATTACCGAACAGCCCAGCCCGCTTATTGTGCCGGCCCAGGCCCCTGCAGGCGTGGTACCCCGCCAGAAAAGACCGTAGATGTAGGGAGCCAGGAAAGCTCCGGCCACCGTACCCCAGGATATGGCCATTAAGCTTAAAATAATAGCCGGCTTGACCAGGGCGATGATCAGGGAAAGAGCTATGAAAAGGCAGCATAATAAGCGCATAATGAGTACACCGTGCTTTCTAGCCCATCCTGGCTTCAAACTCTGCACCAGATCTATGGAAATTGCTGAACTGCTCACCAGCACCAGGGAAGACAGGGTGGACATGGATGCCGAAAGCACCAGAAGAAGAATAAGGGTAGCCCCCAGCTCGGGAAGGGTGCTGTGAATGAGAATTGGCATGAGCATATCGGGGGTTGGCTTGCCGGTGGCCGGATCCACGGGTAATTTATCAAAGAACAGGTGTGTAAGAGAACCGGTAAAATAGGCCCCAAAGGTGATTACCAGGGCGAAAATAGTGGAAACCACCATGGCGGGGGGAATGGCCCTTTCGTCCCTGATGGCGTAGAACTTCTGGATCATTTGAGGCAGCCCCCAGGGCCCGAGACTGGTTAGAACAACCAGGGCAGCCAGCGGCAACCACTGCCCCCCGGGCCCGGCCGGGCTGACCAGGCCGGGGTTAATTGCCGCCAGCCTTTCAAGCCCCTGCACTATTCCCCCCACCTGGGGAGCCCCCAGGACATAATAGAGCAGCATGCCCACCCCGGCCAGCATAACCGTACCCTGGATTACATCCGTCAGGGCTACAGCCCGGTAACCACCCATAACCAGGTACAGGGCCGTCAGCAGGCACATCAGTAAGGCAGCATACAGGTAAGGCAGGCCAAATATCTGGTTAAATAAATAACTCAAACCCATGAAGACGGATGCTGAATAGGGTACCAGGAAGATGAATATAATCAGGGCTCCGTATATTTTCATGGCCCGGCTTTGATAGCGGGCTTCCAGGAATTCCGGCATGGTCATGGCTCCCAGCCGGGCGGTCATGAGCCGCGTCCGCCTGGCCAGAACCAGCCAGGCCAGCAGGCTCCCCACCAGGGTGTTGCCCACTACAATCCACAGGGCGGCCATGCCGTATCCCCAGCCCACCTTGCCGGCATAACCGATAAAAATCACCGCTGAAAAATATGTGGTCCCGTACGCAAAAGCGGAAAGCCAGGGACCCATGTTCCTTCCGCCCAGAAAGAAATCTCCCACCGTCCGGTTACGACCCATACTGCAGTACCCGCTGTAAAGAAGGACACCCACAAAAAGACACAGTAGCAATATTTTCATTCCTGCCGTCCTCCCATCCTGCTTTTTTTAGCGCCACCAGCCTACTGGTGACATGTTCAGACATATTTTATTCTACGCCGGAAGCTCTATTCCTGCCCCGATTTTAATTCGGGGCTATCTTTTCTCAGGAACGGGCGCTCCCGGCCGCATTCATGCCGGCCCCCCGGGGTAAAAGGGGCCTGGTTGAGGTGGAAATTACCCGCGGCCGGACACCCAGCCGGCGCACAAACTGGGCCATGCGTCGCAGGGCTTCTCCCAGATCTTCCAGGGAAGCGGCGTATGAACAGCGCACGAAGCCCTCACCGCTGGAGCCGAAGGCATTTCCAGGAACCACGGCCACCTTTTCTTCCTGGAGCAGAACTTCAGCAAACTCCTCTGAAGATAAACCGGTAGCCCTGATCTCCGGGAAGGCATAAAAAGCTCCCCTGGGCTCAAAACAGGGCAGGCCCATGTCCTTGAAAGCATGGATAACCACGTGACGCCGGCGGTTATACTCGCGGATCATCCGCTCCATGGCCGGCCGGCCATTTTTCAGTGCCTCCAGGGCGGCCATTTGAGCGGTAATGGGGGCACAGAGCATGGTATACTGGTGGATCTTGGTCATGGCGGCGATAAAATCCGGGTTGCCGCAGGCGTAACCTATCCTCCAGCCCGTCATGGCGTAAGATTTGGAAAAGCCGTTTAAAAGTATGGTGCGTTCCTTCATGCCCGGCAGGCTGGCCACACAGGTATGCTGTCCTTCATAGGTTAATTTGTCATATATTTCATCTGAAATAACAATCAGGTCGTGAGCCCTGACAATCTCCATAATTTCCCGCAGGTTTTCCCTGGACATTACCGCTCCGGTGGGGTTGTTGGGGTAACACAGCACAAGGAGTTTGGTGCGTGGCGTAATAGCTGCTTCAACCTGGTGGGCATGCAGGGAAAAGCCTTCCTCCATGGTCGTGGGCAGGGGAACCACCTTCCCGCCGGCCAGCATCACCGTCGGGGCATAAGAAACGTAGGACGGTTCCGGGATGAGCACCTCATCCCCGGGGCTCACCAGCGCCCTTAAAGCCAGGTCCAGGGCCTGGCTCACCCCCACCGTAACCAGGATCTCCTTCCGGGGGTCATAGGTCACGCCGTAGCTGCCGGCCAGATCGCGGGCAATGGCACAGCGCAACTCCAGGAGGCCGCTGTTGGATGTATACATGGTATATCCCTTTTCCAGGGAATAAATGCAGGCTTCCCGGATATGCCAGGGTGTGACAAAGTCCGGTTCTCCCACGCCCAGGGAAATAACCCCCCTGGTTTCAGCCACCATATCGAAAAAGCGGCGAATTCCCGATGAAGGAATGTTCCTTACCACAGGGTTGATCCGCTCACACCAGGCTTCGTTCATCCACGTCTTCCTCCCCGCTCTTTCTATTAACATTTTTCCGCTTTATTTTTCTTACGGCGTGATCATCAGCCGGCGATCTTCCTCGCCATCGTCCACAATAACGCCGTCCTGCTTGTATGTTTTCAGCACGAAATGGGTGGTGGTGCTGACCACGCCTTCAATGGTGGCCAGTTTGGTGGCCACAAAATTACTTACTTCCCGCATGGTGCGCCCTTCAATGAAAACGGCCAGGTCATAAGCTCCGGACATCAAGCGAACGCTGCGCACCTCGGGAAACCGGCAAATTCTCCTGGCCACAGCGTCAAAACCCACGTCCCGCTGGGGTGTTATGCGCACCTCAATCATGGCCGAAACCTTCTCCTCGCCCGCTTTTTCCCAGTTCACCAGGGTCATGTACTTTAATATCGTCTTGTTTTCTTCAAGTTCCTTGATGGCCCGGCGTACACTGGCGGGATCGGACTGCAGCATGACGGCAATTTCTTCCGGCGTTACTCTAGCATTGTTTTCCAGTATCTCGAGCAATTCCAGTTTATTCACCAGCTCACCCCTCTACCCGGCCTGTCTTTTTAAATCGAAAGGGCTCTCGCCCCAATGGGACGAGAGCCCGGTCTCGCGGTACCACCCACCTTGGCCGCCAGCACGAAAACAGGCGACCCTCTCACGGCCCGGTAACGGCGGGCTGCCGGGAGGACATACTCGGTAGTTTCACCTTTCGGTCCCCGGCTCCGGGGCGGCACGGGCACTTTCCCAGCCGGGCTTGCACCCTCCCCGGCTCGCTGGTCTGGTACAGGTACCCTTCTTCCCCTTCATGGCCATACTGCCATATTAAGTTAAGTTAAATACTAGCATGTGTTTCAGCTGCTGTCAACAGGTAATTATTTTTAGGGCGGAGCCCGATGCTAGAGAGTCAATATGCCTTCCGGATTCCGCACCACCCGCAGGACCTGGACCTCACTGCCATCCAGGGCATCAATATAAACAAGGAAAAGATCCCTGTCCAGGTGGGCCTGGAATTCATAGGCCAGTTTTTCCCTGTCCGGCGGTACGGGTATGAGGACCAGCCGGCCGCCCTTTATCTCTTTGAGCCTGGGGTTGAGCTTCTGTCTTGCTTCCTGAGGTCCAATCCGGGGGCGGGGAAGCTCACGCCTGCTGTGATTCATGAGGTAGCTCGATGCTTCTATTCCCATAATCTGGCCGTTATCCAGGGCCACGGAAACTTTTATCTGATCCGGGTAAAGAACTACCTGTTCCTGGGTGGCTGCGAAATTGAACACGGCAAGCCCGTTTTGCTTCTCATAGTAAACCGGCACCATGTCCCGGTAGCCCAGTGAGACCAGATAGTCCCGGGCTTTTTGCCTGGCCTTTTCCATGCTCCAGGTAGCATGCCCAATCCTGCGGCCACTGGCCATCCAGTTCAAATGACCCCCCTGGCGGGTAATGGCCACTGTTACCGGCACACCGCCCTTCCTTAAAGGGCGCAGTTCCACCAGATATGAAGGGATTTTTCCCCGGGATTCCCCCACCCGTTCCACCACATACCTGCCCCGATCCCCGGTTACCTCCAGCGCTCTGGCCCGGGCTTTCTCCCTGCTGATGTTTTCCCCGGTGACTCCCCGGGCTACTCTTTTTCCCAGGTGATCGGAAAAGGGCCCGTCATAGATCAGGGTGGGGAAGTTTTCCATATGTTTCTCAATAGCCTGAAAGCTGGTATTGGCCAGGCGCGGCCCCTCACGGCCCAGGGTGCGCCTGCTCTCCCGCGCCAGCTCGCTCAGATAAAGCTGGCCCGAAGCTATACGGCTTTGTAGTTCGTGCAGGGCCAGGTTCAGGTCGGCGGATTGCTGGTAGAGGCGCTTGATAGTCTCCCACTGCTGGCCGGACTCCAGTTCTCCCCTGACTGCCTGCTGCATTAATGAGTGGGCATAATCTCCCACCTGGGTCAGGAATTTGGATGTGCGCCCGGTCAGGGCATCGGTTACCGGCAGCTGGTTTAAATTCGCCTGGGCCGCCATGGCCCGCTGCCAGAGTTCCATTAGGAAGGTGCTCTGCGCTTCCGGTGTTCCGGCCACCAGACTTTTGGAAAGCAGCACTTCCATATTCTGCACGTTTTCCGTCAGGTCATACAGGGCCCGGTAATACTTGTTATTCAGGGCCGTTTCCAGACGCTGGCGTACAGTAAACTGCTGGTAGCCCCAGTACCCCAGAGCACCTGCCAGTACTACGCCGGCAGCCAGTATCCAGAGCCAGTGTTTTTCCCTTATCTCCACACTCCCCAACCTCCCCTTAACGGGCAAAGATGTGACGGCCAATCTGGGTGACGACGTCCCGGGTCCAGATCCACGGGTTCACCGGCTTGGCAGGGTTCCAGAAGTACAGGCAGCCACCCGTGGGATCCCAGCCGCACATGGCCATCATGGCAGCCTGCAGGGATTCCTCGCTTACCGGGCGATTATACTGGCCGTTACTCACCGATTCAAAGGCGTGGGGCTGATAGATAACCCCGGCCAGGCTGTTGGGAAAGGCCGCGCATCTGGTACGGTTCAAAATCACCGCCCCCACGGCCACTTTTCCTAATAACGGTTCGTCGGCGGCTTCTCCTTCAATAACCCTGGCCAGCAGGTAGACCTCGTCCCTGTTGGTTACTCCCCGGGAAACGCCTGCTGGCTCCCCCGGTGGTGACGCTGCGGGCGCCGGGGAAAATCCCAGTGCGGCCCATGTTTCGGGCCCCACCGTACCATCGGGAACCAGGCCGTTATTTAACTGAAAATTAACCACCGCCTGCTGAGTTTCGTTGCCGTAAAAACCGTCCACCGGGCCGTTGTAATATCCCCATTCCTTCAGGCGCTGCTGCACCCTGATGACGTCCTCACCGCTCAGCCCCCAGTACAGGATGCGTTCCTGAGCATGTGTTTGTCCGGTAAGGGCTGACATACCGGCAGCCAGGACGGCCAGGGTTATGGCTATCAAAATGGACCGGCGGAGATAATCGCCCCCCGCTTTCACCCCGCCCCAACCCCCTTCCCTGTGATGAATCCGACCTTAAATTCCCTTTTTAGTATGAGCCGGGGCCGGTAGAAATATGAGCGGAAGCGGGAAAATTTAAAGGTATTTTCCTCTGCCCCGCTCGCCTAATAAAAAGCGGGGCGCCGCAGCTTACCGGCTGCGGCGCCCCATGCCTCTCCCTTCCCCGCTTTCTATATATTGCCCATCCCCCGATGGGCCCGCCACTGCCGGGCCCGTTCCACCAGCGCTTCCGCCCACCGGGGCGTGGCCAGGGCGTGAATGTGATTGTAGGACGCCAGGACATTCCTGTATACGACGCCGTCCCTTTCACCGTCAATACCACTGCCCCGCAAAACCCTGTAGGCAAAACGAACATCCCGGTCCACGTTCACCAGGCGGGAATGGTGAAATTCATGTCCCTTGATCACACTCCCGGCTGGGAAAAAGGGGTTTTCCCCGGTTACTTCCACCACTTCATAACCGTGACCGCAGGGCCTGTCTTCCATCACCACATCAAAGGGCAGGGCACCACACATGCGGTAGGAACGGCCCTGCCAGAATATCTGCCGGCCCAGGTACATTAACCCCCCGCACTCGGCATAAACCGGCAACCCCGCCTCAACAGCCCGGAGTACCGATTTGCGCAGCCCTTCATTGGCCTCCAGCTGGCCGGCAAATACCTCGGGAAAACCGCCCCCAATATAGAGCGCGTCTACCTGCGGCAAATCCGGATCCCGCAGGGCATCGATATATACCAGCCTGGCTCCAGCCTCCTGCAACGCCTCCAGGTTTTCAGGATAATAAAAGGAGAAGGCCCGATCGCGAAATACACCAATTACCGGTTTGTTGTCCGGCATTCCATCATCTGGAGCATCCCCCCCGGCTGCCATCTCCAGGGGTGGAGCCTGGCGGGCGACAGCCAGGATGCCTTCAAGATCCAGGCATTCCCGGGCCACCCGGGCAATCTCCTCCAGCGCCTGTTCCAGTTCGTCCCGCTCCCCGGCGGGTACCAGCCCCAGGTGGCGATCCGGTATCACCATTTTTTTACCCTTCGGAATAACCCCCAGCACCGGGATCCCGCAGTACTTTTCCAGGGCACCGCGCAACATTTGTTCGTGACGGCGGCGGGCAACCCGGTTTAAGACAACTCCGGCCACCTTTATCCGGGGGTCGAAGCGCATGAAACCCTGCACCAGGGGTGCCACGCTACGGGTCATCCTGGTGGTATCCACAACCAGAATAACCGGTGCAGCAATGATCCTGGCTATTTCCGCGGTGCTACCGCTACCCTCCAGATCCACGCCGTCAAAAAGGCCCATGGCACCTTCCACCACGGCCATATCGGCATCACGGCTGTGGCGCAGGAGCGAATACCGGATGGTTTCTCCGGACATGAGATAACTGTCCAGGTTACGGCAAGCCCGGCCGGCCACACGGCTGAGCCAGCCCGGATCGATAAAATCCGGCCCCTTTTTAAAAGGCTGCACCACCAGCTTTAAATGACGAACCAGAGCAGCCAGCAGGCCAATTGTTACCGTGGTCTTTCCCGAGCGGCCCCGGGGTGCACCAATCACCAGGCGAGGTATGCATTTGTTACCGTTCTTCCTATCTTTCATCGCGCCAGTATCACGCCTTTCGCCTCGCACCCCGTACAGGAAGGATGGGCACAGTCATAAGCTCCACTGCCGCATCTCACTGCTTAAGCCTGTGCCCCGAAAAGGAAGAACATAAAGGTTGGTCGCCCTTCGGGGCGACCTTCAAATAAGTGTAGAAAACCTCATCTATTACACGCAGCCGGTGGGCTTGGGCAAGCCGGCCACTTTACAGGCACCTTTAGCCGGACCAGAGGGGAACAGCTCGTAGATCTTTTTCAAGCTGAAGCCCGTCTCCTTGCAGAGTTTGCGGATCATGGGGGCAATCTGGAACTGCAGGTAGTAGTTACGCAGGTAATTGACTACCTTCCAGTGCTCATCGGTCAGCTCGGAGATACCTTCCTGAGCTGCCAGTGCCTTGGCCACATCTTCGTTCCACAGGTTCGGGTCAACAATGAACCCGTCCTCGTCCTGTTCAATTTCCACACCATTTACATTGATGGATGGCATGTGCTTAACACCTCCATTAGTTTAGCATTGTTCCAGCATTCCACAAAACCCATTTAAAAATTACATATCTTTATAAAAATTCCGGGCCAGGTGCCTGGTGCCCGTATGGAGCCTGACCACCCCCTTAAAAGAATATCACTCCTGGATAAACAAGTCAATGATTTAAGAAAACCCGTTTATTCCCAGTTTACTTCCACACCAGGGCCATACCCACAAGGTCGATCAATCCCTTAACTTCCACTCCCAGTTGATGTTCCTCGACCATGGGATACAGCTGGGCCTTACAGATGGAGCAGGGAGCGCACAGGATGCCGTTCCCATCCCTGCCCACCCCGGTGGCACGAACCTGTTCAGCCTTTTTCTGGGAGAATTTAATGCGCAGCTGGTACATTTCAGGGTCGTCAAAGAGTATGGCCGAACCGCCACCGCAACAGAAGTTGTTCTCTTTATTCGGATACATTTCTCTGAAATCGGCCACACACGCCCTGATCACCGTGCGCAGCGTTTCGGCCATGCCACAGGCCCGCACGTAGTTGCAGGGATCGTGGAGGGTTACCGGCCGGCCGATCTTGTTGGGATCCAGTTTCAGCTGGTTGGTGCGAATATAATAGGCCACCTCGTCATGAATATGGGTTATCGGCCAGCGGATGGGCAGATCAGCCATACCCGGCAGGTACATTTTCCATGCCCGCCAGCCATGGCCACACTCACCCCAGACAATCTTCTTGACGCCCAGTTTCTGGGCTGCATGCAGCAGGCGGGTGAAGTTATGGCGCATGGTATGCTGCTGGTCGAAGAGCAGGCCGAAATTACCCGCTTCTGTAATGGTACTGGGAATAGTCCAGTTGGCACCGATGTAGGTGAAAAACATCCCTGCACCCATCAAGGTATAGGGGTTGAGCAGGAAGTCGGCGGAAGAGGGCACATACATGATGTCGGCCCCTTCTTTATCCACAGGGAACTCCACATCAACACCGAACTCGTCCTTAATTTCCTCGGACAGGAATTCCAGGGTATCAACAATGGCCGGCTTGGTCAGACCGGTATGGTTGCCCGTCCTTTCCATAGCCGCCCCTACATCGGCATGAAGCTTGGGCACAATACCCAGCCAGTGGAGGATCTGGCGCCCAATCATGGTTACCTCACAGGTGTCAATGCCAAAGGGGCAGACATGGGCGCAGCGCCGGCACTCATTGCACTGGTAAAAGTAGGAGTACCACTGCTCGATGATATCCAGGTTGAGGTCTTCCGCCCCCACCAGCTTGCCGAACCAGCGCCCTTCCAGGGTGAAATAACGGCGGTATATTTTGCGGATCAGCTCCGCCCGGTTGGTGGGAATGTTGTTGGGATCCCTGGTTCCCAGGTAAGTATGGCAGTTTTCGGCGCACAGGCCGCATTTCACGCATGACTCCATGGCCAGGACGAAAGAGCGAAATTTTTTGCGCATCTCGTCGAGATACTGGATGGCCTTTTCAACCTTCTGGTCATCGGGCACCGGCTCGATGTGTATCCGGCGCATATCCTCGGCTGTAGCTTTTACCGGCATTTTCCAACCCTTATATTCTGGCAACTGTTACACCCCCTCTAAGCCACGTCTGTGCTGCCGGCGGACGGAAGGCCGGTTCCCCTGGCCCGGGCAGCAGCCACGTCCACATTGGGCAGCCCGGGGGCCGGCTCCTTATAAATCCGGTTTTCAATCCAGCGCATGCCAAACATGCCAAACAGGTGCATCAGCTTGCTGAAGGGCAGGATCATAATTAAAATCTGCGCCAGCAGCAGGTGAAGGATAAAGAACGGGTTGCCCTCGGGGATTGCCGCCGGCTGGAACAGGATAAGGGTGGTAAAATATTCCCTCACCGGCTCGTAGTGCATACCGTACTCAGGAACCAGGCGCATGAAATTACCCAGGGATACAATAGAGATGAGTAAAAGCAACATCAGGTAGTCACTCGGATTGGATACCTGTCTTACCTTGTCAATAGCAATGCGCCTGTATAGGAGATAAAGTAACCCGGCCAGCAGGATAATTCCAAAAACCGTCCCTAATAAATTAGATAAATAGGTACTGAGCGCTTCCGAGGCACCCAGATAAACAAATTGCTTGCCCAGGAAGTAAAAGCCGACCACATGACCCCCTATTACATTGAGCAGGGCAATATGCATGGGCCAGGCGCCCACCCATAGCGGGCGGTCAAACTTGAAAACATTGTTGAAGAGCACGATTTCACGCAGGTAAATGGCTGCAACTTCTGTTTTGGTCTGGGGGAAGGGTGAAAGGGTAATATTGTGCACGATCCGCGACGCCGCCCACCGCCAGAGGCGGTAAATAACACCGATGATAAAAACGGTTACCGTTATATAAGGTAGTATTTGAGCAATAAAATAGGTCAACACTGACACCTCCTCTTTTATATCTCCCCCTCATCCCGTACCAATCTTTATCCTTCGACCTCCATTTACCCCCTCCCTTTCAACAGGTATCAGCCAGTTGCCTGTATTTAGAAAAAAAATAACTTTCACGAATGATTATTCGGCATACCTTTTGTTAATTCCTGCTCTAGGGAAAAATTACTTATATCCTGTTCATATTCTTTAACACTTCTTCTGCCAGCTGGCCAACTCTCCTGTTGCTTAACTGCCCGTCCTCATAGACAGTTATCTCCGCATTATCCCCGAGCAGCGCCTCCAGCTCCTTTTTAACCTCGGTTTCCTTCAGCGCGCCGAGAATTAAAATTGCGTATCCCCGCACTTCCGGTCTATCGTCATCCAGCAGGCTGGCAAGATGGCCGGTAAAGCCCTGCAGCAACTCCGGTTTAACAGCGGCAACTTTCCATAAAGCCCGCAGGACATCTGCCTTTAAATGCTCCTCACGTAAAAAGGGTATTAATGCTGGCAGGTAGCCGGCAAATTTATCGGGTGCGCAACTAATAATCTCACCTGCGGCATCAAGGGTCGCCCAGCTTGATGTTCCCGTATCGGACAGGGAATTGAGCAACGCCTTCAGAAATTCCGCCACCTGAGCCGGGTTCTCCCCGGCAATTATACCGGCCGCCTTGCCCGCCAGGTCGGCAGCCCGCATCCTGAGGAGGATGTCGGCGGCACAAAAAAGCCTCCTCAGCAGCCAGAGTATCTTCTGATCCCGGGAAGCGGCCTGGAGAACTTCCTCCACCCGGTAATCCTTAACCCAGGCCTCCAGTTCTTTTTTAGATATTTTTCTACAGGCAGCTTTTTCCCCTGCTTTTTCCCTGGTCCCGGTTACAGCACGCCCGCATCCCGTCACCCGCCCGGTTCCGGGCAGGCCCCTGTTCAACCTGATAAAATACAGTGCCCCGGTAATTTTTCTCCCTTCAAAAAACCCTCCCGGAATAAGCAGATGGTTTTCCGGGTCGTAATTCTCGACGATCTTTTCCCGGTAATCCCTGTCCGGAAGCAATTCCCAGGCCAGGTCCCAGTCCATGTTGCATGCAAACACCAGGGCCTCGATAAAGGCGGAACCCAGGTTGCGTCCCGATATGTCAAAAGCATATACCGCGCCGCACGGGCAGGAACCCACCGGCATACCCGGCGAACCCGCCGTGGTCACCACCTCCCGGGGCCGTTCAATGTTTTCCCCGCAGAAGGGACAAACAGGTGCCTGCACATAATCCTTTACAGGAGGTTTTCCCCTCATGTTCCACTCCCCTGTATTTTATTCGCCCGGCCCCGGTATCTCAAAGGTGGCGCAGGTACTGCCAGGACTGCAGGATTTGGTGACCACTTTTGGCGTCCCTGAACTGGAACCAGACCTGTTCACATAATTGACGCGGCTGATCACCCGCTCAAAGGAATCGGATTGACACTTGGGGCAGCGAATTTCCACTTTTTCATTGGGAATCAAAAACAGTTTTTCAAATAGATTCCCGCAGCTCAGGCATCGGAACTCGTAGATGGGCAATGGCCATTCCCCCTGTCGTGCGTGTTATTGAGATATGGTTCCATTTCTTTTAAAAATTCCGGATGGGCCTCAAAACCCAGTTCCAGAGCCTGCTTCAGGTGCTCCGCCGCCCTGTTCATGTCCCCTTTCAGGTAATAAACGTAGGCCAGGTTATTGTGGCCCAGCGAAAAGTCGGGTGCAATTTCCAGCATCTTCAGATTGGTCTCCAGCGCCCGATCCAGATCACCTTTCTGGAGGTAAGCGTTTGCCAGGTTGCACCAGGCCTGAATTATCCTGGGATTCAATTCAATTGCTTTTTGCAGAACTTCAATGGCTTCGTCGGGCTTCTCCATCTGCAGGTAGACAAAGCCCAGGTTTGCATAGCCGCGGGCGTAACGGGGTTCGATCTGCACCGCCAGGCGGTTACATTCCTCCACCTTTTCCAGGTTCCCCTGTTTAAAATAAATATAACCCAGGTTAACATAGGCTTCAAACATGCGCGTCCCATCGGCTATGGCTTCCTCAAAAAGTGTTTTTGCTTCCTCCAGCCGGCCCTGTTCCATCAGCATAACTCCCAGATTGTACTTGGCCGTGGCGCAGCCGGGGTTGCTCTGCAGCATGTTTACCTGTCTTTCCACGAAAGCGTTGGAACCACCGGAGCCCCCCATAGTATCCACCCCCTGGTTGACAAAAATTAAGGCTGCTACTCATTATGAATAGCAAGCCGTTTTGAGCCACCACAGAATATATATGCACAAAATAAATGTAACTTTGCCAGTCTTTACTGCTGTGGCTCGTCGGAAGCGCACCTTTCTTTCAAGCCGTACATGGTGGTGCTGCCGGTGGAGAAGTAAATCAAAGTACCCTCATTTACCAGCTCGCTGGCAGCCTTTTTAATTTCCCTGGCCTTGGCAGTAGGTATTTTTTCCTGAACGGCTTTTTCCATGTCTTTGAAATAAAATCTGGTCTTCTTGCTATTGCTGGCAAACTCAATTATCGCCTTTTTAATTTCTTCCACAGATAATCCCACCCTTTCCAGCTCATATATATAAGAAGTGACCTGGGCAGGCGTTTTCATTAACGCCTGCCCTGGTGCACCTAGTCGATTCCACCGGCTGCTTTGCAGACATTCCAGGCTGCTTCCGTAAACTTGAACTGGGTGCTGGTCCGGAAGGTATCGTAAGCCAGGCGGTAGTCGTCAATGAGGTGCTCGGTAAACGGAATACCGGTCTTTTCGAAGAATTTCTCCCAGCCGATACGCTCGACCCAGTCGCCCAGGCGCTCATGCTTGCGCGCGTCAGCAGCATAAACTTCCACAATCTTCTTCACGGTCTGAACCACTTCCGGGAACCGCGGGAAGTTGTTGGGCAGGTAAGCCACCACAACCTTGGAGAACTTGGGCTCGCTGACCGCGTTGGAAATCTTGCCGCCGACCAGGATAGCTACACCGTCGCCTTCCTTATCGGCAATGGGCAGGGCCGGGCACATGGTGTAGCAGTTGCCGCAGAACATGCAGCGCTCCACTTTAATCTTGAGGCTTCTCCTGCCTTCCGGAGTCTTGTCCGGCGAAATAGCGCCCAGCGGGCAGGACGAAATAACCAGCGGGAGCTCGCAGACCTGATCAATGACTTCGTGGTCCACTATAGGCGGCTTCCGGTGAATACCCAGCAGGGCGATGTCCGAACAGTGAACAGCACCGCACATGTTCAGGCAGCAGGCCACCGCTACCCGCACCTTGGCCGGCAGGGTCATACCGGTGAAGTAGTCAAAAAGCTCATCCATTACAGCTTTAACCAGGGATGAAGCGTCGGTAGCCGGGGTGTGGCAGTGCACATACCCCTGGGTGTGCACGATATTGGTGATACTTGCACCCGTGCCGCCAATGGGGAACTTGTAGCTCCCGGAAACAAACTTGCGGCTCCACAGATCCTTTTTCAGCGCCTCCACTTTCTCCTGGCTGTCCACGATAAATTCAACGTTGTTACGGGTGGTAAAGCGGACATAGCCATCGCAGTACTTGTCGGCAATGTCACAGATCTCCCGGATGTGCTGGGCCGTCATCAAACGGGGCGAACCGCAACGCACGGTGTAAACCTTGTCGCCGGTTTCAGAAACGTGTACCAGTACACCCGGCTCGAGGACTTCGTGGTAAAGCCACTTGCCGTAGTTCTTCTGGATAATGGGCGGGAAGTTTTCCCAGTAGTGACGCGGACCTATATCTGTAATCCTGTCCTTGGTCGGGTTCTGCGGGTCAAACTTACCGAATCTCCCAGTGGAAAGAGCCATCCAACAAACCCCCTTATATTTTACCTCTTGTGTCTGGCCCGGAATTCTTTAATGTCTCTAGTAAATCCACCCGGTACGTCCTCTTCCTTCCAGAAGATGTACGGGTTAGAACGCGGCGCCTTGATCATCTGCGGAGCAGGCGGCAGGCCGATTACCTCCAGGAATTTGGGCAAGCCAACACGCTGGATGAGCTCTCCAACACGCTCGCGGTTCTTACCTTCTTCCATCCAGAACTCCCAGATTCTTTCAATAACTTCTTTCACATTATCATACGGCGGCTCGGCCTTCATAAAGGGTACGATAACCTGGGCAATCTGGGCACCTTCCAGGATAGGAGCCTTGGCACCTACCAGGATGCTCACGCCAGTGTCTTTACCCGGCCTGAGAGCCTGCGGCATAACGTTAATGCAGTGCATGCAACGCACGCATTCCTTGTTGTCAATGACCAGCTTGCCGTCTTCCATCCACATGCACTGGGACGGGCAGCGGTCAATCACTTCTTTTTGAATATCAAACTTGCCCCAATCCCTGCCCCTATGGGCACCTCCCCTGGGCACAATGTCACCGGCGATGTATGCCTTTACAGCATCCTGATCGATACGGATCTCGTCACGCCAGGTGCCGATGAAGGCAATATCAGCCCGGGCGATGGAAGCAACGCAGCAGTTGGGGCAACCGTCAAACTTGAACTTAAACTTGTACGGGAAGGCCGGACGGTGCAGCTCGTCCTGGTAGTGCATGGTCATTTCATAGCACATTTCCTGGGTGTCATAGCAGGCCCATTCGCAGCGGGCTTTACCAATACAGCAGGAAGGAGTACGCAGGTTGGAACCTGAACCGCCGAGGTCCTGATCCAGCTCGTGGGTCATGTCGTAGAAAATGGGCTCCAGTTGCTCGGTGGTTGTCCCCAGCAGGATGATGTCACCCGTGGAACCGTGCATGTTGAAGAGACCGCTGCCCCGGTACTCCCACAGGTCAGCCAGGGCACGCAGGAAGTCGCTCTTATAAAACTTACTGGCTGGCTGGTTGACCCGGATGGTATGGAAATGGGCAATCCCGGGGAACTTCTCCGGAACGTCGGAGTAACGTCCGATAACACCGCCGCCGTAACCAAACACGCCCACTATACCACCGTGTTTCCAGTGGGTCTCACCATCATTAAAGGAGAGCTCCAGCTGGCCCAGAAGGTCTTCCACCACATACCGGTCGATCATCATCCGGTCATCGGCCAGCTTTCTGCGGCGCAGGGCCTCCTGCTTGGCATCTGCCACAAAGCTGGGCCAGGGACCCTTTTCCAGCTCCTCCACCTTGGGAATTTCATGCTTTATCTTAAATTCTTTCAGTTCTTCTTCGGTATAGTTATTGAGTTCGGCATCGGTATAAATCCGGAGTTCTTCATATTTCAGTGCTTTTTGAGGCCTCTTTGGTTCAAACATCAGCACGCCTCCTTTATAACCCTAAATATATCTTTCCCCTTCAGTCCATTCCAGAAATTTGCTCATTCATTCAATTGAAAAACAGGACAACCTTTCTCCTCTCACCCTCCTTTAACAATCGTTTATCTTTCCTCCAGGGTTACAGCCCCCGACGGGCAAACAGAGACACAAGTTTCGCACCCCAGGCAATCATCGGGGTTGGCCACAAATGCCTTACCATCCTTCATTTCCAGAACGCTGCCCGGGCAGGAATCCGCGCACTCGCCACAACCCTCACATTTTTCGCGGTCAACAGTTACTACGTACATAGTAATACCTCCTTATGATTTTTTAGAAATAATGGACTTGTCCTTTTGCTCACTAACCAGTCCAACAGGTTAGCAGACATCAACACTAAGTAAAATTCGCTACTTTTTAGCCTATTCCTCCCACAATGCCCTGTTTGGGCGATAAAAATTTTTAACAAAAGAAAGATAATTTCCCGCATTTAATTTAATTAGTTCGTCAAAAAACATGGGGTTCCTTCTCTGCCCGCCAAATAGATGACCTTTTTGGACGGCATATTTCCTACAGATGGTATTTTTCGCCGCGAATAATTTTGAAGGCCCTGTATATTTGTTCCAGAAGAATAATGCGCATCAGCTGGTGGGGAAAGGTAAATTTGGAAAAGGACAGCCGCAGGGAGGCCCTGGCAAGCACGTCCCCGGCCAGGCCGGCACTTCCGCCGATAATAAAGCAAAGCTTGTTCTGCCCCCGCAGGCCAAGCTCTGCCAGATAGCCGGCAAATTCCTTGGAGGAAAGCATCATTCCTTTCCTGTCCAGGGCGATGGTCACGCAGTTGTCCGGAATTCGCTCCAGCAGGCGGGTGCCCTCTTTTTTCAGAACTGCCTCCAGCGCACCTGCCCTTCCGGATGCCGGCAGAGATTCTTCTCTGACCTCCACCAGTTCAATCCGGGCATAAGGACTCAGCCGCTTGAGGTACTCCTTCTGGGCCAGAAGTAAAAAATCCTCTTTTAACTTTCCTACGCAGAGCAGGGTTATGTGCATCGATACATCCCACTGGCAAGGCTTAAATCAGAGCACTTTTCCTGACAGCATTGTCTTGAGCCGGGGTTTTCTCATCATAAGGGGCACGCCATATCCGGGCCCCCAGCATTCTCAATTTCTGCTCCAGGTTGAAATAGCCCCGGTCTATATATTGTACATTATCTATCCTGGTTTCTCCTTCGGCCATAAGCCCGGCCACCACCAGGGCAGCCCCTGCCCTCAGGTCAGTGGCCCGCACGCAGGCACCCTGCAGCCGCTCCACGCCTTCCACCACAGCCAGGCGGCCCTCCACCTTGATCCGCGCACCCATGCGTTTCAGTTCATCGGCCACTTTGAAGCGGTTTTCAAAGATATTTTCCACGATCACGCTGGTGCCGGGAACGGTGGACAAAAGAGCCATCATTTGGGACTGCATATCCGTGGGAAACCCCGGATAAGGCATGGTCTTAATGTCGATGGGGCTCAAAGGGCCGCTGGCCCTGACCCGGACGCGGTCCTCCTCTTCCCCCACTTCCACCCCGGCCTCCCGCAGTTTGGCAATCAATGGTTCCAGGTGACGGGGGATGACATTTTCCAAGACCACGTCTCCCCGGGTGGCAGCCGCCGCCACCATAAAAGTGCCCGCTTCAATGCGGTCGGGGATAACCGCATAGCGCAGGCAACCGCCCAGGGAATCCACCCCTTCGATTTTGATTACATCGGTGCCTGCTCCCCGCACCCTGGCTCCCAGGCAGTTCAAAAAGTTGGCCAGATCCACCACTTCCGGTTCCCGGGCGGCATTCTCGATCACCGTCTGCCCCCGGGCCAGACAAGCGGCCATCATGATATTTTCCGTGGCTCCTACACTGGGGAAATCCAGGTACACCCGGTTCCCTTCGAGCCTGGCGGTCCGCGCGACCACTGTACCCCGTTCAAGGGAAAACCGGGCTCCCAGGGCGGTCAGGCCTTTGAAATGTAAATCCATGGGCCTGGTTCCGATGTTGCAACCACCGGGAAGGGGGATTTCCGCCCGGCCAAAACGGGCCAGGAGAGGACCCAGCAGTAAATTGGAGGCACGTAATTGTTTGGCCAGGTGGTAAGGGGGCATTTGAACAGGGGGATCCGTCATCAGGATGCGCAGGCTGCCATTGGATGGGGTGCGGTGCACCTGCGCTCCCAGGGAGCGCAGGATATCCATCATCACCTGCACGTCCCTGATATCGGGCACATTTTCCAGGGTTACCAGTTCGCCGGCCATAACAGCCGCACACAAAATGGCCAGGGAAGCGTTTTTGGCCCCGCTAATGGTAACCCGGCCTTGCAGGGAAATCCCCCCGGAAATAACCAGTTTATCCATAGAAACATTTTCCTCCCGCTACAAAACTAAAGCTAAATATTCTAGATACCTTTCCACAATTCCTGCCACAATGCCCGCTTATACAACAATCATCCGCAAATAGATAACCGGGGGAATTCCTGCTCAAACAACAGCCCGGCATTTTTTTTAAAATGCCATGTCCCATTCTTTTTATACCTTTTTCTCCATCCATAGCTTAAAACCGGAAGCAAAACCATCCACATCCCGACCGGTGACCTGTTCCAGGGCTTCGTTTATATCCCGTCCCTGCCCCAGCACCGTTAAAATTTTATGCAGGCTTTCTGCACCATATTCTTCCACCAGGTACTCGACGGCAGCCAGTGATTGCCCGTAAGCCAGGGTCTGGTCGGGCAGTTCATCAAATTTCCGGTCCATTACTTTAAAGTCATACAGTTCAAAACCGGTTAAATCCTGAATTTGAGCAAACCTGAAGCCGGTAAGTTTATACTCCTCATACTGGGCGATACCTTCGGTAAGCCAGCGGGGGACGTTGCCCCGGGTAAGATAGTCCACCACCAGGTGGGTCAGCTCATGGGCTACCGGACCCGAGCTCAGAAAAATTTCCTCCACCTCCCGGGGGTCCCGGGCGTCAATCCAGGCCCGGGGTGAGAGAACCCTGATCACCCCCGCCCAGTATACACCCATGGCACTTTCACTGGCCGGCCAGCCAAAGCTGGCGTTCAGGGACTCCC
Source organism: Desulfofundulus thermocisternus DSM 10259 (assembly GCF_000686645.1). Taxonomy (NCBI): domain Bacteria; kingdom Bacillati; phylum Bacillota; class Clostridia; order Eubacteriales; family Peptococcaceae; genus Desulfofundulus; species Desulfofundulus thermocisternus. The sequence continues at coordinate 327,491 of NZ_JMLG01000002.1, forward strand.
GGCTGGGATATACCACCAAAAGGATAGGGTCACCGGTTGTAAAATGAAAGTCCCTGGCTATTTGCGGGTAGAACCTTTGCGCTGCCTTAAGCACCAGCCGGGCGCCGCCCGCATCTGCAGGTTCATACCGGACCACGAAGCGGCCCCCGGAAAGGGTGTGCATATGCCGGGTGCCGAGCAGCGCGTGTGCCCGGCCCGCCTCACAGAAGATGTTGTACACATATTCCCTTATCTGCCCGGGTATGTGAACAAAAAGGACGATCAGCAGGGCCATCACGATACCCGTTAATTTCAAGCATAGCCGGGACAAAAACCGGCCAGCCGCAGGTTTTCTTGAAATTTGCGGTGCAATACCCATTGCCCATCACCGAACCTGCTGATGTTTATTTATTATAAAACCAGTTAAATAATAACCAAAAGTAAAAACAAGGCCCATACGGGCCCTACTAAGAAATACCCTTTTAAAATTATAAGCTTTTTTCACTATCCTGCACCACAGGGAACTGCTGGAAAACAAAACCCGCTCCTCAGGATTTGCCGTTTTCCAGCAGCTTTTTCCACTCCGCAATCATTTTACGGGCCTGGGTTACGTCCTCCCCCTGGCCGGCAAGCTGTACAAATCTTTCCAGCTCCCGGATACCGCCCTCATAATCACCCTTCCCCAGGGCCAGCACCTGGCCGTAATAATAGTGGGCCAGGGCGTTGTCAGGATGACGCCTGATTTCTTCCTGTAAACTGGCCGCCGCATCGTCATAGTGCCCAACCAGGAACTGCACCAGGGCCAGTTCAACACGAAAATCGCCGTTCTCCGGCTTTAATTGCACGGCTTTCTCATAGGCCTGCAGTGCCTGATCCATCTTCCCCGCCTCCAGGTAAGCCCTGGCCAGCCGGGCAGCCAGGTCAGCATCCTGCGGCCTGTCTTTGACCTGTGCCTCCAGTTCGGCAATCATCGCTTCCGGTGACTGCTGCTGTTGAATATCTGAGGGTGCACTGGCTGTGCGAAAATCGAAAAACCAGCCGATGGACGTTCCCAGCAGGCCCAGGGAAAGGAAAATGGTCAGGATAATGAAAGCTATCTTCTGAAATTTTTTCTTGCGCTCCCGGTAAAGTAAGGCCATAATAACTAACCCCTTTTAAAAATCTCCTTCCTCCATTATACCACAATTGTCCCCTCAGGGGTCCCTATTGATGCTGCCCCGGTAACATAAAAACCCTCCCCGCAACCTGCAGGAGGAGGGCTCAACAGGCAGATATCAATGCCGTTATCTTTACAGGAACCGGGCCGGGTCCACCGGCCGCCCGTTAATCAACACCTCAAAGTGCAGATGAGGACCGGTGGCATTGCCGGTACTCCCAACCCGCCCCAGCAACTGACCGCGTTCCACCCTCTGGCCAACCCGCACCTCAATCCGGGACAGGTGGGCGTAACGGGTAACCACACCATCGCCGTGGTAAACATCTACCATCAGGCCATAGCCTCCGTTCCAGCCAGCCCTAATCACCCGACCTGCTTCGGCAGAACGGACCGGGGCCCCGCTGCCGGCAGTTATATCCACACCGGCGTGCAACCGGCCCCAGCGCAGCCCATAGGGTGACCCGATGGCGCCCACCGTAGGCCAGGCCAGGCTTCCCGATGCTCCCGAACGTGAAGCCAGTAAAACCCGCGAACCCACAGCCACCACCCGGGGCCGCGGTTCCTTGATAACCTTCCTTTCCAGAATCTCATTATTCACCAGACACCCGTTTAAGTAAGCCAGCCGGTACGTTACCTCTTCCACACCCGGCTTCCCGGCCTGAACCACTCGCTGCTGCCCGCGCAGCATGGTGTTGTCCCGCCGACGCTCTTCTATAAAGGGCAACTCTCTTTTTTCCGTACGCACAACTGTGGCCAGAACATTGATCAACGGCTCGGTACGGGATAACTTCAATACCTGCCCCACCTGCAAGGTTTCGGGTGTTAAACCGGGATTGGCGGCCTGCAGTTCTTCTACCGGTATGCCTTTACTGGCGGCAATACTCCACAGGGTATCCCCTGCCCGGACCGAATATTGTTCCAGCCGGCGACCGCCGGTACCGGCAAATTCCAGGGCTTCCCGCAAGCTCAAGATCTCCCCCGCCGGCGCCCACACCTCTTTATAAACCACTTTCTCCATCAGGCGAACATCCGCCCCGGGAATACTGTGCCGTTCCTTCAACGTTTCCAGCAACCGGTTGGCCGTATCGCGGCTGGCAACCACCAGTTTAATGGCTCCGTTTATCACCAGGGCCGTACCCTTTTCCTGCGCTCCCAGGGCCCGGGCCAGGGATTCTTCGAGGTACCGGCCGGATAACACGGGCCCTTCCCCCCAGGATGCCGGGCGGATAATCACCTTTTGAAGAGCGTGCCCTTCCCGTGCACCAATATAAATTCTGTTCCGCAAGATATCTTCCAGCTCACCACGATTGGAAGAAACGGCCACCACCCTGCCCCCAACCAGGACAGCCCATCTCTCGGAAGCATTTGTAATAAGGGAGCCATAGATCATTATCACCAGGGTCATGGCCACCACGCAGAGGACCTGGGCCGGCGTTAAAGGATCCTCAATAAAAAAACGACGCAAAGCCCGCTTTAATTTATTTCTATTTATGGAAGCAACCAGGAGAAGACAGGCAATGCTCACCGTTCTACCTGCCCGCTTTTCTTTTTCGTTTCCGCCCCCGGCCAGAGGAGTCATACGGGACATGGGCTTTACTCCTTTTGCTTAAAATGGTTAGTCAACCAAACAACTGGCAACTCCTTAAGATTTGGTAGGTTGCTTGTCGAGTCATGTCAACCCCTCTAATAAATGTATAACTGGCGGGGGCGCATCATCACTCCGGATTTTTCTTATTTTAACCCGGAAATAAAGGAACTGGGGAAATTATCAATGGTTTTAATTCAGTTATTAATTTTATCGTTAATTTTTAAATCAATCCTTCCTTTGCCAGAACCGCCTTTAAATATATGGCGCACTCAATTCTTTTCTTAATCAGGGCGCAGGCAAGCTCATAGGGGGTAAAAATATTACCGTGAAAGGCATGAGCGTTGGCGTGGCAGCCGCCACTGCAGATAAAGCGGGCCCAGCAGCCCCTGCAGGCATCTTTGTTGTACACATGGGCCCTGCGGAATTCTTCCACCAGGTCGGGACGTACGATCCCACCCTCTACATCACCCATGCAATACTCCGGCCGCCCGACAAACTGGTGGCAGGGATACAACTTGCCTTCAGGCGAAACGGCCAGATATTCTCTCCCGGCCCCGCAACCCGCCAGACGCTTGGGCAGGCACGGGCCGCCGTCCAGATCGATATTGAAATGAAAAAAGTTGACCTGCTGGCCCCTTCGGGCACGGCTGAAAAGCTGCCGCGTTAATATTTCGTACTCCTCGCAAATACGGGGAACATCCCCGGGTTGCAGGGCATATTCCTCGTGATAGGGCGCCACCACCGGTTCCACCGATATATGCTTGAAGCCCAGATCGGCCATATGGAACACGTCCCGGGAAAAGTCCAGGTTGCGGCGGGTGAAGGTGCCGCGCACATAATATTCGCCCCCGGGACGGGAGAAAACGAAACGGCATATATTCTCCACCACACACTCATAAGACCCCTGGCCGCCTGGAAAAATGCGCATGGCATTGTGGACTTCCTCCCGTCCGTCCAGGCTGAGCACCACTGCCAGATCGTGCTCATTCAGAAAGCGGCCCACCTCGGGGGTAAGCAGCAGTGCATTGGTGGTTACGGTAAATTTGATTATTTTACCCAGACGGGCAGCCTGCCGCCGGCCGTACTCCACAAGGTCCTGCAGGGTTTTGAAGTTCAGCAGCGGCTCGCCCCCAAAGAAATCAACTTCCACATGACGCCTGGATCCTGAAGAGGCGAAAAGAAAGTCCAGCGCCCGCCTGCCGGTTTCCGCGGACATCAAACCGCCGGGACCACCAAAATGCCCCTGGCTGGCAAAACAGTAGCGGCAGGCCAGGTTGCAGTCGTGGGCCAGGTGAAGGCACAGTGCTTTGACCACCGGCTCACCTGCCGGTTCATAGTGGCCATCCAGCGGGTCGGGGGAGAACAAAAGGCCTTCCCGGACCAGCTCTTTGATTTCCTGCATGGCCTCCACCACTTCCGATGGAGGGTAGGAAGCATACCTCGCCAGAATATCCCGCTCATTTTCAAAGGGGTACTCATCCAGAAGGCACCAGGTCAGTTCATCCACCACGTGTACGGAACCGCTATTTACATCCAGCACAAAACGGTAATCATCGAAAATGAATTTATGGATCATTGCCCCTCCCCCAAGAAAAAAACCTCATCCCGCAACGGGATCAGGTTTTATTTAATTGCCAATCTATGAATAGTTACTTCTCCTTCTTCATGCAGGCCTGGTTACCCACCGTGCAGGACGTCTTGCAGGCCGACTGGCAGGAAGTCTGGCATTCCCCGCATCCCCCGCCTTTAACCGTGCTGGAAAGGGAGGGACGGCTGATGGTAATAATATGCTTGCCCATGGGAAAATATCCTCCTCCTTTATGAAAGCCTTATAAAATCTTATTAAATTATAATCCTGATTATTTAACCAGACAAGATCGGTCACACTCGCCATCCGGCCGCATAATAGCAGATGGCGGCAGTTTTTAATCCCTTACAGCATGTCGGCGATATAATCCAGCAGATCTACGGCCCTGATAACCCCCACAGCTTTTCTTCCCTCAAAAACGGGCAGCAGTTTACATTTTTGGTCATCCTCAGTTCAATGGCCCTCACCACGGTGTCGCCGGCCTGGACACAAGCATCGACCAGGGGCCGGATAGCCTGACCCACTTTGGTGACAGTAAGTTCATTGAGGGGGTCCTTGCGGTAAAAAAATGCCCAGGACATGGTGAAAAGTTCGGTATTATCGTAAAGCAAACGGTTTGTTTTTATAGCCTTTAATATATCCCGCGTGGTCAGGATTCCCACCAGCTGTTCTTCGTTGTCAACCTTCGTTTTACTGAAAACCAGCAATGAGCGATGCTCGTGACCGGCAGCGCGGTAATTGCGCAATACTTTAATGGCGTCCTTTAATGTATCAGAATCGTATACCTCCGGATACTCTCCGAGCGGTAACATCAATTCACCGACCTTCTTTGTCTCCGGCACAAGGACACCCTCTTTCCTTCTTCTCCTCGAATAGTGCGCGCTTCTCAACCCGTTTCGTTATATTTTTCCGCTAACCCCGGCTGAATACTTTATTAAGTTTTAGCCAGGCCCGTTACAGTAAAACTAAAAGGTCCCCTTCCACGGGGACCATCTTTTTAAAAACTTTTGGAGCGGGTGACGGGGATCGAACCCGCAGCCCTCAGCTTGGGAAGCTGATGCTCTACCATTGAGCTACACCCGCCTGCTTCTCTTATTATAGCAGTTCCATAAAAATAGTCAAGATTATTCGGCAGGCCGTCCGTGTCAAGATCAGTGGCCCGGGATGGCCACAAGGCGACGCACAATTTTCCGGGCAGATCCAGCAGGTATCTCCACAAAAATTTTTCGTTATGAAATGAAACCTCACATCAATATCAAGGTAGCGGCCTTGATATTTACTCCCGGTAATCAGGCAATTGCACACATCACTTCCCTGCTGCATATAATAAAACTGAAAAAATTCATTGTACGGGTTGCTATACAGCAACAACGGAGCCGGGCAATGGCGCCCCCCGCAAAGCAGGAACACTGCCTTTGCGTGAGGCGTCTTTCTTTTTCCGGGCCGGCCCTCTAACACCAGCCCGTACGGTTTCACCGGGAGGGAGAATGTCATATGTGCGGGATTGCCGGCTGGGTGGACTGGGAAGGGGATCTCACCCGACAAAAAGACATACTTGAGAACATGGTGGCAACCCTGGCCTGCCGCGGGCCAGACGCAGCTGGGGTGTGGATATCACGTTATGCCGCCCTGGCCCATTGCCGGCTGATAGTGGTGGATCCCGCGGGCGGGGGGCAACCGATGATCCGCAAGCGGGGGAAAAACAGGTACATTATCACTTACAACGGCGAACTGTACAACACCCCAGAACTGCGCCGGGAACTGGAAGCCCGGGGTTATCGTTACCAGGGCCACTCGGATACAGAGGTGTTGCTCACGGCATTCATGGAATGGGGCAAGGATTGCGTGCTCCGCTTGAATGGTATATTCGCCTTTGCCATCTGGAATGAAGAGGAGCAAAGCCTGTTCATGGCCCGGGACCGGTTGGGAGTGAAGCCCCTTTTTTATACCCGGAGGGGCAGTGCTTTTATTTTTGGTTCCGAGTTAAAAGCCCTCCTGGCTCACCCGGCCGTACCACCGGAAGTAGACGCCGAAGGTCTGGCCGAAATCTTTGCACTGAGCCCCGGACGAACGCCGGGACACGGCATTTTCAGGGGAGTAAGGGAACTGAGGCCCGGCCACTGCCTGGTTTATAACCGCCGGGGTACACACATTTTCCGCTACTGGGCACTGGAAAGCCATCCCCATCTCGACGACCTAGAGACCACTGCCCATAAGGTGGGCCATCTTTTGCAGGATGCGGTGCGGCGGCAGCTGGTGGCCGATGTACCCGTGTGCACCCTGCTATCTGGAGGTCTTGACTCCAGCGCCATTACAGCCTTTGCTGCAGCCGCATTCCGGCAAGACAGTACCGAGCCACTGCGCACCTTTTCGGTGGACTATATGGATAACGATCTCTATTTCCGGCCCAATCAATTCGAGCCCGATACCGATGCCCGGTGGACAGAGCGGGTGGCGCACTTTCTTGGCTCCCGCCACCGGACCGTGTTGATCGATACGGCAACAACGTTGAGGCCGTACGCCAGTTTGCGCAGCTGGATGCACCGGCCATGAACAGGCCGTGGTACGGCCAGCTGATGCGGGGCCCGCAGTTCCTGGCCTTCCTCATTCAGGTCGATACCTGGCTCCGGGAATACCGGGTGATGGTGCGATAGCTATTGTAGCGTGAACACCCGGCTTGGCCGTAATTCATAACTACAAAAAATTAAGCCCCGTAAGCGTTTTACGGGGCTTATAATATGGTGACCCCAGCGGGATTCGAACCCGCGTTACCGCCGTGAAAGGGCGGTGTCTTAGGCCGCTTGACCATGGGGCCATGGTGAGCCATGGTGGACTCGAACCACCGACACCCTGATTAAAAGTCAGGTGCTCTACCAGCTGAGCTAATGGCCCACACAGTGTCGTCACCGCTAGATATGATACTATAGATATGCTTCTGTGTCAACAAAAAATTTAGATGCGGCCATTAAAACCAGAACTGGATAACAGATACATTATTGATGGCAGATGTCTTTTCTTAAAAAAAAAGCGCTCCCGTGAGCGCCGGTTTGAACTGTTAAACAAATGCTACAATACTTCGCGGGTAATAATGGTCTCTTCCCGCCCGGGCCCGACACCTATAATGGCAATGGGTACGCCCGCCAGCTCGCTGATGCGTTCCAGGTATCTCCTGGCATTACCGGGCAGGTCCTCGTAACACCTGGCCCGGCTGATATCTTCCTGCCACCCGGGTAGTTCCTCGTAAACCGGCTCACAGGCCTCCAGCACTTTAAGCGAAGAAGGAAACTCGGTCACCACATTCCCCCGGTAGCGATAGGCTGTGCATATGCGGATGGTTTCCAGGCCGGTCAGCACATCCAGTTTGGTGATGGCCAGGCAGTCCAGCCCGTTGATCCTTACCGCATAGCGGGCTACCACGGCATCAAACCACCCGCAGCGTCGAGGCCGCCCGGTGGTGGTACCATATTCGCCCCCGCGGCTGCGGATGTGATCCCCCAGGGAATCATGCAGCTCCGTGGGGAAAGGACCTTCGCCAACCCTGGTAACGTAGGCCTTGGCCACACCCATTACCCGGTCGATGCGCGTGGGGCCAATGCCCGCACCCGTGCAGGCCCCGGCGGCCACGGGGTGGGAGGAAGTTACATAGGGATAGGTACCGTGGTCAACATCCAGGAGGGTTCCCTGGGCTCCTTCAAAGAGAATTTTCTTGCCCTGAGCAATGGCCTGGTTAACAATTACAGATACGTCTTCTACAAATGGCTTCAGCCTGCGGGCATAGCCTGTATAAGCTGGCAGGATATGCTCCAGATCCATTTTCTCCTTATGGTAAACCTGCTGGAAAATTTTATTTTTATATTCCAGATTTCTTTCCAGCAGCGCTTTAAACTCTTCTTCATCCACCAGTTCCGCCATACGGATGCCCAGCCGTGCGACCTTATCCGTATAGGCCGGCCCTATCCCCCGGCAGGTGGTTCCAATGCGCCGGGCACCTTTCATTTCTTCCTCGTACTGATCCTGCCTCCGGTGATAGGGTAATATAACATGGGCCCGGGGGCTTATCCGCAGGTTTGCCGTTGAAATGCCCCTGGCAGCCAGGTCATCCAGCTCGTTCAGGAGGACTTCGGGATCGATGACCACCCCGTTTCCTATCAGGCAGAGTTTATCCGGGTAAAGTATACCTGAAGGAACGAGATGCAGCTTAAACTGCCTGCCTCCCACCGTAACCGTATGGCCGGCGTTATTACCCCCCTGGTAGCGCACGATGAGATCGGCCTTTTCAGCCAGGAAGTCTGTTATCTTTCCCTTACCCTCGTCCCCCCACTGGGCGCCCACCACAACAAGTGTCGACATGCTCCAATTATCCCCCCACTTTATTCAGGATCTCCCGCGCTGCCAGGACCCCGGACACCGAAGCCTGGGCCAGCCCTCTGGTAACACCTGCACCATCTCCTGCAGCAAAAAGGTTCTGCACCTGGGTTTCCAGGCCGCGGGTCAATGTCAGCCGTGAAGAATAAAATTTAACTTCCACCCCGTACAGCAGGGTATAGCGGGAGTAGATACCCGGTGCTACTTCGTCCATGGCTTTCAGCATTTCGACGATGGCCACAAGATGCCGATAGGGGAAGACCAGGCTCAAATCTCCCGGCGTTGCCTTGGTCAGGGTGGGGACTGTGAGACACTTGCGTATTCGCTCCTCTGTGCTTCTCCTCCCTGCCAGGAGGTCGCCCAGCCGCTGAACAATTACCCCCCCACCGAGCAAGTTGGCCAGGCTGGCGATATATTTTCCGTAGGCAATTGGTTCTTTAAAGGGCTCCGTAAAAGTTTTGCTTACCAGTACGGCAAAATTGGTATTGCCGGTTTTGCGATAGGCATGGGTATGGCCGTTGACGGTTACCAGCCCATCATTATTTTCCATAACCACTTCCCCGTAAGGGTTCATACAAAAAGTGCGTACTTTATCGTCAAAGGAACGGGAATAGTAAATAAACTTGGCTTCATAGAAAACCCTGGTCAGAGGTTCCATTACCGCTGCCGGAACCTCCACCCGCACCCCAATATCAACCGGATTAACCGCCGTTGTTAACCCCAGTTTCCGGGCCTGCCCGGCCAGCCACTCCGCACCTTCACGCCCGGGAGCAAGAATTACATAATGCCCCGGTATAATTTCGCCCCCGGTGGTAATTATGCCCCGGACCCGATTATTTTCTGCCAGGACTGATTCCACCGGGCATTCCGTCCGGATTTCTACCCCTGCATCCAGCAGGTACTGTTTCATACGGGCCAGTATCTCCTGACACCGGCCTGTACCCAGGTGACGAATGGCCACCGGGATAAGCTTGAGTTCCGCCTGGGCGGCCCGGTGCTGAAACTCCTCGATGGCTTCGGCATGCTCCAGGCCGTAGACCATTTCCGGCGCCCCAAATTCCCGGTAGATTCTATCCACATAATCAATCAGCTCGCCAAGAGCTTCTTCGCCGATATATTGCTCCAGGCTGCCCCCAATTTCGGTGGACAGGGTCAGCTTGCCGTCGCTGAAAGCTCCGGCGCCACCCCAGCCGCAGATGGTGGAGCAGGGGTTGCAGTGAAAGCAGGCGTTATTCTTTTCTCTGGAGGGACATTTGCGCTCTTCCAAATCCCGCCCTTTCTCCAGCATGAGGATTTTTAAGCCGCATTTTTGCCTGACCAGCTCCAGGGCAGTAAAAATGCCGGCGGGACCTGCACCGACAATTATCACATCGTAAACCTGTTCCATTTTTGACCCCTCCCTGAGCAAACCCCCGGGCATGTTCGTTTTTTCACCACTCAGAGCACAAAAAGAACCCCCTGCCCGGTTCACCATGCCAAACATATTGATTTTAGCAAAGTGACAGGGGTATGTCAAGAGAAGCTTTCTTTGAGGTGTGATCCGTCTGTGATATTGTCAGGGTAAAATCCGTCAGTGAAAATGTCAGTATGAAGGAGATGGTTACCCTGTCACAGACGGAACTGAAGCGGATGCTGGTTTTGCAGCGGGTTCTGGAACCGCCAGAAACCACGGTGCTTATCCGCCACTATTTTATCATATTAAATTTTAAAAAGAAATGCCAGCGCCCGGGATACACGCATCTCCCGGCACTGGACCGCACCCGGTTCACGGAAGTGATGCAGTTGTGTGTATTCCTGCGCAACGACAGTCCCCCGGTTATCACCAGCGAAGATACAGGGACCTGGGTAAAGGGAACCGCTAAAAACCCTTTTACAACTAGAATACCTTCCTACTGGGGCCCTCCCGGTACTTCCTCTTTGGCCAGGTTCATGAACCTGGTGAATTCCTTCAAGAAAGCCAGCTCCACCAGCCCCGTGGGGCCGTTTCTCTGTTTAGCCACAATAATTTCCGCTATGCCCCGCTTTTCCGTATCGGGCCGGTAGTACTCATCCCGGTAAATAAACATGACCACATCCGCATCCTGCTCGAGAGAATTATGAACTATGATATCGGCCGCAACAAAATTGTGGTGTCCTGGGACCTCAAGGTCATATACCTCTTCAATACCATCGGGCTCAATGCTTACCACTCGATCCCAGAAAACATCGCTTTGGCTAAGACGTATTAGAAGCTCGCTCTGAACAATCTGGCCCACTCGGAAGGCACGGGTTCGGCTGAGATTACTCTTGTAAAGAGTTGAACCGCAGTACTGAACCCCCAGCGCGGCCTGCATTGCTCTTTGACTAAGTCCAATTAACTGTCGCGCGGGCTCGACTATGGAGTACCATACTGTTGCCGGAATAACGTCCTTATTCGTAATGTGGTCTCGCTTGGAATAGAAATCCAAAATCTCTTGAAGGCGTGATTTCTTGGCTTCTAAACATCCTATTTGTTGTATAAAACACATAATATCAGGTTTTCCACTGATTACTACATGCCATTGGTCACGTCCTTTGCCCGGCTGGGGTACTCGGTTTACTTTTGCCACTATCCCAAAGCGCATAAGCAGGTGCTGAATATCTAGCGCCATTTGCTTGCTGCTAGTAGCATAAGAAATAATAGCGCGTGGTTTCTTACGACCAAATACCCCAAGCGTGCCATCAGTAACCCATAAATGTCGAAGGAAGTGGCCGATGATCTCTGGTGGCTGCGTGAATAATTTCTTCGGAACCCGTTTTTCATAGGATCGGTAACCCCAAACTCCCAGGCTATCCATCCATTGTGCCACCGGGCTCCGCGTTCCATGGGTTAGTTGAGTAGTAGAAGCTAAAAAAACCTGCCACCAATCACGCTGCCGCTCTACACGCGGAAATACCTTTTCTTTAAATAAATCATTAATTAAGTCCATAACAATTTCTGCTAATTGGCGTTCCTTAGTTGTATATTGTATTGCATGGCGAGGCAGTGTACACCCGTCCCCAAGCAAGTGGCCGAGGAGCGCGGCTTCGGAAGCGCTCATGGAGGGACCGGCTATTGACAAGCCTTCCAGCGACCTGGGTAATGCAATGAACTCTCCAGGCTGTAGCTCACCTAAGCATTTCCACCCTTCTAAAGTGCGGAATTTGTGGTTTGCCGTAGCACGCACTTCACGACCCAGCTGGGTACAAAGTCGAAATACAGGTTTTACCCCTGTACACCACACCTTGCTAACCGCGGCAGGCTCTAGTTTCCATGTTATTTCATTAAGTGCCATAACCTTTACAGGCTGCTTTTCCCGAACTAAATCCTTGATTGGAACCCGGTGTCCACTGGCTAATTGCACCAGTGTTTCACCGGCCAGGCAGCCACTTTCCCGCAAATCGGACATGATCGGCCTTTTATCCTGGCGCTGTTCCACCGACCGGCTCAACTGGGCCAGGGCCACCAGGGGTACATTCAGATCCTTGGCCACCCCTTTTAAGGAGCGGGAAATTTCCGCAATTTCCTGCTGCCGGTTTTCCGCCCGGCGGTTACCCTGCATCAATTGCAGGTAATCAACCAGGATCAGCCCCAGGCCCTTTTCCACCTGCAGGCGGCGGGCTTTGGCCCTTAGCTGGCGGGGTGAAAGGATGGCCGTGTCGTCTATGTACAGGGGAGCTTTAGCCAGGCGGGCCGCTGCCCTGGTAAGACGCGCCCAGTCCTCCGGGGTTAAATAACCGCTGCGTACTTTTTGCTGGTCGACCATGGCCTCGGCACAGAGCATCCGCTGGACCAGCTGGGCCCGGGACATCTCCAGGCTGAACACGGCCACCGGTATCTGGCTCTGCAGGGCCACCTGCTGGGCAATGGTCAGCCCCAGGCTGGTTTTACCCATAGCCGGCCGCCCGGCAATGATTATCAGATCCCCGGGCTGAAAGCCGCAGAGCAACCGGTCCAGATCGGTAAAACCGCTGGCTATGCCGCTGACCGTGCCCCTGTTACGGTAACGTTCTTCAATGTACTCAAAAATCTGCTGCAGTATTTCCTTGATGGATAGAAACAGGCCGGTATTGCGCCGGGCGCCCAGCTCCAGGATCATCCTTTCAGCTTCATCGATCAGCCGCTCCACATCTTCGCTGCCTTCATAACCCAGGCCCGCAATCCTCTCGGCCACCCCTATGAGCTGGCGCAGGATGGCCTTTTCTTCAATAATGCGGGCGTAGTATTCCACGTTTGCCGTGGTGGGCACGATGCTGGCCAGAGAAGCCACATATGTAACTCCACCGGCCAGTTCCAGCAGTTTTTTCTCCTGCAGGTAATTGGTCACGGTTAGCAGATCAACGGGCTGGCCCGCCTCCTCCAGGGCCAGGATGGCCTCGTATATCTTGCGGTGAGCTTCCAGGTAAAAATCCTCGGGTTTAAGCAGGCGGGCCACCCGGGATATGGCTTCCCGGTCCAGCATCATTGCCCCCAGCACCGATTGTTCTGCATCTATATTTTGAGGTGGCCTCTTATCGCTCATGATGCTTCACCAACCTGCCGGTAAGATTATTCGGGCGGCAGCCCGACGTTGCGACTGCCGCCCCTGTTGCTGCTGTGCATTTCCCGGAACAGTTTAACTGCCGAATATATGCTGCAGCATTTCCTCCACCGTAGCCACAGGAATGATTTCCACGCCCTGCAGGCCAGCCGGAACTTCGCTTTTGTTTTCCGCGGGAACAATTACCCGCCGCATGCCTGCCTGGCGGGCACCGTAGATCTTTTCCACGATACCCCCCACGCCCCGGATGCGGCCCTGGATGGACAGTTCTCCGGTTATGGCTACATCCTGGGGTACGGGTCTTTCCTGAATGGCGCTCAAAATGGCCAGGAAGATGGCTGCCCCGGCAGAAGGGCCGTCCACGCGCCCTCCTCCAACAATATTAACGTGCACATCGTAGCTGGCCAGGTCCTCCCCGGTTATCTTGCGAATTACCGAGGCAGCATTAAAAACGGAATCCCGGGCCATACTTCCCGCCGTATCATTAAAGCGGATGGTACCCTGGCCCTGGTTGCGGGCTGGAAAAGCCACCGCTTCGATTTCCAAAACAGAACCCACAAAACCCATTACCCCCAGGCCGAAAACCTTGCCCACTTCTTTTTCCGCGCAACCTTTGCGCATTACATGGGGGCTCAGGCGGCTGGTCTGGATCACTTCGTAAACATCCTGCAGGGTAATACCTTCTTTCCCCACCCTTCCCCCGCTCCGGTAACAGGCCAGCCCGTAAGCGTCAGCCAGTATACCGATGGCCTTGCGCCCTTCAATGGTATATTGACTGATAAGTTCGGGAACCTTTTCCTCCAGGTGAACCCCCAGTTTTTCTGCCGCCTGCCTGATAATAAGTTCAATGTCCTGCGGGGTTAGCGGCTCAAAATAGACCTCCGCGCAGCGGGAGCGGATGGCCGGGTTAATATCTTCCGGCTCCCGGGTGGTAGCCCCAATTAATATAAAGTCAGCCGGTGCCCCCTCTTCAAACAGCTTGCGTACATACTGGGGTACTGCAGGATCATGGGGATCATAATAGGGTGAATCAAAAAAGACCCTCTTATCCTCGAGAACCTTCAGCAACTTGGTCTGGAGCACGGGATCCATTTCACCTATTTCATCAATAAAAAGAACGCCTCCATGGGCCTCGGTAACCAGGCCCAGCTTGGGTTCCGGCACACCGCTATCGGCAAAATCACGCCGTGCCCCCTGATAAATGGGATCGTGAACCGAGCCCAGGAGAGGATTGGTTATATCCCGGGGATCCCAGCGCAGAGTAGAGCCGTTTACCTCTACAAAAGGTGCATCCTTGGCAAAGGGAGAACCGTTGATATTCTTGGCAGCTTCCAGGGCCAGACGGGCTGCAGTGGTTTTTCCCACTCCCGGCGGCCCGTAAAGTATTATGTGCTGGGGAAAAGGCGAAGCCAGCTTGGCCAGGAGCGCTTTGACGGCCTTTTCCTGGCCCACCAGTTCGGAAAAATCTCCCGGCCGGAGCACTTCCATGGCCGAACGGGCAAGTTTCTTTTGCTCCAGTTTTTCCAGAATAGCCAGTTTTTTTAGCGTCTGAGCATTTTCCGGCCCGGTATTTTCCTTGAGCACCTGCATTTTTATCTCTTTGACATATTCTTCGTGCCGCTGCTGCAATTTTTCATTAATCTTTTTTTCCAGCTCGTCTTCCACCGTACGCCTGGCCAGTATATCGGCAATCTCTTCTTCCACCTGCTCCAGGATGGACGGAATTTCTTCCAGGCCGGGCGCTTCCTCCAGGGTGGGATCTTCAAACACCAGTTTCTGGAGAGCAAGGACCCTTTCTTCCAGGCGTTCCGAGCGCATCAAGTGCAGGACATTCAGCTTGCCGGCCCGCAAGACCAGCTTATCCGACCCGAATATGCTTGCTGCCATGTTATAAAGGGCGTTAACCTGGCGGCGAAGCTGTTCCACACCTTTCAACCTGGTACATGTTTCCTCCTGGCTTTCTTTAAACTTGTGCAGGAATGCTTTCATTGCCACGGCTACTCCTTTCACGTCTTCGGCTATGTTAATCCTCGGGAACCACTGCTACCCTTATTTGTGCCTGCACGTTGGGATGAAGCTTTACCACCAGCACCTGTTCTCCCAGTTGTTTGATCGGTTCTTTGAGCATGATCTTTTTCTTGTCCACGGTAATGTTGTGCTGCTGCTCCAGGTTCTCGGCAATGTCCCTGGTGTTTATGGCACCAAAAAGCCGGCCACCCTCGCCGACTTTCACTTTCACCTGTACGGTAAGACCGTTCAGCCTGGCCGCCAGTTCCCTGGCCTGGGCTTCCGCTTCTTCCCGTTTTCTATCCTCAATGGCCTTCCTTTGGGCCAGTTCTTTCATCCTGGCGGGGGTTGCTTCTACGGCCAGGCGGCGGGGCAGGAGATAATTCCTGGCATAACCGTCGCTTACATTTACCACAGAACCCCTGGTGCCCAGGTTTTTCACATCCTCCAGTAATATAACCTTCACTTGCCTTCGCCTCCTTTTTTGCGATGTTGCGCAGCTTGCTTTATATTTAGCAGCGAGTCCACCAGCCCCAGGATGATAAGCAATATGACAGTAAACGGCCAGTATAAAAATAGAGCCACAATCAGGATTAACTTGACTGCCCTGGACAGTTGAAAACGGTTAAAATAAAATCCAAGCACCGATAGGCCCGCAACCAGGTAAAGAAATGTCCCCAGGTAGATAAGGTTTTTTCCGGCTGTGGCCAACGGCTGCTTGTTCAGCGTGTCGCCGGTCAGGAATAAAAGCAGACCCAGGATTACAATCCACACAAAATACCATGGAAATTGCCACTGCCGGAAAGGAGGTAGCGGTTCAACCTCGTATCCCAGCCGCTGGAGTACCACCTGGCCCAGGTAATAGGTTATGGAGGTGGAAACCAGGGACCAGAGGACCAGGTTGGCCGGAAACAAAAGTACCATCAGCTCCACCATTTCCTGGAACAGATGCCGTATCTCATCTTCCATCCCCGGTTCGATCAGGCCCTGGTGCTGATAAAAAGCAAGAAGTTGTTCAATATCTCCATATATTCCTGAACCCGCCGCCAGGGGATTAATTCCCAGGAACCAGAAGCCTGACAAAAGGGTTATTACGTTCAAAATAACCGCTACACCGGTGGCCATGGCCACTGCCAGGCCAGCCCGTACCCGGTTTTTAAAGAGCACTCCCAGCAGCAGGCCCAGCGGGCCAAGCTGGATGAGCAGCATCATTACGGTAACCGGACGGCCATAAAACACTAATAAAAGCGCCGCTGCCACCACCAGGGCCAGGGCACCTGTTACAAGATCCCGCTTTTTCACCAGCACAGCCAGGGGTAGGGGTATAATGACGCTGATCAATGGAAACAGCGGTGGAACAAGCAAACCAAGGAGAGCTATCACTGCCGTCAGGCTGGCAAAAATTGCCCCTTCCACCAGGTTATTGTGCCGCCATTGGGAAACCAAGGAATCACCTCTTTTTTTCTACCAGGTGGGCCAGCAGGGCAGATAAGTCCCCGTACCATCTTTCCATTTCATGTCCTTCTTCAATACCCTGGCGCAGCTTATTCTCCAGCTTGAGATCCATCCGGGTAAAACTGATCCCCAGCCGGCGTCCCAGCACGTAACAGGTAATAATAATGCTGCTGAACGCATCCAGCAGTCTTTCTTCACTACCCCGCAGCATGGCTTTATACAGGGCGGCAAGGGATGCCAGCAGGTCCGCCTTCAGCCACTCAATTACCCTTATATTTTTCGCAATACCCGTATCCTGATGGCCCCGGGGTCCGAACATGGATCGCCCCCCTTTTCTTATCCTGAACTTACTTCGCGAGGTAACCCCGCTTTTCCTGCCCCTCATGTGCAATCGGCACCTGTTATTTGATGGACCTGGTGCAGTATATTTTCAGGAGTGGGATATTGATCTCACAGGGTTACTGGCGGCCAAACCAAATATATAAGGGGAACCGGCAAGTTCCCCTTGGTTTTACTCGGCTGTAAATGGCAGGAGGGCTATGTTCCGAGCCCTTTTAATAGCTACGGTCAGCATCCGCTGATGCCGGGCGCAGTTCCCGGATATGCGCCGGGGTAAGATTTTACCCCGTTCGGTGATATATTTTTTCAGCCGGGATACGTCCTTGTAATCAATAATATCAATTTTATCCACACAGAAATTGCAGATTCTTTTTTTCCCCCGGCGTCCCCTTTCTCTTTTAGCCAAGTAATTCACCCCTTACTTCAGGCAAAATTGTTTATCTCCCGCAAGCTGCTAGAACGGTATGTCGTCCTCGTTGAAGCTAACCTCACTGTAGCCGCTTTCGTCCAGGTCATAGCCCTGGCCTGTGGACCCGGACGGCGACTGTGCCTCGCGGGGCCGGTCCAGGAAACGTACCTGCTCGGCCACTACTTCGGCCGTTTTGCGACGCACACCCTGGCTGTCATCATAGGAGCGGATTTGCAACCTGCCCTCTACTGCAACCAGCCGGCCTTTACCCAGGTACTGCGAACATATTTCCGCCTGCT
Source organism: Desulfofundulus thermocisternus DSM 10259 (assembly GCF_000686645.1). Taxonomy (NCBI): domain Bacteria; kingdom Bacillati; phylum Bacillota; class Clostridia; order Eubacteriales; family Peptococcaceae; genus Desulfofundulus; species Desulfofundulus thermocisternus. The sequence continues at coordinate 345,214 of NZ_JMLG01000002.1, forward strand.
TCTGCCAGACCACGATGTCAATAAAATCGGCTTCCCGTTCCCCCTGCCGGTTGGTAAAAGGGCGATCCACCGCCAGTGTAAATCTGGCCACTGCTGTGCCGCTGGGTGTGTAACGCAGTTCGGGCTCCCTGACCAGGCGCCCGATCAATATAATTTTATTGAACATCTTTCCACCGCCTTGGGTTCAATCTCTCCCCGGCAGAGCAGGCCAAGCTGTGAATCAAGCAATTTTTTCTACGCTGCCTGCCGAACTATAATGTGGCGCAGCACTTCTTCTGTAATCTTTAAAACCCGGTCCAGTTCCTGGGCCACTTCTGGGGCAGCATTAAACTGCATGATCATATAAATGCCTTCCCTGACATGGGCAATTTCGTATGCCAGGCGGCGCTTACCCCATTTTTCCAGTTTGGTGACTTCCCCGCCGTGGTTTTCCACGAGGGATTTGAATTTCGCCGCCACCTCACCGGCTTTTTCATCGTCCAGTTCCGGGCGCAGGATGTAAACACATTCATAACTGCGCACCTCAAACACCTCCTCCCTGTGGACTGAAGGCCCTACCATCAAATGGTAGAGCAGGGTGGAAAATGCTCCGTTTATGACTTGATGATTATAGCATAAATTTTGCCCGCTGGCAACTGCTTGTTTTTCTAGTTATTAGAAATTCTATTACTTAAAATATCAAACCTCCCCCGGTTTGCCCGGAGGAGGTTCGTTTCTTTCAAGTAATTACTTTATGGTTGTTCGCTCATTTTTATCTCCGCTATCTGCTTGATATGGTCGCATATCCGGCCAGGATCCACTTCGCCGCAAACAATAATCACGATCGAGTTCTCAATGTTCAGGCAGCAGCTGCACTCCCTCTGCTTATCCTGGCTCCCGCCTTTGGGATCATTTTTCTCCCAGCCCATTTGACTACCCCCTTTAACAGGATATGGTATTTTCCTGATCATAGTATATGCGGCGGTTATTACCAAATGTGCAAATTTGCTACCAATCAATCAGCATAATAAAAAGGCGGTTTTTCTGTCCACCGCCTTTTTGTACCTGCTTAACTTCCATCCATCGGGCCCTTTTTGTTGTTTTCGCCCGGTCCCATAACGGTCCTGATGCTTTTATCAAATTTAGCCCGGGGGAGCATGACCACACGTCCACAGGTTAAACACTTGATGCGTATATCTATTCCCGTACGCATTATTTCCCACCGGTCACCGCCGCAGGGGTGCGGCTTGCGGGTCCTTACCACATCACCAGCCTGATACCTGACCATGCTTCGCACCTCCGCTCATGCTTAACACCACCCGCCTGGGATAAGGTATTTCGATGCCTTCCCGGTCAAAGGCTTCTTTGATCAGGCGCCGTAGCTCCCGCTCCACATACCACTGCTGCATGGGTTTGGTGTAGGCAATGATCCTGATCACCACATCTGATTGTCCGAAGTTTACCACCCCCAGAACGTGGGGTCCTTCGGCAATGATATCTGCCATGTCCCGTGCTGCCTGCTCACAGACCTGTTGCAGAACGTCAATAACCCGGTCCAGGTTTTCCTCGTAGGCCACACCCACTTCTACCAGCGCCCGCATATTGCCCCGGCTGTGATTGGTAACCTGAATTATCTGCCCGTTGGGGATAATATGCAGTTCACCACCAAAATCCCGCAGGCGGGTTACTCTCAGGCCCATTTCCTCAACTGTCCCGCTTACTCCAGCTACTGTTATATAATCTCCCACGGCGAATTGATCTTCCAGCAGCAGGAAAAAACCTGTGATCACGTCCCGGACAAGATTCTGAGCCCCAAAGCCCACGGCCAGCCCTACCACTCCGGCACCGGCCAGGATAGCCTCCACCCGTACGCCGAACATATTGAGAATGGTGACCAGGGCCACAAAGTACAGGGTATAGCGCAGGCCGCTTTTCATCAGGGTACGCAGGGTATGCACCCGCCTGCTTTCAACCGCTTCGATTTTATCCCACTTGTTGAAAAATCGATCCACCGCCGCGCTGCCGGCGCGCATTACCAGGAAGGTCAGGGCGATGATTAAAAGGACCCTGATGCTGCTGGCAATAACTTTTCCCCAGTCTATTGCCAGCAGCTGGTTAACTGCTGCCTGCCCCAGAACAGCTTTCCAGATCTCTTCCATGTTCAAACCTCCAGGTTTACCCTTTATAGAAGGCTTTATAGGCTCGATAGGCCATATAGATATCAGCTTTATGGGTCACCTCAAATGGTGAATGCATGCCTAAAAGGGCAACCCCGCAATCCACAACATCCATGCCGTGCATGGCCAGCAGGTAGGCAATGGTCCCGCCCCCTCCCTGATCCACCTTGCCGAGCAGGCCGCTCTGCCAGATCACTCCGTGCCGGTTGAATACCCGCCGCACCTGCCCCATGAATTCGGCATGGGCATCGTTGGCTCCCTTTTTTCCACCGGCGCCTGTATACTTGGTTAACACCACGCCGTGCCCCAGGCGGGCAGCATTTAATTTATCCATTACGTCCGGATAGTTGGGATCAAACCCGGCATTAACGTCGGCCGACAGGGCACGGGATCTGGCCATAATCCTGCGCAGAACCAGCTCACTGTACCCGGGAACGGACCGGGCGGCCAGTTCAGCCACAAAATTTGTTAAAAATGTGGAATACATTCCTGTGTTACCCGTACTGCCTATTTCCTCCTTATCCACAAAGAGTGCCACCGCTGTCTGTGATGGCACCGTCAGTTCCATTATGGCCTTCAGTGCAGTAAACACGCACACCCGATCATCCTGGCCATATCCTCCTATCATGCTCCTGTCCAGTCCGATATCCCGGGCCGGCCAGGCCGGAACGGCCTCAATCTCCGCGCTGATAAAATCGTCTTCCTTTATGCCATATTCCCGCTCCAGGTGGCTGAGCACATGCTGCTTGATTTTTTCTTTAACCTCTCCTTCACTCACCGGTATTCCGCCTACCAGCAGGTTCAAACCCTCACCCTTTATTCCCTCGCTCATTTTCTTTTCCATCTGTTCCCTGGCCAGATGGGGAAGGAGATCAGTTATGGTAAAGACGGGATCTGTTTCCTTTTCGCCGATGATTATTTTTATTACCTGTCCGTCTTCTTTTACCACCACCCCGTGCAGGGCCAGGGGTATACTTACCCACTGGTATTTTTTAATACCTCCATAATAATGAGTTTTAAGCAGGGCCAGATTTTCTTCCTCGTACAGTGGCCGGGGCTTTAAATCCAGCCGGGGGCTATCAGCATGCGCACCAACGATGTTTAATCCTTCCTCCAGGGGCTCGCTGCCTGCCACCGCCATGGCCATGCACTTTCCCCGCCAGATGCTGAATACCCTGTCACCGGCATTAATGTTTTCCTTTTGCTCCAGCTCACTAAAGCCCCTGTCCCTGGCAGCCGCTGCCGCCAGCTCTATGGTTTCCCGTTCTGTCTTGGCCTTACTTAGAAACTGGCGGTACTCTTCCGCCAGGTCCATTACCGCCTGCCTTTCCTGTGCGTTTAATTTCGTCCAGGCCGGAACACTATCCGACTGCTCTTTTAAACCGGTCATTTCATCCACTCCCTGGCTTAATATAATTGAAATTTTTTGTTTCCAACGATATCCTGGTCAAAATCCTCCTGTTTATTTTTCGCAGGTTAAATATCTTTTATGGGCTGCTGGTTTAACAGGGGTATACTTTTCTGCAGTATTTCCTTTGCCGGGTACAAAGCCTGGTACAGGCGTGAACTGTTCAGGGCCCGGTCGAGCCAGGGTACATCAAAACCGGGAAGCCAGCTGTTAAGAATATCTTTAACCTCCATAAGCACAGCCAGAAATATAACCGCCGCCAGTACCCCCCTGGCAATCCCCAGGATCAACCCGCCGGCGCGGTTTACAGGACCGAGCAGGCCTATTCCGGCTGCAGCACCCACGATATTTCCCAGCCAGCTGATCAGCCAGGCTGTTAGCACCAATATGGCTATAAAGGAAAGCAGCTCCAGGGCTCCCCGGGAGAGATGCTGATACCATTCCGACAAAGTTTCATTGATATGATTTGATGCCGGAGGGGCACTCCAGCTGCCGAGCCATTGATTGACCGGCCAGTGTTGGCCGATATACTCTGCCAGCGGTCTGTGATATTCCCTGGCCAGGACCAGGCCTAACAGTAACCCGCATATCCTGGCCAGGCTGGCAATCAACCCGGCCTGTATACCCTTCCACGCAGACCAGATAATTAGCCACAGTAGCAACAGGTCAAGCCAGTTCACTTTTTAAACCGCCTTTCTTCTTCTGGTTGCCCTGACAAATTTGCGCCTTTTTTTTCGCAGTTTCTGCAGATCACATTTCTCGTCTCCGGTGGTCAATTCCTTCTTACTCCTTTCCCCGGGTTATTTTCAGGCGAAACATGGTTGTTAACAGGCCGGCGATTACCGCCAGCCCCGCATACCCAAATAATGGATACAGTACCTGCACCAGCCTGGTAAAGCCCACCCCGGCCAGTGGTATGGCCAGCAGTACCACACCCGCACCTGCCAGGCGATATGCCGGCCCTCCTTTTGGTGCCAGGCGGCTGGCAAAACCATGGGCGTCGGCAATGGCCGTTGTTAAAATGGCCAGCCAGATCAGCAGGCCCAGAATATGTTTCCATATTTTGCCCAGTTCTCCCGCAATGCAAAGAAGGGGTATTTGATAACTGGTTATCCCGGGATAGAAAATTAAACCCGCCATGGTTACCAGCCCTGCTGTTCCACCCAGAATTATTCCTCCGGTAACCCCGCCCAGGATCCCCGGTTTTTGTTCCACGCTCCGCCCCAGGGACGACAGCACCGCCAGCGGAACAACCATGTTATAGGATACGTAGAGTACGCTGGACCACACCCAGTTTCTCCCGTGATTTATCTGCTGGCCCTGTTGAGCCAGCTCGGGCCATCCCCCACAATTTATAATCGCCATCAGGCAGACAAAGGCAATGGTTAATATTTTCAGCGGGACCAGGATCATATTTGTCAATAACACTCCCTCCAGCCCGCCCATGATCACCAGAATCGTTATTACCGCCACCGCCAGCGTTCCCGCCCCGGTTGGTAGTCCGAACTGCTCGTTGAGCAGGGCGCCGCTTCCTGCCAGCATAACCACCAGCCCTCCGGGCAGCATGGCCAGACTCAGCCAGTCTACAGCCCGGGCCAGTTTTTTTCCCATCATAACCGGCAGGAGTTCTGCATAGCTGCTGCAGCCGGCTGCCGTCGCATACAGCATAATTAACAGCCCCAGCAGCCCAAAAAGCACTGTGGATAGAGTTACCCCCCAGAGGCCTTTTTCCCCGTAGATAATAAAGAACTGCATTATTTCCTGTCCGGATGCAAATCCGGCTCCAATTACCGTGCCGGCATAAAGGGCGCTCACCTGAAACCATTGTTTCAGCCCGGTGCCCGGCAAGTCCATCACCCCCTTTTTCAATCCTATGCGCTGGGAGCAAATGGTTGACCAAATTTCATGTTTTAAGGAATAATCGGGTCATCCGGTGGAAATAAATATACTAGTTATTGGTAAATCAGGGGGAATACGCGATGATTGATAAAGCTCAAGAATTGACCAATTTCCTGCCTGGCGGTAAAACCAGGGTTCATATAGATGATCCAGCGGCGGCTAAAAAGTTCGGCTACGATCTCTTTGCCCGTCTGGAGCGCTGTGGTGGTTTATCCGGGCAGCCATTAATTCTCCTCTGTATTGGTACCGACCGTTCCACGGGTGATTGCCTGGGTCCACTGGTGGGTTCTAGGCTGGCTTCCAGCCAGCAGGATCTGTTTACCGTTTATGGTACCCTGGAAAATCCGGTGCACGCCAGCAACCTGCAGGGTGTAATTGAGGAAATTTACCGTAGCCACAGGAATCCCCTGGTTATAGCGGTGGATGCGTCCCTTGGAAGTGTTGATAGTGTCGGCTTTGTAACCATTGGCGACGGTGCCCTGCGTCCCGGGGCTGGCGTTAATAAAAAGCTGCCTCCCGTTGGCGAAATCCATATTACCGGGATTGTTAATGTAGGCGGTTTTATGGAGTACCTGGTTCTGCAGAATACCCGGTTAAATCTGGTCATGCGCATGGCTGATGTTATCGCCCAGGGCCTCCTTTACACTGTGGCCCTGTGCACCAAAAATGAAACCCGGGAAATATAAACCCGGGTTTCACTGTTTATGCCAGCTCTTTTATCCGCGCCAGCACCTGTTCCGGTGTTTTCCCGGCCATTTCTATTACCGGTGCCCTGGTATTTATATCCTGCATGTTCATGGTGTTGTTATCCAGGCCGGTGACCACCATGGCCAGAACTTCCTCCTGGCTGCCGGGGCTAACCACGGTATAGCCCTCTTCTTCCAGCAGTTCTTTCAGTCCGGTCAAGCTTTCCTCTACCGCTACCTTTTTATTCATCTTATCGCACCTCCTGTCACTGTTAGTATGACCTGAAGGTGCCTTCTTAACTCACAGCCCTTCTTTCTTTCAGCAATTGTATTACTTCCCGGTCAGTCACCTGCCGGAAGTCCTGATAAAACTGGCCCACGGCATAAAAATCTTCCGGTGCCATCAGAACCACCAGTTGATCAACTTCTTTTTCCAGCCTGTCCAGGATATCTGCCGGTGCCACCGGAACAGCCAGGATTAGCTTTTCCGGCTTGAATTTCCGGCGGATCCAGCGCAGGGCGGCGATTACCGTGTAACCTGTGGCTATACCGTCGTCCACTACTATTATGCATCTACCGCTGTAATCCGGGTATTCCTTATCCCCGCGGTACAGCAACAGGCGCCTTTCAATTTCCTTTCTCTGTTCCTCCACCAGACCGGCCACATCTTTTTCTTTTAACCCCAGTACAGCCAGCAGTTGACGGTTAAAAACTGTCGTCCCGTCCTGGGTTAAGGCCCCAATGGCTACTTCCGGGTTATGGGGCGTTCCAATTTTTCTCGGTATAACCAGATCAAGGGGTAAATCCAGCTGCCGGGATATTTCTGCTCCCACCACAACCCCTCCCCGGGGTATGGCCAGGATTATCCCCTTTTTCTTGCAGGCACCGGCCAGCTTTCCGGCCAGTTGTCTTCCAGCATCAGCCCGGTCGGCAAAAACCACTGGTAGATCACCGCCTTCCGGTATCCTTTTACTTCAGTAGTATATTTCAAATCACTGTAAGTCAGTCCGGTAAATTTTTCAGCTCATTTATCTCCCTTATCCAGGCCATAATTTTCTTTCATCTTTTGGTACCTTTCATAGGTAACCGGTGATATTTCCGCCAGGGGCAGGTTATCTAAAAGGGGGATCATTTTCTTAAGTCCTTCTCCCCTGAGCATCCACTGGTAATAGTTCCTCCCCCCGTGGTTATATGGCCCGTAAAGGCGTGATCCGGGCACATTCCTGGTTAGCCACTCAAAAAGTTGCTTGTGGCGTGCATGCATGCGCAGGGTGATATGCGGCTGCTTCCCGTCGCCACCAAAGTGGCCTTCTCCCACCAGCAAGCCGAGCAGGAATCCCAGTTTAAAGGAATCCATTTTTTCCTCCCTTTGTTGTTTCACCGTCATGTAACACGTGAAACATCTTACCTTTTATCCGGCAGCTTATTTTAGAAGCAGATTGACCAGTTCATCAAGCTGTTCACGGTTATCAAAGGTAATTTCAATAACACCGCGACCACCGCGCCTGGCACGAATACGCACTTTAGTACCCAGAACATCGCCGAGCATATCTTCCAGGGAAACCAGTTCGCCATCATCACTGGCAGATGGGGAACTTTTTTCTTTCACTGAAGCGCCATCATCACTGCTCTCATTTATAAAACGACGAACAAGTTCTTCCGTTTCCCGGACATTTAAACCATGGGCAACTACCTCCCGGGCAGCAGCGATTTGCTTGGCTGCATCATCCAGGGAAAGAATAGCCCGGGCATGACCGGCAGTAATTACGCCGGAACTGAGCATATCCTGAACCTCTGGCGGCAAAGACAGTAAACGCAAGGTATTGGTAATAAAAGGCCGGCTCTTGGCCACCAGTCTGGCAATTTCCTCCTGGGAAAGACCGAACTCATCAATCAACCGTCGGTATGCAGATGCTTCTTCCAGCGGGTTCAAATCTTCCCGCTGCACGTTCTCAATAAGGGAAACGGCAGAGGCCTCCAGATCGCCATAATCCTTAATAATCGCCGGGATATACTTGAGACCCAATATACGACAGGCCCGCCACCTGCGCTCACCTGCAATAATTTCATATCTGCCACCGGCAACAGGGCGCACAACAATGGGCTGAACAACACCATGCTCCTTAATAGAGAGGGCCAGCTCCTGAATCTTATCCTGATCCAGAGCCTGCCGGGGCTGGCGAGGATTGGGTTGAACATCTTCTACCCGGATTTCCTGCAAAGAGCCATTCACATCATTACTGTCCACAGGAATTAAAGCACCCAGACCCTTTCCAAGTCCGCGCTTCTTACTCAATACCCATCACTTCCTTAGCCAGCTCATGATAAACCTCCGCACCCCGGGAACGGCGATCATAAAACATAATTGGCTGCCCGTGGCTGGGCGCCTCGCTTAAACGAACATTACGGGGGATAATGGTTTTATAAACCTGGCCGGGAAAATATTTTTTAACTTCTTCCACCACCTGTATGCTCAAATTGGTTCTACCGTCAAACATGGTTAAAAGAATACCCTCCAGAACCAGGTGGGGATTCAAACGTTTTTGAACTAAATGAATAGTGTTCATCAATTGACCAACACCCTCAAGGGCATAATATTCACACTGGATGGGGATCAAAACAGAATCGGCAGCCGTTAAAGCATTAAGGGTAAGCAAACCCAGGGAAGGAGGACAATCCAGAAAAATATAATCAAACTGATCCCGAAAAGGTTCCAGCGCCCGGCGAAGAATACGCTCACGATCAGCCACAGATACCAGCTCTATTTCAGCACCGGCCAGCTCAATAGTGGCGGGAACCACCTTTAAACCGGGCACAGAAGAATCCACAATCACCGCTGAAAGATCCTTACCCCCGATAATAACGTCATATATACAGAATTCAAGATCCTCCTTATTAACACCCAGACCGCTGGTTGCATTCCCCTGGGGATCAACATCCACCAGCAACACCTGATTTCCCATCAGGGAAAGCCATGCCGCTAGATTAACAGCAGTAGTGGTTTTACCAACACCCCCTTTTTGATTGGCAATGGCAATGGTCTTTCCCAATGGCAATCACTCCTTTAAATGGCTCATGTGGGCAAATATTCAACAAAGGGAGCAAGTGTTCCTGCAAAGAAAATGACCGCTGGCAGGGCAGCGGCCATTTTCCAAAGGATCATTTACTTTAACTTCTCGGCTTAAAGGTTTCACACTTGGTCTGCAAGGACTGGCTGGCCTTGCTCACTCCATTACGATCCACCTGAATCATCGGAGCACCACAGGACATCTCGCTGTTAAACTTGCATTCTGAAACCGAACACTTGATATCAGGCATAAAACCATCACCTCCAGAATTAAAGTTCCCGAAAAAAAATATTTTTATTCAAGAAAAATAAAATTATAAGGGACGGCGGCGGGGAATGCCCGGGCGGCGCGGAAATTGAACAGGGGTTTCTCTATATTTTTCAAATAAGATAAGTTGCCTTTCATCACCAGTTACTGGTAATTTAAGGCAATATCTGGTTACAAAACGACCACCCAGTATATTTAAAGCCCTATCACAGGAAGCAAGCTCCTGTTCGACCTGAGGACCTTTAAAAGCAATAAAAAACCCGCCGGTTTTAAGGAAAGGAAGGGCATATTCCAGTAAAACAGCCAGCGGGGCAACGGCCCTGGCCACAGCAAGATCATAAAACTCACGGTAATGTTCTTGATGAGCTACTTCCTCGGCCCGACCACAAACCACCTGCACACCAACCAGACCCAGGAAAGAAGCCACGTGCTGTAAAAAAGACACCTTTTTCGCAACCGATTCCAGCAACGTACACTGTAAATCCATGCGGGCCAGTTTCAGCGGCAAGCCGGGAAAGCCGGCACCGGTACCAATATCAATAAAACGGGAACCGGAAGGAGGAGAAAAAAACAGAAAACAGGATAATGAATCGATAAAATGCTTTATTACCACGTCCTGCACCTGCACCAGGGAGGTTAAATTAATCCTTTTATTCCACTGCAGCAGAAGATGATAATAACGATAAAAAGAAACAAAGGCATCATCGGGCAAATTTAAACCTAAATCCACCAGCGCTCTCAAAAATAAAGATTTAAAATCAGAAAAATTAATACCGGACAATAAATACCCTCCCAGGAAATGTTAATTTTTATCTAACGACCGGCGGCGACCTTCAAGGTAAACCAGAAGCAGGGCGATATCTGCCGGGCTAACGCCGGATATACGGCTGGCCTGGCCAATAGAGCGCGGACGAATTTGTTCCAGCTTCTGCCTGGCTTCCATTGATAAACCCTTTATGGAACCATAATCCAGATCATCGGGAATACGGCGATTTTCCAGCTTGATAAATCGCTCCACCTGCGCCAGTTGCTTCTTAATATAACCTTCATATTTAATTTCTACTTCCACTTCTTCCTCCACATCAGCGGGCCAACCGGAAGCACCGGGGAAAATTTCCTTTATATGTTGAAAAGTAATTTCCGGACGGCGCAGTAAAGCGGCCAGGGAAGTGGGCTGTTGTACTGGCGAACTTTGCGCCGATTCCAACACCTTATGTAACTTTTCATCAACCGGTACAACCGTACGCTGTAATAATTCAATGCCTTCCTTGATTAAACGTCTCCTCTTTTCAAAAATACGGTACCTTTCCGGGGTAACCAGGCCAACTTCATAACCCTTTTCCGTAAGACGCAGATCAGCATTATCCTGGCGCAAGAGCAACCGGTACTCAGCACGGGAAGTAAGCATGCGGTAAGGTTCATTGGTGCCTTTGGTAACCAGATCATCAATAAGCACACCAATATAGGCTTCTGAACGGGATAAAATGAGGGGGTCCTTACCCTGAATAAAACGGGCAGCATTTATACCCGCAATTATACCCTGGGCAGCAGCTTCTTCATAACCTGAAGTACCATTAATTTGACCGGCGCTGAACAAGCCGCTGATGGTCTTGCACTCCAAAGAAGGTTTCAACTGCGTGGGAACAAGATAATCATATTCAATGGCATAACCGGGACGTATAATTTCAACCTTTTCCAGGCCAGGCAATGTGCGCAGCATGGCCAGCTGTACATCCTCGGGGAGGCTTGTGCTCATACCCTGTACATACATTTCCACCGTATCCAGACCTTCAGGCTCAATAAAAACCTGGTGACTCTCGCGATGAGCAAAACGCACCACCTTATCTTCAATGGAAGGACAATATCGGGGTCCCGTTCCCTTTATGAAACCGCTGAAGAGAGGTGAACGATGCAGGTTATCCCGGATGATCCGGTGAGTTTCAGGAGTGGTGTAGGTTAACCAGCACGGAACCTGCTCCCGCCGGGTTACCGGGGATATATAAGAAAAATTCAACAGGCGCTCATCCCCTGGCTGCACGGACAACTTGCTGAAATCAATAGATCGCCTGTCCACACGGGCAGGAGTACCGGTTTTAAAACGACCCAGCTCCAGACCCAGCTCCCTTAGCGAAGCTGACAGTCCCACCGCAGCAAATTGACCATTGGGACCACCGGTATAAGCCAGGTCACCGATAATAATACGGCCATTTAAATATGTACCGGTAGTAAGAACAACCACCGGAGCCAGAAACTTGGCGCCGGTGCTGCCAACAACTCCTTGAACACGATCTCCCTGTACCAGCAGGCGCTCCACGAGAACCTGCTTTAAATCCAGGCGCTCCTGGCTTTCCAGCACCTTCCTCATGCTCCACTGGTATCGCCTTTTATCGGCCTGCGCCCGCAGGGCACGGACAGCAGGACCCTTGGCAGTATTCAGCAAACGCATCTGAATGGCGGTACGATCCGTATTCAGGCCAATCTCCCCACCCAGTGCATCTACCTCACGAACCAGCTGGGCCTTGGCCGGACCGCCCACAGCAGGATTGCAGGGCATCAGGGCCACATTATCCAGGTTCAAAGTCAGAACCAGGGTACGGCAACCAAGGCGAGCGGCAGCTAAAGCCGCCTCGCAACCGGCATGACCGGCGCCGACCACGATAACGTCATATTTTCCAGCCAGGTACTCCAAGGGAACAAAACCTCACTTTCCAATACAAAAGTCTTGAAAAATACGGTCAACAATATCTTCGGCAACCGTATCACCGGTAATTTCACCCAGTGCTTCCCAGGCCGCCCTTAAATCTATAGCCACCAGATCAATATTTTCACCGGCCGATAAAGCGCGCAAAACCTCCTGCAAATGCTCATAACAGCGCACCAGCGCCTGCTTATGACGAACATGACTGACCAGGGGCATTTGAGATGCCGTAGCCTGGCCACCGAGCACCAACCGCTCAATGGCCTCTTCCACTTTAGACAGGCCGTATCCAGTTTTAACTGAAATAACTTCCACCGGCTTGTCCGGGTAAAGATCTGCAACCTGGCGTGCCAGCCCCTCGCCATCACCAATATCACTCTTATTAATGAGAACAATTCCTTTCTGCCCCTCTACCAATTCCAGCACAGCGCGATCTTCAGAAGTTAAACCGGTACTGGCATCCAGAACCACCAGTACCAGGTCGGCCGCCTTCACCAGCTCCCTTGAACGTTCCACGCCAATTCTTTCTACTATATCATCGGTATCACGCATTCCAGCCGTGTCGGCCAATCGAACGGGTATACCCCTTATATTTACCACTTCTTCGATGATATCCCTGGTGGTACCGGGAATCTCAGTAACGATGGCCCTTTTCTCCCGCAAGAGAGCATTTAGCAACGAGGATTTACCAACATTGGGACGACCAACGATGACCGTGCGCAAACCTTCACGGAACACCTTACCAAAACGGGCCTGATGAATAAGTTCCTCCAGATCGCCCATAAGGTCAAGAACAGAATTCTTCAAATCCTCCCGGCTGGCCACCTCAATATCCTCTTCGGGAAAATCAATATCGGCCTCCACCTGGGCCAGAATTCCCAGCAATTGATCTTGAAAACGCCTGACCCTGGAAGATAACTCTCCGGAAAGCAAAGACATGGCTACTGCCAGCCCGGCATCCGTCTTGGCGCGAATAATATCCAGAATGGATTCGGCCTGGGCAAGATCCAGGCGGCCGTTTAAAAAGGCCCGCCGGGTAAACTCACCGGGTTCAGCCAGCCTTGCACCGTGCTGCAGGACAAGCTCCAGAGTACGGCGCAGGGGAACTATACCACCGTGACAATTAAACTCCACCACATCCTCACGGGTAAAAGTACGGGGCGCATACATAACACCCAGCAACACCTCATCCACTGGCTGGCCGGTATCCGGATCCACCACCAGGCCATAGAATAAACGATGACTCCCCTGCCGGCGCCAATCAACACCAGTCCGGCTGACAAAAATTTTTTCCGCGATAGCAATGGCCTCAGGGCCGGATACCCTGACAATACCTATGGCACCCTCGCCCAATGGAGTAGCAATGGCAGCAATCGTATCATCCAGCACTGACAACACCACCATTTGAAAAAACCCAGCCCGGTTTGCACCGGCTGGGTTGAAAATCGTAACACAAGCTATTTTCTGGGAGAGATGATGATTTTACGATATGGTTCTTCACCTTCACTGTAAGTATAGATATCATCTCTTCCCTGGAGTGCCGTATGAATAATCCTGCGTTCATGGGACGACATGGGCTCCAGAACCACATTCCTTCCCCGTTGCTTGGCTTTCTCCGCCAGCTTCAAAGCCAGGCGCTGCAGAGTTTCCTCCCGCCGGCGCCGGTATCCTTCCACATCCAGAATAACCCTGTAACGCTGGGTCTGATTCTTGTTCACATAAAGGTTGACAAGATACTGCAGGGCATCAAGGGTTTCGCCCCTTCTACCGATCAGTATGCCCACATCTTTTCCTGCTATTGCAATGTACAAACTATTTTGTTTTTCTTCAATAGACATTTCCACAGGAAGATTCATGGCCTCCAGCAGGCGATCAAGCAATTCCTTAGCCCGGCGCGATGGTGTATCCTTAACCCGTACCCTAACCCGGGCCGGCCGGGTGCCCAGAATACCTAAAAACCCCCTGGACGGTTCCTCCAATACTTCAATTTCTGCTTCCTCCCGGGAAATTCCCAACTGGGCCAGCGCCAGGGAAACCGCCTCATCAACAGTTTTAGCGGTTTTCTCGATTTCCTCCACCACCAGTGTTTAGCGCCTCCTTCAACCCTTGGGTATGCCTGTTAACAAAAAACTGCTGAATAATTCCCATGGCATTAAAAATTACCCAGTACAATGCCAGACCGGCAGGAACCGTTGCGCTGATCCAGGCAATGAAAACGGGCATAATGATGAGCATGGTCCGCTGGGTGGGGTCGGACATATTGGTGGTCATGCGCGACTGAACATAAGTGGTCAATCCGGCAAGAAGAGGGAGAATGTAATAAGGGTCCCCCACCTGGCTGAGGTTATTAATCCAGAGAAACCGGGCATGGGCGGGATCGGCATAATTAAAATGCAGTAAAGCACGATAAAGGGCAATTAAAATGGGCATCTGAATCAATAAAGGAAGACAACCGGCCATGGGATTAACGTTGTGCTCCCGGTACAGCTCCATAATTTTTTGCTGCATTTTCTGCGGGTCCTTATTCCGGTAGCGCTCCTGTATCTCTTTAATCTTCGGCGCCAGCTGTTGCATAACAACCATGGAACGCATCTGCTTGACCGTCAAAGGATAAAGGATAATCTTGATAAGAACAGTCAGCAGGATGATGGCCAGGCCGTAATTGGCAATATGGGCCATCTCGGTAAGGTGATATAACCAGTTTAAAAGGGAAGTCATGCCATCAACCAGAGCTTGAAACAAACCATCTCCTCCTTGCCATTAAACCGGATCATAGCCACCCCGGCAAAAGGGATGACAGCGCAGTAGACGCCAGCATGCCAGAAGTAAACCACGGACAACACCGTATTTAGCCACGGCCTGTACGGCATACTCGGAACAGGTAGGGTAAAAACGACAGGTGGGTGGTTTTAAAGGTGAAATAAATCGCTGGTAAAAGCGAAAACAGGCAATAACCAGTGAGCGCATCCTCACCTCAACCCTTCGGCACAAGCTTACGGGTAGCACGACCGATAAGATGATGGACCTGGCCGGCCAGATCGTGATAATTCTTCCCCACCGCCTCTTTGCGGGCAATAATAACCACGTCATAATTTTCCGGAAACCAGCTTTCATTCAGGCGGCAAATTTCACGCAGCAACCGGCGTACACGATTGCGGACTACAGCCTTACCCGTTTTTTTACTGACGGAAAAACCAAATCGGCGGCCCTGTCCCCGGTTACGGTACAAATATAAAACCAGGGCGTTACTGGCCACGGATTGACCCCGCCGGTACACCCGTTGAAAGTCCCTTTTCTTTTTCAAAATCTCCATGCTCCAAATCAATCCTGCTTAAAATCAATCGGCCAAATGTACGAAAAGGCCAACTTGTTGAAGCAAGCGGCCTTATGCAGTAAGTCTTTTTCTTCCTTTCAGCCTTCTCCTTTTTATAACGTTACGGCCTGCCCTGGTGGACATACGCTTTAAAAAACCATGAACTTTTTTCCGTTTCCTTTTTTTGGGCTGAAACGTGCGCTTCAAAATCTTACACCTCCTCACCACCGGCCGGCTGGAAAAACCAGACACATCACAAGTTATTATATAAGATATACCCTTCTCAAGTCAAGAAAAAACACCCGGCCGAAAATAATTGTCCACAGCCTGCTCAACTATCCACAGGAAGACATTTTATCGGTTGATAAGGCCTGGCAAATTTGATATCATTGAATCGCTGGCACCAGGAGAAAAAGATATCCACAGGCCAGAATAAAGATGTGCATAAATTTGTCGATACTTAATGCTGTACAAACCTACAGGCCCCGTTAAATCGCTTGCGGTGGCTTTTTTAAGTTTAACAAACATCTGTCAGCAGGGGGTTACCACCAATGAATAAAACGCATGTGACCGCGATCTGGGATGAACTGCTGGCCCATATCCAGCCCCGGCTGGATACAGAAACTTACGAAATCTGGCAGGAATCGGTACTCCCCCTGGGGTTTCACCGGAGCACTTTTTTTATCCAGGTTCCCAACCATTTCTACAGAGACTGGCTGGCGACAAGATACGCTTCACTTATTAAAAACTACCTCCAGGAAATCACCAACGACGAAATCGAAATACAGTTCCTACCAGCAGAAGAAGTCAACGAGAAATTATTAAACAGGATACGCAAGACCGCGCCGTCAGCTGTGGAAACATGCTCGTTAAATCCCCGTTACACTTTTGAAACCTTTGTGGTGGGCAACAGCAACCGGTTTGCTCATGCAGCCTGCCTGGCCGTAGCAGAGTCACCCGCGGAAACATATAACCCCCTTTTTATCTATGGGGGAGTAGGGCTGGGAAAGACGCACCTGATGCATGCCATCAGCCATTACATCCTGAAGCGGGGCAAATTAAACCGGATAGTCTACGTTACCTCTGAAAAATTTACCAACGAATTAATTAACGCCATAGCAAATAAACGAACGGCAGAATTTAGAGATAAATACCGGGGAATGGACGTACTTTTAATAGACGATATTCAATTTGTCGCCGGAAAAGAACGCACCCAGGAAGAATTTTTCCATACCTTCAATACCTTATACGAGGCCAACAAGCAAATAGTTATCTCCAGCGACAGACCGCCCAAGGAGATTCCAACCCTGGAAGATCGCCTGCGATCCCGTTTTGAATGGGGCCTGATCACAGATATCCAGCCTCCCGATCTGGAAACAAGGATAGCTATCTTAAGAAAAAAAGCCCAGCTGGACAACGTCTCGGTACCCGATGAAACGCTGGAATATATTGCCGAACAAATAACCTCCAACATCCGGGAACTGGAAGGAGCCCTTATCCGGGTGGTTGCCTATGCATCGCTGAACAAACAGCCAATAACCACCCAGCTGGCGCGGGACATACTCAAAGATATACTGCCCGGTAAACAACAAAGACAGATTACGGCCCAGCTCATCCAGGAAAAAGTGGCCGCTTACTACGGTTTAAAACCCGAAGAGTTCAAATCCAAAAAGCGCAGTCGCAATATTGCTTTCCCACGGCAGATCGCCATGTACCTGGTCCGGGAACTGACAGATCTCTCCCTGCCACAAATAGGCGATGCCTTCGGAGGAAGAGACCACACAACAGTGCTTCATGCATGTGAAAAAATAAGCAATCAGCTGGCCAGCGACGCCCTGCTGGAACAAACCATCAACGAAATAAAACAAAAAATAAAAGAAGAAAGCAGGTAACTTATCCACAGGAAGGGTAAAACCTTTCCCCAGGACGAAAATGACAAGCCCTCACGGGATAAACAAGTTATCCACAAAAAAAAGAGCACTACTATAATGTACGACTATTAAAGTAATGAAATATAATGATCTGGATCATAATCAAAACAACGGAGTGAAAACCATGAAGTTCAATGCGGGCAAACCGGCGCTGATGCACGCGATAAATGCCGTTCAAAAGGCTGTTTCCCCACGCTCACCCTTACCGGTATTAACGGGCATTCTCTTTGAAGTCACCGGAAACAGGCTCTACCTAACAGGTTCGGACACCGAGCTAACCATACAGTGTAACATAGAAGTGGAAACTGAAACGGAAGGAGCCATAGTTCTCCCGATCCGATACATTTCCGACCTGGTGCGCAGTCTACCCGATATACCCATTCAATTTAACAGCATACCGGGCAGCACAAGCGTCATCATAACTTATGGAACATCACAGGTCAGCATCCACGGCTATGAACCCGAGCAATACCCGCGCCTCCCATCGATAAACAGGGGAACCGGCATCCAGGTACCACAGGACGAGTTAAAGGAGATGTTACGCCAGGTACTCTTCGCCGTGTCCAACGATGAAACACGACCCGTGTTTACCGGAGTCCTCATGCAGGTAGACGGAAAACAGTTCAGACTGGTGGCCACCGATACCTATCGCCTGGCCATGAAAAATTACCAGCTGGAAGAAGAAATTGAACAGCCGGTAAGGGCAATTATACCCGGGAAAACCCTGGGCGAAGTGGCCAGGTTAACGGGTAATACCGAAGAAAAAATATCCATAATTCTGGAGGAAAATCATGCATTTTTTTCCACCGCAGATTTAAAAATAGCTTCACGTCTGATAGCCGGACAATACCCCCCCTACGAACAGGTAATACCAAGGGAATTTGTCACCCGTACCAGAGTGACTACCAGGGAAATAATGGATGCTACGGAAAGAGCATCCCTGCTGGCGCGTGATGGATACCCGGTGGTAAAATTTACGCTACAGGAAAACAGCTGCGTGGTTTCCGTACAAACCCAGGCAGGCTGGATCCGGGAAGAAATTAGCGGGCTGGTGGAAGGCGAACCTCTGGAGATATGGTTCAACGCCCGGTACATGAGTGAAAGCCTGCGGGCCCTGAACAGTGATGAACTGTGCTTGGAATTAACCGGCCCCTTGAGTGCAGCAGTGCTCAGGCCGGCAGGGGACGATAGCTACCTGTCCCTGCTGCTGCCGGCCAAACCGCCGAAGGATTGAGGGCCGTCCAGTTCCGGGAGGAAGTAAGTGCGCATAGTGCATATCAGTCTTGAAAACTTCCGGGGGTACGACCGGCTGTTCTGGCAGCCCCACCCCCGGATCAATATAATCGCAGGAGGTAACGCCCAGGGTAAAACCAACCTCCTGGAGGCTATTTTTTTTGGCTTTACCGGGCGCTCATTTCGAACGCACCGTG
The DNA here is from genome assembly GCF_000686645.1 of Desulfofundulus thermocisternus DSM 10259. NCBI lineage: Bacteria > Bacillati > Bacillota > Clostridia > Eubacteriales > Peptococcaceae > Desulfofundulus > Desulfofundulus thermocisternus. The sequence goes on from NZ_JMLG01000002.1 coordinate 364,070, forward strand.
ATAAAGACCTGATTCGCTGGGGCAGCAATTACTGTCGGGTGGAAGTAAAATTTGAATCAAACCAGCAGGAAGAAAATAAAATTATCCTTCTGACCGCCACGGGCAAGAAACAGGTTAAATCCGGGGGACAACCGGATGAAAAAAGCCCCTTTATGCTGCCTTTGATTTTTACACCCGATCACCTGTTAATGATCAAAGGAAGCCCTGTTTTACGCCGGCGATGGCTGGACCTGGAGATAGGACCGCTGGAGCCCGGTTACCCCTTCTGGTGGCATCGCTATCAAAGGGTTTTACTAAATAGAAATAAATTGCTGCAAAAAATAAAAACTGAGCAACTGAAACAGGAGGAGCTGGAACCCTGGAACCAGCAACTGGCTGCCATAGGCGCCAGAATTATCGCCTGGCGCTGCCGCCTGCTGGCCGGGCTTTCCACCGCCGTAAGGAGCATATACAGTCAGATTGGGGGAAGTGACGAAAAAGCTGGTCTTGTGTACCTTTCTACCGTCCAGCTGGAAAGAACCACCGGGGAAAAGGAAATCTACCAGCGCTTTCTGGAGGGTTTATCCAGATGTTACACCTCAGAACTGGTCAGGGGACAAACGCTGATCGGGCCGCACCGGGACGACTTATTCGTTTCCATCAACGGACAGGATGCCAGGCGCTTCGGCTCACAGGGGCAGCAGCGAACACTGGTCCTGGCACTAAAGCTGGCCCAACTGGAACTGAGCAGGCAACTGGCGGGAGACTATCCCATTGTTCTCCTGGATGACGTTTTTTCCGAACTAGATCAGAAACGGAGATTAAAGCTGGTCGAATACATGCGAGGAAAAACGCAGGTCTTTATAACCACCAGTACAGAGGACAAGAATGATCTCCCCGGACCAGCAGTAACTGTCAGGGAGCACAAGCTTTACAAAGGAGGTTAAATTTATTGTTTCTACATCTCGGTAACGATGTGGTTATTCCCAAAAGGGATATCGTGGCCATCCTGAATGTCCGGGTGGAAAATTCCCCTGTGAACAGGGAGTTCATGGAACTGGCCCGGAGCGAAAAAATAGTACAGGTGATTGCCGATAAGGGCAAGGAAAAATCAATTGTCCTTACCAGTAACCGTATATATGTCTCGCCAATTTCCTGTTCGACTTTAAAGAAAAGAGCGGGGATGCTTGTTTTTGATGGGGATTAGCTTAGGAGTTTCCATTTAAAGGTTATAATTGTAATATAGTGTTATGTTATGTCATTAAAGAATGGAGGTTCCCGGCCATGCTGGAACAGGAAATGAACAACCGCTATGGCGCAGAGGAAATACAGGTTCTTGAAGGACTGGAAGCTGTTCGCCGCCGCCCGGGAATGTATATTGGCAGCACCGGCCCCCGGGGCCTGCACCACCTGGTTTACGAGGTGGTTGACAACAGCATAGACGAGGCCATGGCCGGCTTTTGCGACCGGATAGAAGTCATCGTACACCGGGATAACAGCGTAACGGTGATTGACAACGGGCGGGGTATACCCGTAGAAATACACCCCAAGACAGGCCTCCCGGCGGTGGAAACGGTACTCACCATGCTTCACGCGGGGGGGAAATTTGGTGGTAACGTATATAAGGTTTCCGGCGGGCTCCACGGCGTAGGGGTATCGGTGGTGAATGCCCTTTCCGAGTGGCTGGAGGTAGAAATTCGCCGGGACGGCCATGTCTATCACCAGCGCTACGAAAGGGGAAAGGCCGTTACCCCGCTGAAAGTTATCGGGACATCCACCACGACGGGTACCAAGGTTTCCTTCAAGCCGGACGCGGAAATTTTTGAAGAGCTGGTATTTAACCAGGAAACTTTAAGCCAGCGCCTCCGGGAGCTGTCTTTTTTAAACCGGGGTATAAAAATCATCTTCCAGGATGAAAGAACAGGGCAGAAAACAGTCTACCAGCACGAAGGCGGTATCAGGGACTTCGTACGCTACCTGAACAAGAATAAAGAGGTTCTGCACAACAAGCCCATTTACCTTTTTGGCGAGCGGGACGGAATACAGGTAGAAGCAGCCCTGCAGTACACCGAGGGCTACGTGGAAAGCCTGTTTTCCTATGTTAATAATATTCACACCGTGGATGGGGGAACCCATGAGGCCGGCTTCAAAAGCGCCCTGACCCGGGTGGTTAATGACTACGGGAAAAAATATAATCTCCTGAAAAATGGTACCACTGCCCTATCGGGGGAGGACATCCGGGAGGGCCTGACGGCGGTAATCAGTGTGAAGGTGCCGGAACCCCAATTTGAGGGTCAGACCAAAACCAAGCTGGGAAACAGCGAGGTCCGGGGCGTTGTGGATGGAGTGGTATCCGAGGGGCTGGCCACCTTCCTGGAGGAAAATCCGGGTATCGCCCGCAGGATACTGGAAAAGGCCATTACCGCCGCCAGGGCCCGGGAAGCCGCCCGCAAGGCGCGGGAATTGACCAGGCGCAAGAGCGCCCTGGAAAGCGCTTCCCTGCCCGGGAAGCTGGCCGATTGTTCCGACCGGGACCCCAGCAGGACCGAACTCTACCTGGTAGAAGGGGACTCGGCCGGGGGCTCGGCCAAGCAGGGCCGGGACCGCCGTTTCCAGGCCATCCTGCCCCTGCGCGGGAAAATTTTAAACGTAGAAAAGGCGCGCCTGGACAAGATCCTTAATAATGAGGAGATCCGGGCCCTGATTACAGCGCTGGGCACGGGCATCGGGGAAGATTTCGATCTGAGCAAGGCCAGGTACCACAGGATCCTGCTCATGAGCGACGCCGATGTGGACGGGGCCCACATCCGCACCCTGCTTTTAACTTTCTTTTACCGTTATATGCGCCCCCTTATTGAGGCCGGTTATGTTTATATTGCTCAACCACCCCTGTACCGCATTCGTAAGGGCAAGGTCGATCGCTATGCTTATAGTGATGCGGAGCTGGAGGAAATACTCAAGGAAATAGGCCGGGACGGGGTAACCATCCAGCGTTACAAGGGCCTTGGTGAAATGAACCCGCAGCAGCTGTGGGAAACCACCATGAATCCTGAGAAGCGGACCATCTTGCAAGTAAATATTGAAGATGCCATTGAAGCTGACGCCATTTTCTCCATGCTCATGGGCGACCGGGTGGAACCCCGCCGGGAATTTATCCAGCAAAACGCCAGGGCTGTGCGTAACCTGGACGTATAAGCAAAATAATGTTTTGAGGTGACCTTTGTTGTCCGTAAATATAGGCAAGGTAATACCCATTGATATTAACGAAGAAATGAAACATTCCTACCTGGATTACGCGATGAGCGTAATCGTGGGCCGGGCTTTACCCGATGTGCGGGATGGGTTGAAACCGGTACACCGGCGTATTCTCTACGCCATGCACCAGCTTGGCCTTACACCTGACCGGCCGCACCGCAAAAGTGCCCACATTGTGGGTGAGGTGATGTCCAAATTCCATCCCCACGGTGATATGGCTATCTATGACGCCCTGGTGCGCATGGCCCAGGATTTTGCCAGCCGCTACCCCCTGGTTGACGGGCACGGCAATTTTGGCTCCGTTGATGGTGATGCACCGGCAGCCATGCGCTATACGGAAGCCCGCATGGCCCGTATAACCATGGCCATGCTGGCAGATATCGATAAGAATACAGTTGACTTCATACCCAATTATGACGGCAGTACCGAAGAACCGGCGGTGTTACCGGCCCGGATTCCCAACCTGCTCGTGAACGGCTCCTCGGGTATCGCAGTGGGTATGGCCACCAATATCCCACCTCACAATTTGGGCGAAATAATCGACGGCGTGATCAAGTTAATCGATAACCCGGAAGTCACCATTCCTGAATTGATGCAGGTTATCAAAGGCCCTGATTTCCCCACCGGCGGAAAAATAATGGGCCGCCAGGGTATCCGGGAAGCCTACCAGACGGGCCGGGGTACCATTAAGGTCCGGGCCCAGGCCAGCATAGAAAAAATTAGCGGTGGGAAAAACGCCATTGTTGTCCATGAAATACCGTTTATGGTCAACAAGGCCCGGCTTATTGAGAAGATTGCCGAACTGGTCCGGGAAAAGAAAATCGAGGGAATTACCGACCTGCGGGATGAATCGGACCGGCAGGGAATGCGTATTGTTATAGAGTTGCGGCGTGACGCCAAACCCCGGGTGGTCCTTAACCAGCTGTACAAACATACCCAGATGCAGGAGACATTCGGGGTCATCATGCTGGCCCTGGTCAATGGCCAGCCCCAGGTATTAAATCTGCGGCAAATGCTGCATCACTACCTGGACCACCAGAAAGAGGTGGTTATCCGGCGTACCCGCTTCGATCTGGAAAAGGCTGAAGCGCGGGCACATATTGTAGAGGGCCTGCGCGTGGCCCTGGACCATATAGATGAGGTCATCAACACTATCCGGTCATCCAGGACGGTGGAAATAGCAAAAAATGCCCTTATGGAAAAGTTTTCCCTCTCGGAAAAACAGGCGCAGGCCATTCTGGATATGCGCCTGCAAAGGCTGACCGGCCTGGAGCGGGATAAACTGGAGGAAGAATACAAAGAACTCCTGGAGAAGATCGCCTACCTGCGGGGCATCCTGGCCGATGAGCGAAAAGTCCTGCAGGTGATTAAAGACGAGCTTTTAGAAATGCGGCAGAAATTTGCCGACCCGCGCCGCACGGTAATCAGCGATGAAGATTCTTCTCTGGAAGTTGAGGACCTGATTCCGGACGAGGAAGTGGTCATCACCATTACCAACCAGGGCTACATTAAACGCATGCCCCTGGACGCATACAGGAGCCAGAGGCGCGGCGGCCGGGGCGTTACTGCCATGGGCACCAAAGAAGAGGATTTTGTGCGGCATCTATTCATCACCAGCACCCATCACTACTTTCTGTTCTTTTCTAACCAGGGGAAAGTATACCGCCTGAAGGTGCACGAAATTCCCGAAGCGAGCAGGCAGTCCAAGGGGACGGCTCTGGTTAACCTGCTTTATATAGGACAGCAGGAGCGTATTACAGCAGTAATACCAGTGCGGGAATTCAGCAAGGGTCTCTATCTCTTTATGGCCACGCGTGCCGGGGTGGTAAAGAAGACAGAACTGGAGCAATTTGACACATCCCGCAGGGATGGCATAATTGCCATCAAGCTCGATGAGCGGGACGAGCTGGTGGACGTGAAGCTTACCACCGGTACGGAGGAGATTATCCTGGGCACGCGCCAGGGACTGGCCATTCGCTTTTCAGAAAAAGAAGTGCTTCCCTACGGGCGTACGGCCCGGGGGGTGAAAGGAATTAGCCTGCAACCGGGAGACATGGTCGTGGCCATGGATATTGTTCGGCCGGATGGAGATGTGCTGGTGGTTACAGATAACGGTTACGGAAAACGTACGCCTGTATCCGAGTACCGCCTGCAGGCGCGTGGTGGTAAGGGAATTATCAGTGCCCGGGTAACCGAACGCAATGGCCCTGTATCGGCCATGCTGGTGGTTAAGCCTGAAGAAGAAATAATGGTCATCAGTGCCGAGGGGATCATCATCAGGTTAAAAGCCAGCGAAATTTCCTCCATGGGACGGGCTGCGCAGGGGGTAATGCTCATGCGCCTCGGACCGGGAGACAGGCTGGTGGATGCCGCACTGGTCAGCGCGGAAGAATAAGATTAATCTCTTTTAACATAAACTTAATAAAAACATAACTTTTCTTATTGACAGCGTCGTATCCCTGTGGTATATTAAATCCTGCACTTGGCGACTGAAAGCATGCAGTGCCTGACCGGTTACCCTCAAGGGTAACCGGCAGGAAGTAAAAAAGGTAAAAGTTACAAGTTGACAGCAGTAAAAAAATCATGATACAATAACGCTTGCGCGACAGCGAGGGGAAAGTGGTCCTTGAAAACTGAACAGGGAGGAAGCCGGGTGTGCAGCTGAGAGGGCTGAACATCTGGTGAGGAAGAGCGTGTGCGGGAGTGATTCTGGGGCAAAGGATTAGATGGAGAGTTTGATCCTGGCTCAGGACGAACGCTGGCGGCGTGCCTAACACATGCAAGTCGAGCGGGTAACGGAGGTCGGTCATCGGAGGTCAGAAGTCAGATAAGAAGCAATTGGCCACAGGCCAGTTGCGACAAAAGATCTGACATCCGATTTCCGACGGCCGACTTCCGTTGCCAGCGGCGGACGGGTGAGTAACGCGTGGATAACCTGCCCATTAGACCGGGATAACGCTGGGAAACTGGCGCTAATACCGGATACGCTCCTTACCCCGCATGGGGTGAGGAGGAAAGGGGAAACCCGCTAATGGATGGGTCCGCGTCCCATTAGCTAGATGGTGGGGTAACGGCCTACCATGGCGACGATGGGTAGCCGGCCTGAGAGGGTGACCGGCCACACTGGGACTGAGACACGGCCCAGACTCCTACGGGAGGCAGCAGTGGGGAATCTTCCGCAATGGGCGAAAGCCTGACGGAGCGACGCCGCGTGAGCGAAGAAGGCCTTCGGGTCGTAA